>PKEB01000004.1 GCA_002863125.1 Flavobacteriales bacterium
TGTCACGGCAGGAAGCACCTGGCAGGTAACGGGTCCGCTCGATTACTCGTTCGGTAACTACAAAATCCAGCCACGCTCTGAAGCAGACGCTTTGTTGTACGGTTGCACCAGTGCGGATGCTTCGAACTACAACGCGGATGCTACACAAGACGACGGGTCTTGTGAGTACTTGTCCGGTTGCATGGATCCCGGTGCGATGAACTTCGATCCGGATGCTACACAAGACGACGGTTCCTGTGACTATGTGACTTATGGTTGCACTGATGCAGGAGCTTGCAATTACGATCCCGCTGCGACACAGCAGCTTGTTTTAGACGGAGCATTGTTCTTTACTTGGACATCGTCCGGTATACCTTGGTCGTCCAGAGAAGAGATTGAGTGGAGCATTAGTAATGCATCTGACGACATTTTGTTTTCTGGTTCTTGGGAAGATGCGGTAGGATCGAATGTGGTTTTGCCTGCAGGCGAATACAACTTCAATGGTTTTGACAGCGAAGGTGACGGTTGGAATGGTCACGGCTTGACCATCACCGATGACGTTTCCGGCAATGAAACGGATTTTACCTTGTTAGAAGGCTCGAGCGGCAGCATTTCGGTTTCAGTTACAGGCGCTTCATCGTGTATTTATCCTGCGAATGAATTTGTTGATTGCGAGGGCGACGCTTTCTGCGATGAAGTCTTCTATGAGTTCAACATTGAGGATTCTTATGGTGACGGTATTTGCTGTGGCGGAGGATACACCATTTCATCCGACGGTGAAGTACTTTTCACCGGCGATGATTTCGGATCTAGTGCTAACCACGTGTTCTGTCTTCCACCGGAGGCTTGTGTTTTGGTATCTTTCGTTACGGATCCATATCCTGAAGAGATATCGTGGAGTTTGACTGCGGATAGCGCCCCAGTGCTTGGTGAGGGTCTCGACGGCTCAACGGCAACATATAATACTGGCGGATGTGTTGGCGGATGTACTGATCCAACAGCGTGTAATTACGATGATGGTTCAGCCGCTGATTATGACGATGGTTCATGTGACTTGCCAGCTGTGGGTTACGATTGCGAGGGCAACGCTCTCTGCAATGAAGTCCTCTATGAGTTCAACATTGATGATTCTTATGGTGACGGTATTTTATGTGAAGACGGAGGAGGATACACCATTTTATCCGACGGTGACGTACTTTTCACGGGCTGTGATTTCGGATTTAGCGCTAACCACGTGTTCTGTCTTCCACCGGATGCTTGTGTTCAGGTATCTTTCGTTACGGATCCATATCCTGATGAGATATCGTGGAGTTTGACAGCGGATGGCGCCCTAGTGCTTGGTGAGGGTCTTGACGGCTCAACGGCAACATATAATACTGGTGGATGTGTTGGCGGATGTACTGATCCAACAGCGTGTAATTACGATGATGGTTCAGCCGCTGATTATGACGATGGTTCATGTGAAGGAATTGCTGAGGGCGAATGTGATTGTGAGGGCAATGTCCTTGATGCGTTGGATGAGTGCGGTGGCAGTTGTATTGAAGACAGCGATTCTGATGGAATCTGTGATGATGTTGACCTGTGCATTGATACCACGGCGTGCAACTACGATGCGAATCCAACGGAGGCTTGTGCTATGAATGACGCTTGCGGTGTTTGCGGCGGTTCAGGTGTGGACGTCGACAGCGATGGCATTTGTGACGATGAGGATAACTGCACGGATACCAATGCCTGCAATTATGAGGGGGGATGGTTTTTCTTCTTCTTTAATAACGCATCTTGTGAATACGCCGACACAGGCTACGATTGCGACGGCAACTGCTTGAATGACACGGACGACGACGGCGTATGTGACGAGTTTGAAATCGCTGGTTGCCAAGACACTACGGCGTGCAACTTCAATGCGGATGCGACGGACGATGACGGTTCTTGCACTTACGCTGAAGCGGGCTACGACTGCGAAGGCAACTGCTTGAATGACGCGGACGACGACGGCGTATGCGACGAGTTTGAGATCGCGGGTTGCCAAGACACTACGGCGTGCAACTTCAATGCGGATGCGACGGACGATGACGGTTCTTGCACTTACGCTGAAGCGGGCTACGACTGCGACGGCAACTGCTTGAATGACGCGGACGACGACGGCGTATGCGACGAGTTTGAGATCGCTGGTTGCCAAGACACTACGGCGTGCAACTTCAATGCGGATGCGACGGACGATGACGGTTCTTGCACTTACGCTGAAGCGGGCTACGACTGTGATGGCAACTGCTTGAATGACGCGGACGACGATGGTGTATGCGACGAGTTTGAGATCGCTGGTTGCCAAGACACTACGGCGTGCAACTTCAATGCGGGTGCGACGGACGATGACGGTTCTTGCACTTACGCTGAAGCGGGCTACGACTGCAACGGCAACTGCTTGAATGACGCGGACGACGACGGTGTATGCGACGAGTTTGAGATCGCTGGTTGCCAAGACACTACGGCGTGCAACTTCAATGCGGATGCGACAGACGATGACGGTTCTTGCACTTACGCTGAAGCGGGCTACGACTGCGACGGCAACTGCTTGAATGACATGGACGACGACGGCATTTGTGACGATGAGGATAACTGCTCGGATATCAATGCCTGTAATTACGAGGCATGGTTTATCGTCTCCTTTGTGATTAATGAATCTTGTGAATATCCCGAAGCAGGCTACGACTGCGACGGCAACTGCTTGAATGACGAAGACGACGACGGCGTATGTGACGAGTTTGAGATCGCGGGTTGCCAAGACACTACGGCGTGCAACTTCAGTGCGGATGCGACGGATGATGACGGTTCTTGCACGTACGCCGCCGAAGCAGGCTACGACTGCGACGGCAACTGCTTGAATGACGCGGACGACGACGGCGTATGCGACGAGTTTGAGATCACTGGTTGCCAAGACACTACGGCGTGCAACTTCAATGCGGATGCGACGGACGATGACGGTTCTTGCACTTACGCTGAAGCGGGCTACGACTGCGACGGCAACTGCCTGAATGACGCGGACGACGACGGCGTATGCGACGAGTTTGAGATCGCTGGTTGCCAAGACACTACGGCGTGCAACTTCAATGCGGATGCGACGGACGATGATGGCAGTTGTGCTGAATTGGACGAGTGTGGTGTTTGCGGTGGTAGCGGCATTCCTGAAGGCAACTGCGACTGCGTCGGCAACCAATACGATGCGTGCGGTATTTGCGCTGGCAGCGGCACGGACGTTGACAGCGATGGCATCTGCGACGACACCGACAACTGCACGGATACGAGTGCCTGCAACTTCGACGATACTGGAAACGAAGTCTGCTCTTATCCCACGACGTATTATCAGGATGCAGACGGTGATGGTTTGGGCAATGCGTCCTCAACTTATAATTTGTGTTCGGATACACCGCCATCCGGTTACGTAGAGGACAGCACGGACAATTGCGATAATCTTTTGGCTGACAATTACAATGATGGAGGTAACCCCGAGTGCATCTTTGCCAGTGGGGCGGACTATGCAGCGCTGGATTCACTGTTGTTCTGTGACGGTGAAACCGTCACGCTCAATCTGAATACCCTGCACGATGGCAGTGGAACCGGCACATGGAGCTATTCATTGAACAACGCACTTGATGCGTTCGCATCGGCGGTAATTAACGGTAACATTCTAACGATTTATGGCATGGCCAGCGGGACAGGGCGTGACACTTTGAGCATATCAGGTGCAGGCAACTCGGAAATGGCTGACTTGAGCGTCATCATTCAAGAGTCAACTTACCCAACCGTTGCAGGGCAATATCTGGTATTGCCGAGCAATCCGGCATCGTTGGACGGGGGGGTGCAGTTTACGTTCGAAGGCCACTATGATGCTCCTGTATCGGTTCACTTCTTGCACCATCCGACCAATACCACAGACTCGGATGGCAGCTTGATTTTGCGAAGTGATGTGTACTGGATCAGTGCGTTTACCAATGATAAAGGGTGCACAAATCCGGCGCCAGCAACCTCTGCATCGCCAGCAGAGTCAGGCAACGCCAAAGGACTGGCCATACCGTATGTGTTGGAAGATTAATTTGAAACGAGGGAGGCACAGCCCTCCCTCGTTCTTCCATTGACAAAAAGGAGAGGCCGACGCCTTTGGTCTGAAGTGTTATTTTACGGATATGCGGGTCACGACGTGAACTTAACGCGCCTCAACCGTGCATCGTCTCTTTTTTTCCGTAATTCTGGATGACCTCCGCTTCGTGATCGAGGAATTGCTGCCAGCGCTCATCGACGTTGACGTTGCCGCCGTACTTGCGGGCGAAGGCGATGAAAGTGGTGTAGTGACCTGCTTCGGAAATCATCAATTCGCGGTAGAATTCCGCCAAGGCTGCATCCTCGATTTTTTCGGAAAGCATGCGAAACCGTTCACACGAACGGGCTTCAATCATCGCGGCGAATAGCAGGCGATCAACGAGCTGCTGTTCCCGGGAGCCCCCGCGTTTGATGAATTTAGCCAAATCTGCGACGTAGTCGTCCTTGCGCTCGTAGCCCAATGTGAACCCCCGCTCTTTGATGCGCTCGACAACCATGCCGAAATGCTCCATCTCTTCCTGGGCAATCTCGGTGAGCGCCTCGACGAGGTCGGTCAATTCCGGGTAGCGCACGATGGTGCTGATGGCATTGGATGCGGCTTTCTGCTCGCACCAAGCGTGGTCCGTCAGGATTTCGGAAATGTTGGACTCTACCAATTTGACCCAGCGCGGGTCGGTGGGCAATCGGAGGCCGAGCATGGGAGATTCTGCGCTCATGGTTGGGAGGTGATTCGGATGAGGCTGCCTGTGGGAATCCAGTGGCCGTCCTTGCCGCGCAGGCACAATTCGCCCGCTTCGAATTGGGCGGAAGGCAAGATGCGCTCCCACACAGTTTCCAAGGCGCTGGGGGCAATACCGCTGTACGTATTCATAACGATGAATCCGCCGGGTTCCAGCAGGTCCGCGACGGTAGCACACAGGTTGAGCAGGTTGTCTTCAAGGCGCCACTTCTGCCCTTTGGGACCGAGGCCCCAGGTCGGGGGATCGAGCACAATGCCTTTGTAGGTGTTGCCGCGGCGCTGTTCGCGTTGGGCAAATTTGAGGGCGTCTTCCACCACCCAACGGATGCCGTCGAGGCCACTCAATTCCATGTTAATGCGGGTCCAATCCACCACCTGTCGGATGGCATCCACGTGGGTCACCTCAGCGCCCACAGACCGGGCTGCAATCGATGCGCCACCTGTGTAGGCGAAGAGGTTGAGGAATTTGTCACCGGGCTGCAGGTGTTCAGCGATGTACTCCCAATTGGCCGCTTGTTCGGGGAAAATGCCGACGTGCTTGAACCGGGTCATTTCGAGGTGGAAGCGCAGCTGCAACCGCGGCGACCGGTAATTGAGGTTCCAACCCTCCGGCACGGAGTCCAACGGCACCCAGTTGCCCTTGGTGCGGCCGGTGGGTTCAAACCGGGCATGGGCTTCGTCCCACGCATCGGTACCCAGGCGCCGAGACCACACGGCAGCGGGGTCGGGCCGGTCGAGGATGAGGTCGCCGAACCGTTCGAGCCGGGCCCCGTCGCCGGAGTCGATGACCGTGTATTCGCCCCAATGCTCGGGCGCCCATCGTTGATAACTGCGTGTAGACATGCGGTTGTAAAGGTCGCAAATGCCCGGCGATTGGAAGCATCTTTGTGGCCATGCCTCCACGGACCCCGCCCCGTCAGCTGCGAAAAGAGATCCTCGAGGTCTTCAAATGCCAGCCCAACAAGCCCCTCAACCACAAGCAAGTGGCGAGCACATTGGGCATTTTGAACCACGACACGCGGCGCAAAATCATGACAGTCCTCGAGGAAATGGGGCGCGTCGGCCGGTTGGAATCGCTCGGCCGTGGCAAGTTCATCCTGGCTGAAGTTCCGCGAAACGACCGCCCTGTGGGCACCATCCAAATCACGCGGCACGGCCGGGGGTTCGTGATGATGCCCGACGGCAATGAAATCTCCATTCCGAAGGGGTACACCGGCACGGCGTTTTGGGGAGACACGGTCGAAGTGGATTGGGTCCGACGTGGCCGTCGCCACACGCCCCGGGTGGCCCGAATCGTCGAACGTGCCCGCCAACAATACGTCGTCGTCATTGAACTCGTCCGGGACTATGCGTTCGGCTACCCATCGGACCAACGCCTGCATGCCAACTTTTTCATTGCCGCGCACAACCTCGGCGGCGCTGAGGACGGCCAGAAGGTCATCATCGAAATGCTGAGCTGGGACGACCCTTCCGACGCACCGGCTGCTCGGGTCGTCGAAGTGCTTGGCCGCCCCGGCGACCACGAAGTGGAGATGCACGCCATCCTTGCTGAGTACGGATTGCCATACGAGTTTCCCGACCACGTATTGGCGGCTGCTGCGGCCATTCCGCGGGAAGTGCCGGCGGAGGAATTGGCCCGTCGCCGCGACTTCCGGGATGTGACGACGTTGACCATCGACCCGGTCGATGCCAAGGATTTCGACGACGCCCTCTCGTTGAAGAAACTGCCCAACGGAAACTGGGAAGTGGGCGTGCACATTGCCGACGTCACCCATTACCTGCAGCCGGGAACGTTGCTGGACGAGGAGGCCCGCCAACGCGCCACGTCGGTCTACCTCGTGGACCGCACGATTCCCATGCTGCCCGAAGTGCTCTCCAATGACCTTTGCTCGTTGCGCCCCAACGAGGACCGGCTCGCATTCAGCGCCGTTTTCGAAATGGACGCACATGCCAACATTAAGAAGGAATGGTTTGGCCGCACGGTCATCCACAGCGACCGCCGTTTTGCCTACCACGAGGCGCAGGAACGCATCGAAACCGGCAAGGGCGAATACGCTGAGGAGGTACAGACCCTAAAGGCACTGGCTGAAAAGCTGCGGGCTCGTCGCTTCAAGGCAGGTGGAATCGACTTCAATACGGAGGAGGTCAAGTTTGAATTGGACGATACCGGCAAGCCGTTGCGCGTGGTGATCAAGCGCATGCTTGAGGCCAACCGCCTGATCGAGGATTTCATGCTGTTGGCCAATGTGCGCGTGAGCCGGTATTTGGCCAAACCCCGCGGCGGAGAGGGCAAGCAGGAGGAGGCCACCCGTACGGCCGTTTACCGCATCCACGATCGTCCGGACCCGGAAAAGCTGCGGCAGCTGCGCACATTCGTGGCGAAGTTTGGCTTGGACATGCCCAAAATCAACCCGACCAACGCCGAGTCGGCGCTGCGCCATTTGCTCCAAGCCGCGGCCGGTACCAATGCCGAGAATGTCGTCAAAACCATGGCCATCCGGTCCATGGCCAAAGCCGAATACAGCACCCAGAACATAGGTCACTACGGCTTGGCTTTTCCATTTTACACCCACTTCACCAGCCCCATCCGCCGCTACCCGGACGTGTTGGTCCACCGCTTGTTGCAGCAGTACATCGACGGCCAAAAGTCTGCGAGCCCTGGCCCGCTCCAAGGCATCTGCCAACACAGCTCCAACATGGAAAAGCGAGCTGCCGAAGCGGAACGCGCCTCCATCAAATACAAACAAGTTGAGTTCCTGATGACCCGCTTGGGAGAGACCTTCCACGGCATCATCAACGGCGTGGTGCCGAAGGGGATTTTCGTGGAGATCGAGGAGAATAAGTGCGAGGGGTTTGTGCCAAAAGACGGCCTCCCGGACGACTATTACGTCTACGATGAAGATCGGCAAGCCATGATCGGTGCACGCCGCGGAGGGAATTATGCGATGGGGGAGCGCATTGTGGTACGTGTGGTGGCCGCGGATTTGGCGAAGCGGCAGTTGGAGTTTGATGTTCCTTAAGCTCCTTGAGAGGAGAAGAAGGCTGGCCCGTTTATCTTTGGTGCGGAAAAGCGCGCCCATAGCTCAGTTGGTTAGAGCAGTGGACTCATAATCCATTGGTCGTAGGTTCAAGTCCTACTGGGCGCACTTTTTCCCACGCTCGGCGCTTGCCCAAGCGCAACAGAAGCTGCCAGGCGCTGGCCCCGTAGTTCAATGGATAGAATAGAAGTTTCCTAAACTTTAGATCCGAGTTCGATTCTCGGCGGGGCTACATTGCGTTGGTTTTCAACATGATGAATGGGTTAATCGTATCACAATCGTTTGTGATTATCATCACGATTGCACATTTTTACCGGAAATCCTTCATCCATGCGTTTCTTTACTTCTCTCTTTTTCTGTTTCGCCTTAGTCGTAAGTGGCTCAGCTCAATTGACGGTGCTTGAACTGTTGGCAGCGGCTCCAAGTAACAGCCATTTTAACGACATCGTTTCGAATGATGACCTGAATGCATTACTCGATTCAGAGACGGACTTGACGGTGCTGGTCCCAAACAATGATGCGATTGACGCGTACGCAGCGGCAATGGGAATGGCAACGGCGGATTTTATCGTCTCCGAAAGCGCCGTGGACATGGCTTTGTATCACATCGTTCCGAACGAGGCTATTATGTTCAGTGGCTTATCAGGAGAAAGTGTGGTAACGACAGCTCTGGGAATGTCCATCTCTTTCCAAGAGGATGAGGTGGTCAACGCTACGGACGTAGCGGCGGCGGATCTTGAGGCTTCGAATGGCGTGCTTCATCTGTTGGACGAAGTGGTGGCTGTGTCCGATGGAATTTACCAGTGGCTCGATGCCAGTACTCAGCACAACTACCTCACGACAGCTGTGAATTTCCTGGGCTTGGATGGAGCATTTTCTGCCATCGGTGCTGGAACGATTTTTGCTCCGACGGACCAGGCCATTTTGACGTATGCGGACGCGAATGGCTTGAGCATTATCGACATCGTTTACAACCCTGATTTCTTGGATGCGTTGCTCGTTCATTCCGTTGGTTCTGCCGCCTTGACAAGTGGAGACCTGTTAGCAGCGGGAAATGTGACAGCCGATTCTGGAGACGAGCTGTTCATCACCTCCTCCGAGGGGGCAGTGTATGTGAATGCAGCGGAGGTGACCAACGCTGACAACCTCACGCAGAATGGTGTTGTGCACGTGGTGAATGAAATCATCATGCCGACGAATTTCTTGTCCGACGCCATCGCAGATGCGGGCTTGACCCTCTTGGACACCTTGCTCACGCTTACGGGAATCATCGATGAGTTGAGCGTACCGGCCAACTACACGGTCTTTGCTCCTACGGACTCGGCCATCATGGCGTTTTTGGAAGCAGAGGAATTGACCTTGGACGAATTGTTGTTGGACGTGGACGGGCTGACCGAAGGGTTGCTCTTGCACGTAGTGGACGACCTCCTTGCGTCAACGGATCTGCAGGATGGTGACCAACTGATGACCCTGGCGGGTGATGCGGTTTTGGTTGAGGTTGCAGAAGGATCTGTGATGGTCGGTGGAGCGACTGTGGTGCAGGCCGACATCCTTGCTGACAATGGAATTTTGCACCTGATGGGGGCTGTACTTACGCCTTACATCGAGGGCTGTACTGATGAAGGCGCGTGCAATTACGACGACGATGCGACGGTAGACGATGGCAGTTGCTACGAACTGGAGGTGACCACCTCGACCGTTGACAACATATGCGTTGATGGCGAGGATGGGATCATTTATGTGGATGTTGCCAATGCGCCTGATGCTATTCTGCTGGGCGATTACCAAGGACAGCAGGTATTCGAAACCGAGGACGGAGTCTTCTCAGGCTTGCTTTCCGGTACGTACGTCATCCACGTTGAAGACACCGCGGGCTGCACAACATCGGTGGCGGTTGAAATCAACGACCCCACGAGTTCTGCTTTGACCCTTAGCGTTAGCTCAACCCCAGACGACGGTTCAGAGAGCGGAACTATCACGGCCCTTCCAAGTGGGGGTGTGCCGCCTTATACCGTTGACATTTATGATGCGGATGGAAACGAGGTTGCAGACGCCTATTTGCCTGCTGGAGATTACTTTGTTACGGTGCAAGATGACCTTGGGTGCAGCGTAACAGTGCTGGTCACGGTTGAATCTAGTGTCACTATTGTCGACGTGGACGGAGCTTCAATGGTCCTCTATCCCAACCCAACGCGTGGCACGATTGAGATTACGAATTTGCCGGCGCGTTGGACGTCACTGCATGTGATGAACGTTGCCGGATGCGAAATGCTTGCGATGCAGCCTTTGGCAACAGGGTCGTTGCAATGGGATGCGTCGGATTGGCCAGTTGGCGTGTACTTCGTGCAGGTGGTCGGCCAAGACGGCCTGTTCACTAAACGATTCTCCGTGGTTCGCTGAGCAAATACCCCGCCAAGAGACTTGTGCTACAATGCCGCATTGATGGCGGATTAATTTCTTACTGTGATTGTAGTGAGCCCCTCGGTTTTCCGGGGGGCTTCTTCGTTTCTTTGGGGTTTCAATTTGCACTTTTGTCTCATGATCCACTACAACCCCAAAAGTTGGTTTAGCCTCATCTTCCACACGTACAACCGCCAGGTCATTCGCAAGCTGTTGCCGGCGATGGTGGCAATGGGCGTGTTCACAGCGGGCATTTGTTACATAGAACTAGAGGTGTTAGAGAAGCCCATGGAAGTGAGCAATGTGGTGCACTCGCTCCTCGGCTTTGTGCTGTCGCTGTTTCTCGTTTTTCGGACCAACACGGCGTATGACCGGTGGTGGGAAGGGCGCAAGCAATGGGGCGGGCTGGTAAACGTTTCGCGCACCTTGGCCATTCGGGTCCGTGAGTTTTCGGATGACGCTGCTGCCCACGCCCACTTCCGCGAATCAATTCCCGGATTTGTCAAAGCCCTCCGCGACCACTTGCGGCCGAGTCAGCCCGGCGATCGCGCAGCGCCCGCCGCCACGGAATTCGTTGCTGCTGCGCACGTTCCCAACGCCTGGGCGCAACGCATGGAACGCCAAGCCTACACCATGATGAAGGCGGGCGAGCTCACGGAACAGCAGCACTGGCTCATCGCCCAAAACCTCGAGCGCATGGTCGACATCCTCGGCGCCTGCGAGCGCATCCTCAAAACGCCCGTGCCCTACAGCTACAGCATGTTCCTCAAGAAATTCATCTTCCTCTACGTGGTCACCTTGCCCATCGGCTTCGTGGCGACGTTTGCGTGGTGGAGCGTGCCGGTGGTGATGCTGGTCTTTTACATCCTCGTCAGCGTGGAGCTCATCGCGGAAGAAATCGAAGATCCGTTTGGGGTGGATGAAAACGATTTGCCGTTGGACGGATTGTGCGCGACCATCCAAGGCAACGTGGAAGAAATTCTGGGCCGCGCCTAACCCTCCCTTCACCCCATTTGCCATGAAAACCATCGACCTCAACGAGAAATACGCCTTGATCAATGCCCAATGGACCCCGCACGTGGTGGCGGAACTCAATGGCCAACAGGTCAAGCTGGCCAAAATCGAAGGGGAGTTCGTGTGGCATGCGCATGACGACGAAGACGAAATGTTCTACGTCGTGCAGGGGGCGCTGGAAATGCGTTTTCGCGATTCTGTGCAACACGTAGGCCCGGGACAAATAATCGTGGTCCCCGCCGGCGTTGAGCATTGCCCAGTAGCGGCACCTGACACGTGGATCATGCTCGTGGAGCCAGCATCGACTGACCACACCGGTGGGGTGGACACGCCGTTGCGCGTGGATCGCTGCGAGCGCATTTGATACCATAAAAAAAGGCCGCACGAGGCGGCCTTTCTGCTTCCGGTTTAGGGGCTCATTCACACGCGCCGCAGGAGTTGAAACAAACGACGGGGAATTCCGTGTCAGATTCAACTTGCGCCAAGCGGTTGGTGTAGACGCCGGTCGTCTTGGTGCAAGCTGTTCCGGCTTCGAACATTTCCTGCAATTCAACGCCGTCGTCCAAGGTAAACTTGTATTCCATCTCGCCTTCGGTGGCGCGCACTGTGGCGGTGTAGACGCCGTCGCCGTCTTCATCGGTCATCTCGTTGCACGAGGCACACCAACCGTTGAAGAATCCGTATACGTTGACGCTGCTGTATTCGCCGTCGTACCCGTTCATGTCGACCGAAAGGGTGACCGAGCGGTTTACGCCGCTGCGTTGTTCGTGGGTGTAAATCTTCGCGTAGCGAACCTTTCCGTCGACGATGCGCACGTTGGCGTGTCGGTCCATGAACGTCGTCGTGTCCTCTTGAATGGACGTGAAGTCGTAGCCTGCGATGAGCCAGTTGCCATCTTCCGGCGTGCCGTCCTCTTCATGGTACTGAATCGGAACGCACCAGATGGCATTCATCGAAACATCGGCTGCCTCGAACCAGTTGCCTATTCGCTGCTCAAAGGCGGCGATGCCGTCAATCTGTTCAGTCGGGCTCAACTCAATGTAAATCGAGTCGTGCGCGAGGGCCAAGAGCCCGTCGAGGTTTTCGGCATCGAAATGAGACGTCCATTGCTGCCAAATCTCAGCAGCTGCCGCGTCGCCGATGTTCCAGACATCCGCGCGTCCCCAAACATAACCGGCGTTGTCTTTGCCGGCGGGAGTATCACCACCGCCAGGGGCAGCGCAGCCGATGAACAGCATGGCTGAAACGCCCACCGCAAGGGAGAGGTGTTGAATCAAGTGCTTCATCACTTTCCTTTGAGGTAGGCAAACAACGCCAAGGCAAACGCAATCACGTCGGGAGCGGCCATTTCTGCACTGAATTGGATGGCGTCTTGGTTGGTGAACACACCGAAGAACACGCCGAGCAATACGCCTGTCGAGATGACATAGGCGAGCAAGAGCTGCTTGGCCGTCTCCATGGCGCACGATCGGGCGAAAATGAGCAACAAGCCGATCATGAGGAGCGCCGGGGCGAGGCCGTAATGGAACATCGTGCCCATTTCGAGCATTTCGGGGTTGGCAGCGGCCTTTTCGGCGCCGACCAATGTTTCGCCCATGGTGCCCGGCATGGCCAGCATGAGCACGCCCATCAGTGCGTTGTAGGCACCGAGGATGGTGAGTGCAAGTTTTGTTTTCATATGAAAAAGGGTTTTTGAGTTTTATGTCTTGGTTACGCCGCCTTTGGTGATCATCCCGATGCGCATGAGCATGATGACCGCTAAAATGCCGTGGAAGACAGCGAGGATTTGTGGCAGGCCTTCTACAGCGAGCACGAGCCAAACCGCTGTGGCGTTGATGAGCAGGACGGTGGTGGTCACGCGCAGGGCGAGGGTTTTGACCGCTTCGTCTGAAAAGTTCACCTCGTCGGGCACCACCGGGTACATCAGGATCGTCTGGCAGGCGAACATGCCGATGGAGATGATCTCCAGTGCACCGCCTTCTCCCGACAGCATTCCAAGGAGGTTGAAGGTCATGACCATGCCCCCGAAGAGGAAATAGCCCAAGCGGGCGTACAGCCCTCTTTTCGTCGCCACGCCAACAACAGCGAGCAACGTGAAAATGCCGGCGAGTACCACCGGGATCAACATTTCATTTTCCATGAAGTAAATTTTGTGCCTTTCGGCAGAGTTAGTGGCCTCAAAATAGGGTGTGATGGTGGGTGCGGGGACGGCTTGTGCAAGACCTGTTAACATTTCAATGTGACTTGCATCACATTCCCATGTCCATGCTCCGCTGAAAGGGGTTACCTTGACCGCGTGAAACATTCCCTTACTTCCATTTGTGGCGCCGTTGTCGCGGCTGCCGTTGTTCTTTTCTCCTGCAGCCAGCCAGCTTCAGACGCTTCGGCTAAGTTTGAAGCCAATTCGGCGACCATTGCACAGGTTTTTGCGGATTTCGAGGCTGAGAGTGACGATTTTTTCACGCATTTCAATGCCGAGGCCGTGTGGCGCGGAACCGGTTTGAACGCGCCGGACACCGTCACCTTGGAGCAAGTCACGGCCAAATACAAAGCGGCGTGGTCCAAGTACGATTACGAATTGGTATCACCCACCAATTTCCTCCCGGGTGTCAATCCCCAAACCAAAGCCGTCGATGGGTCGGTGCGCGGATACTTTGAGTGGAACATCAGCAAAGCCGCCACGGATTCCACGGAAGCGAAGTCCGTTCGGGTCAAGGTCTACGAGTCCTTTGATTTCAACCCGGACGGAGAGATCATGTACACCCAGGTCTACGGCAACCTGGCTGCCGGCTACGCGTACCTCGACGAATAAGTCCGCCTCTCTTCAACAGGCTCTTGAGGGAAACCGTCCGCCGTGCACCGCGTTCTTCGCCGGCAGTGGTGGTAATTTTCCCGCATGAAAGCGCTGAATGACTGGGGGCTATTGGCCCTGCGCATTGGAACAGCGGGGCTCATGTTGCCGCACGGGTGGCAGAAGGCAAACCGCCTCATCGAAGGGATTACCGCAGGCGAAGTGAAGTTCTACAACTTGATGGGCATTGGCGAGACGCCTTCCCTCATCCTGACGGTCATCGGGGAGTTGATTGCACCGGTTTTGGTGCTCATTGGTTGGAAAAGCCGGTGGGGCGCTGCGCTCATGGCCATCACCATGGGGGTAGCGGCATTCATGGTGCATTGGGAGGATCCTCTGTCCGACAAGGAGCACGCGTTGCTCTTCTTTTTCCCAGCGCTCGCCTTGGTGCTGACCGGCCCCGGCAAGTGGAGCATTGATCGGAAGTAACGGGGTTACTGTTTGATGACGCGAACCGCCGGCAACCACGTGCCGGTGCGTTGGGATTGCACCCGCAAGATGTAGGTGCCGGAGGCCCAATGGCCAACGTCGATGGATAGGCCGGAATGCACGGAATTGGTTTCAACCAGGACACCGTTCATGGTTACGACTTGCAGGTTGAATGCTCCGGACCCCGCAGGTAAATCAAACGCCAAAGCGGACGTTGTGGGATTGGGGTACACCGTCCAGCGTTCCGCAGCGGCTGACTCAGACTCAAGCACTTCGACGACGAGCCAATCGTCGCTGATCACCCCGGGGCAATCTTCGAAATCCGTCACGGACACCGCGTACAATCCGGGCTCTGTGGTTTGGTACTCCGACGCTGTAGCGTCGGGAATGGGTTCGCCGTCGAGCCACCACTGGTAGTGGGCGTACAGCAGCTCTACCGACAACAATCCGTTTTCAGCTTCCTCAATCCACGGCGTGTTGAGCGGCCAGCACACCAATGCGGAATCACTCACCCATGGGCATCCGAACGGATCCCACGCTTCGGCGGTATACCAGCCGCTGGCATCGGTTGGCCAGTTTATTGCACCGGTTAAGGGCTCGGATGATTCGCCGTTGAAGGTCCAGACAAAATCCCAATCTGACACGTCAAATTCAAAACTGGCGCCCACCACTTCAGGGAGTTCACCCAAACTGAGGCCAAGCGCGAATGAGGCATCCGGCGAACAGTAGAGCAGGCTGTCGCTGGCGCCTGTGCAGCCGGCAGCAGAGGCAGCAAGGACGTGGTACCAGCCATTTTCTTCCGGAACAAACACCGAATCCGAACCGGCGGCTACTAAGCTGTCGCCCCAGAACCAATCGAACGCGATGAGGTCCTCACCGAGGGCCACAAGGGTGTCGCCTGTTGCGTTCCACTCAATGCCAACGGCAGGAGGGACGTTTACCACGACTTGGGAGGTGTCGGTCGTGCTCACGGCGGTTTGGAGCAAGATGGTGAGGGAGCCGTAGCTGGGGTCGGCGTTGATGTCCATGGTCCCCGGCCCCGCTGGTGTGAACGTCATGGCGCCAAGGAAGTCGTCCTCGGGGAAGAGATCTTCGTCCCAGAAGGTGACCGTGTACGGTGGATTGGACAAAATGAGGTTGATGCCGGACCAGGTGTTGGAATAGGTATTGTCGACAACCCCTGAGGTGTAAACGTTGCCGCCGCCGGCGTCACTGATGACAAAATAGGGGTCAGGCGAGGGCGACCAGCCGTCGTCCCATCCTCCCCCTGCCGTCGTGCTGAGGCTGATCTGTGACAGCACCTGATCGGAGATCGTCGTCGTAAGTGTCACATTGTAGTTTCCCGGGCCAGCGAACAATACGCTATCGACCGTCGCCGCGGAGCTCGTGGTTCCGTTGCCGAAATCCCAGCTGTATGCGTTGATTTGGTTGGCGTTGCCCGATAGGGACGCTTCGAAACCGGCGACGAGGGAGTCGCAGCCGGTGGGAGGTGAAAAACTGAACGACGCATTTCCGCCTTCCCCCGCTTCGACAGTCAATTGGTACGGGAATGAATCCGTCACCACCTGCTCGATGCCAAAGGCCGAAGCCACGGCGGAGATGTTGATGACCATCTCGAACGAGCCCGCTAGCAGGGGGCTGCCGCAGATGTTGGCGCATCCGAGGGTTTGTCCACCGGTCGGGTAATACACGGCGTCGTCATCGTCCAGTTCGACTTGCATGCCCAAGGGGACGCCGGTGATCGCCGTGACCGTAACGCTGTTCAAGTCGGCCGTGATCCCCGATCCGGGATCCACAACCTCTGCAGGCATGAAGAAGGTGATGGTTTCTTCATAAAATTCCCCGACGACTGCTGCGGGCAGCGAAGCTGGACAGAGGATGGGGAAGCCATCTTCCGAACTGCACGTGGGGTCTGCATCGCACGCGCTGCATTGGCCAAAAGCCGGCTTGAAAGCGAGGAGAAGTCCTATACCAAGGCTGATGCAAAGGAGAGAGCGAACGGGTAACATTTGTCCAATTTATTAATTTCCTAAAACCAACTCGCAAGCCAGGAACGCCTTCTCTGCCATTTTAATTTCTAGAAGAAATTTAGCATTCCTCCCCAAACGCGGCGAGCAAGAGCAGGATATCGGCCACGCTTACCGCACCGTCGCCATCGACGTCGGCGCTTGTACAATCCGACGTACAACCAAAGTCTGAGAGCAAGAGAAGCACATCCGACACTTCGACCGTGCCATTGCCGTTGATGTCTTCAGCGCAACTCAGCGTGTTGCCGTCGCAGTCGAAGCCGTCAGCAGCGTATTCGCATGCGGCCGCGTCGGTAGCGTCTGGGTTGTAATTGCAGGCTCCTTCTTCCTGGCAGCCGGCGACTTCGTCCGTGTCGCACACGCCGTCGTCATCGGTGTCGCCGTCGACTACGCTACCGGAGCCGTCGGTCGCTCCGCTGCAGTAGTCACAGCCGGAGGCGTAAACGCAGGAACTATTGTCGTCTGTCGCGGCGGCGTTGTAATTGCACGCCGAATCATCCGTACATCCTTCAACGTCGGGCCCGTCGACCCCGGGACAGAGGCCGTCGAGCGTTAGTGTTCCTGTCCAAGACGCTGTGGCCGTATTGCTCGTCCACCCGTTGCTCAATTCGATGGACCAATCTCCGGCCCCGGTCAAACCGAAGCTGGACAGGTCGACTGTGGCCGAGTAGGTGCCTGCTGTTTCAACACTCCAGTCCGCAGGCCATCCCCCGGCATCAGTATAGCCATACGTCATGTCGAAGCCGCCGATTTCGATGCACGTTCCAGTGGGGTCACAAAGACCAAGCATTAAATCTCCGGCCCAGCTTCCGCCGGTAACGTCGGTGTATTCAACCTCAATGGACAGCGAAGAAACGGTGTTTGGGGCTGTCGCTTCTATGGTTTCTGAAATCCCCACACCGGTTCCCGCATTCAGGATTTCGAAAGGGAAATCCAACGTACAATCGCACGGGAAGCCCTCAGGAGGGTATGTGCAGGAACCGTCATTGGTTGTAGCTGTTGGATCGTAATTGCATGCCGTCGAATCGGTACAGCCCAAGCAAGTGTAGTCGCAGGAGCCATCATCATTGGCTGCCGTGGCGTCGTAGTTGCAGGCGTCCGGGTCGGTGCAGCCGCAGTCCGCTTCACACAGAGTTTGGCAAGCCGTGACCGCGTTTGTGAGCAGGTTCTGTAGGCTGGACGTAACGTAGTTTTCCATGCGCGTGACCTGGCCCGCGGAGAACATGAACAAGCAAGCGTCATCGCAGTAGTCCATGTATGAGGGCCACAACACGGGATCGGTGCAGTTCACGATGGTCTGTCCGGAGGGACAACCATAAATCGGCTCGCTCGTCACGGGTGTGTCGGCAACGTTGTCGTTGCTGGAACAACCGCCATTGGCCCATGGGTGGTTCAGCAGCAGATAATGCCCCACCTCGTGGGTAATCGTGCGTCCAAGATTGTACGTGCCGTACAGCGAATTGCCACCGCAAGGAATGCTTGAAAAAGCCTGTGGGTGACACGTTACACCGTCACCGTTTCCGCTGCCGCCGAGGGGCGAATAGCCCAGCGGTCCGATGTCGCGAACCCACATATTCATGTACCCGGACCAGGCCGAGTTGAAATCCCCGGTGGTCTGGTCAATGGTGACAGCGTAGTCACCGTCGACCAATCCGAATCCCGCTGGGTGGTCGGTTGTGGCAAGGCAGAATTGAATGCACGATTCTGCGTTGCTAATATTTGGCCAGATCGCAGGTTGCTGGCTGTACCATTCGGAGATATCCGCGTTGGTAGCGGCGAAGTCCTCGTTTAAGATTTCGATTTGATCAAGGGCCATATCAATGGCGCAGGCCTCTGGAATTCCAGTATTCTGGAAGTGCACGGCCACAGGAACGATCAACGGTGTGGCGCAATCCAGCGCCTCACTCTGAGACGCCTGATTCACGGCGTTGATTTTCGCTTGAAATGCTTGTGCGTAGCTTGCCAATCCCATCATGTGTGCGTGAACGGAATCCGTTGCACACGCGCGTTGGGCCCACGCCGGGGCCGTGGAAAGGCAGACGGCTAAGAAGAGGAGGCCGCAGTTTCGCATGGCAAATGATGAATTGGATTGACACAACCGTGTGACAATCAATGTATTAAAAATTCATCAGTTTGCCTAATTCGCGGTCGCTTTCCGACCAAAGAACGCAACGCCGGTTAAGCCCAGCTTTCTTGGCGCCCGAGCCGCCAGAGCATGCGTGCGTGCAGTGCCAGGGCACTGGCGAAGGTGGTGGAGGAACGGTATGGCAGTCCGAATTCTTCTGCCGTCTTTTTTACAATTGGTGCCAAGGCGCGGAAGTGAATGTGGCAAATGTTGGGGAACAGGTGGTGTTCAATTTGGTGATTGAGCCCACCGCACAACCAAGTAAATACCCGCGATCCGGTGCCGAAGTTGGCTGTGGACTTGAGCTGATGTGAGAGCGTGTCGTCTTCCATTTTGCCTCCAACTTCTGCCTGGGCGAATTGCAAGTCCTCAAGGACGTGTGCGGGCTGGAAAATGCATGCTAAGGTCAAGCCGGTGACGGCGTGCATCACCGTCCATCCGGCCAGAATCATCCAAAACGATATGCCGCTGAAGATCAAGGGCAAACCGATGATGTAGCTGAAGTAAAGGATTTTGCCAACAATCATCTCGCGCAGGAGTTGCGGCACCGTGGAACCGGATGATTTGATCAGTCCTTTTTTCTGATATCGGGCCAATGCCAACCAATCCTTCGCCGTCATCCAAAACAGTGTCATGATGCCATAGAAGAACCAAGCATAAATGAATTGCAGCTTGTGCACTTTTTTCAAGGGACGTTCGGGACTGAACCGCAACAATCCGGGTGTATCGATGTCTTCGTCCAAGCCATCAATATTGGTGAAACTGTGGTGGAGGACGTTGTGTTGGATCCGCCACATAGCCGAACTGCCGCCAACCAGATCAAGCACCTTGCCGATGATGGCATTCACGCGCTTGTGGGAACTGAATGCACCGTGGTTGGCGTCGTGCATGACGTTCAAACCGATGCCGGCCAAACCAAAGCCCATGACGAACTCTGTAATCCAGAATCCCCAACTTGCACCAGTGGCACCGAAGGTGATTAATCCCCACGGTACGAAGAATGCAGCCAGCATCACGACGGTTTTGAGGTACATGCGCCAGTCGCCCTGGCGCGATTTTCCAGTTTCCTTGAAATACGCATCGACGCGCGCTCGGAGGGCTTTGCTGAAGTCGGATTGGGTCCGATTGAAGCGAACGATTGGAATTTGCATGAATAGAATTGAAAGGGCGAATATAGAAGGTTGGTTTATACTAAAACAGTACCAGGTCCGTGGGTGTTCACAATTAAACGTGATGAAAGAGAATGTTGTATCTTCGTCGTCCATTTTCGGGCATTTAGCTCAGTTGGTTAGAGCGCTACCTTGACATGGTAGAGGTCACTGGTTCGAATCCAGTATTGCCCACCACATGCGACTCCCCCGTCAGTCTCTGGACCGGCGGGGGATCTTCGTTGACATGCCATGGCGCGTCACTCCGCCAACAACGGCTCAATGCGGTAATGGAACCGGTAATCGCCAAACGGCAACTGGTATTCAGGCAAAGGCAGCGCCCCCCAGCTATTGACGCACCCTACGCCTGAATGGAATCCGTCGATGTTGACGAAAACGGGTGCCTCCGGCTCCAACAAACGCACGTGGGATTGAACGGCGGCTTTGTCCGGACCGGGATCAAGGGCTTCCATCCGGTGGTGCGCTGCTGAAAAGTGCAAGGTGCTGTCGGTGCTGAACCGCAAACCGGCCCCTTCCACGTTCGTGAAGGTCACTTCGTGCACATCCGTGCGGAGCCCATTTTGTTGGGGCCGGGCGTAGAGCGTGAAGAGGTCCTCCACATCGGATTCATACCGTCCCACGAGCGCGGTGGCGTTTCGGTCGGTAGCGGTTTCACCCGGGCCTCGCCCGTACCAAGTGGCCTCGGTCAACGATGCGTCCAGCGTGAAGCGGTTGCCGAATCGGTACAGGTTGCTGTGCTGCCCTTCACCCAACGGCGCACCCCAACGGTTGAGGTCGGGTGCCGCTTCGCCGGCCACTGTTCGCAGTGCGTTGGTGACCTCGATGCTGCCGTTTCCGTGCACGGTGAATTGTTGCGTGTACCGGGCATCGCCGCCAAGCAAGGTGTAGTTGAAAACGATGCTCGCGCTCCCGTCTTTGTCCGTGCGAATCGCGTGCGTCGGCGGTGCGGCGTTGGCAAGCGGGTCGCGCCATTCCGCATAGATTTCGGGGGTTCCCGCGCCGTAGTCGTTGTCAACGGGTGCCCGCCAGAAATTCACCCGTCCTCCGTCGTTGATCAGTTCTCGGCCTTCGACCGTGTAGCGCACCAACTGGCCTGTTGACAGGTCCCAAGCCGCCTCAATCTCACTGCCCGATACAATCCACTGCTCACCACGGCGTCGCTGTCGCAAGTCGCCTGCCGCAGCAGCTGAACGCTCGACGACGCGGCCCTTTTGCAGCTCAAACTGCGCTCGCGCAACTTCGTGACCTACCGGGAGCAATGGTTCCGCGACGGCCAAACGCGCGGACACATTCAAATGCACCCGCCCCTCCGTTTCCCATTCCGGAGTGGCGACGCGCATTTCCTGTTGCGGACCCACCTGCGCTCGGCCAAACGTGCCTGTCTCGGTCACATGCCCATCGGTAAGCAACGACCAATGGAGCTCATAGGCGTCTGCACGGCGGAAGAAGTACTCGTTTCGAACGACCAATTCGTCCCCGTCCAAGGCGAATTGCAACGGCTGCATTACGTATTTCGCTTCTTCAAAATGCGGTTGCGGCACCCGGTCAGCGCGCACCAAGCCGTTGTTCAGGAAGTTGTGATCGCTCGGTACGTCGGGCCCGCCATAATCCCCGCCGTAAGCGAAGAACGGCCGTCCGTCTTGCTCCGCCAGCAGCCCTTGGTCGATGAAGTCCCAGATGAACCCGCCTTGGAGGATGTCGTATTGGCGAAAGAGGTCCCAGTATTCCTGGATCCCGCCGAGGCTGTTGCCCATGGCGTGGGCGTATTCGCAGAGGATGAACGGCCGCGTCTGCGTACTGTCCAGTGCGTACCGCTCGAGCGCGTCGTAATGCGCGTACATGTCCCCGATGATGTCGGTGTTCCACTCGTGCACGGCCCGTTCGTAGGCCACGAAGCGTGTGCTGTCCTGGGCCTTTGTCCACAAGTAGAGCTGGTAAAAATTGTACCCGTTGCCAGCCTCGTTGCCCATGGACCAAACAATGATGCTCGGGTGGTTGCGGTCGCGTTTGACCATGCGCTGCATGCGGCTCATATGGGCGTCGAGCCAGTCCGGATTGTTACCCAGTGTCCGGTCCAAATTGTACCCCATGCCGTGCGATTCGATGTTGGCCTCGTCGTATACGTACAGGCCGTATTCGTCGCACAGGTCGTACCAGTAGGGGTCGTTGGGGTAATGCGAGGTGCGCACGGCGTTGAGGTTGTGGGCCTTCATCAATCGGATGTCCTCGAGCATGGCTTCGCGCGATACGACGTGCCCCGTTTCGAGGTGATGCTCGTGGCGATTGACGCCCTTGATGAGGATGGGTTGGCCGTTGACGAGCAGCTGCTTGCCCCGGATCTCCACTTTGCGGAATCCGATGCGTTCTCGGACGACCTCGAGGTACCGGCCTTTCGAATCGTTCAGGATCAGGTCCATTTCGTACAAGTGCGGGGTTTCTGCTGACCACAGCGCCGCATCCGGCACGCGGGTGGTCAGCCGCGTACCGCCGTTGATGGGTTTCGAAGCCCACGTGCACGCAACCGGCGCTCCGGCGTGCGAAAGCCGAGCCGTCACTTCCGGTGCCCGCTTCAGCCCTCCTTGTTCCCAGAAAACGTCCACCGTCAATAGCCCATCGGTATATGTTGCGTCCACATCGGCCACCACGTGGAAATCTCGGATGTGCGCGGCTGGCTGGGTGTACAGGTAAACGTCCCGTTCTATGCCCGAGATACGCCAGAAATCCTGGCATTCGAGGTAGCTGCCGTCCGACCACCGGTACACCTCGACCGCCAAGGTGTTGGTCCCCGGCTGAAGGGCATCGGTGATGTCAAACTCAGCGGGCAGCTTCGAGCCTTGACTGTAGCCAATGGCCTCGCCGTTCACCCACAAGTAAAAGGCGGACTTCACCGCGCCAAAGTGCACGATCACCTGCTGGCCGTCCCACGCCGCGGGTAACTCAAACGTGCGCAAGTAGGAGCCAACGGGGTTGTCGCCGTCGGGAATATCCGGAGGCGAGGGGCGCTGGTGAAAACTGAACGCATAGGGGTGGTTCACGTAGATCGGCGTGCCGTAGCCTTCCACTTCCCAGTTGGCCGGAACGGGGATATCGTCCCACGTGCTTGCGTCGTAACCGGACTCGTAAAAATCCACCGGCCGCTCCTCCGGCGTCGGAGCATAGTGAAACTTCCACACGCCGTTGAGGCTCATGAACCGACCGGAAGAATCCGGTATGCCTTGCTGCGCGAGCGCCGCAGATTCAAACGCAAAAAAGCTCGCCCGCGGCGCCTGTTTGTTGCGTTCAATTACGGCAGGGTTTTCCCAGTCGAACGGTGCGACGGCCGATTGGCCGAGAGCGAGGGAAGCAAATGCAAGCCATCCGGCAACGAACGTGAAGCGCGTGGTGTAGGTCATGGGTTTAAGGTACGAACGTGTCAAAAGAACACCTATTTTGCATCCGCACCGCCGTGGAATGATCTCGGCATCCGGCAACTAACCCTTACTGACATGACGGCTCAATTTGCCCTCACGGACTACATCATTTTCATTGTTTACGCGGCGCTGATCCTCGGCGTGGGGCTATACGTTTCCCGCAGCAAGGACGGCAAGGAGAAGAGCGCGGAAGATTATTTCCTCGCGAGCAAATCGCTACCGTGGTGGGCCATCGGGGCTTCGCTGATTGCCGCGAACATCTCCGCTGAACAGTTCATCGGGATGTCCGGCTCGGGCTTTAGCTTGGGACTGGCCATCGCCTCGTACGAATGGATGGCAGCGTTGACTTTGTTGATTGTCGGAAAGTACTTCCTCCCCATTTTCATCGAGAAGGGCCTTTACACCATTCCGGAGTTTGTCGAGAAACGCTACTCCACCCAACTCAAAACCATCCTCGCGGTTTTCTGGATTGCGCTCTATGTCTTCGTCAACCTCGCTTCGGTGCTATACCTCGGCTCCCTGGCGTTGGAGACCATCATGGGGATTCCGATGATTTATGGTGTCTTGGGCTTGGCATTGTTCGCCGTCGCCTATTCGCTGTACGGTGGCCTTTCGGCCGTCTCGTGGACGGATGTCATCCAGGTCGTTTTCCTCATCCTCGGGGGGATGGTCACCACGTACCTCGCGCTCGACACCGTTTCCGGCGGGCAGGGTATGTGGTCCGGCTTCCAGACCATCTATGAAGCGGCGCCGGACAAATTTGCCATGATCCTCGACAAGTCCCATCCGGAGTACAACAACCTCCCGGGCATCGGTGTCTTGGTCGGCGGGATGTGGGTGGCCAACGTATACTACTGGGGCTTCAACCAGTACATCATTCAGCGGACGCTGGCGGCCAAATCCCTAAACGAAGCGCAGAACGGCATCCTCTTCGCTGCTGGCCTCAAACTCATCCTTCCTCTCATCGTGGTCATCCCCGGCATCGCGGCTTATGTCATGATCGAGGACCCGGCCATCATGGCCAGCTTGGGCGAGGCGGGCCAATTGAACATGCCGTCCACTGCTCAAGCCGACAAGGCGTACCCGTGGTTGCTGCAATTTTTGCCCACCGGGCTGAAGGGCCTCGCGTTTGCTGCGCTGGCTGCCGCTATTGTTTCGTCGTTGGCGTCCATGCTGAATTCGACGTCCACGATTTTCACCATGGACATTTACAAGCAATACATCAACCCCGAAGCGGGCGACCGAGCGACGGTACGCACCGGCCGAATTGCGGCGGTCGTGGCTTTGGCCATTGCATGCGTCATGGCACCGCTCCTCGGGGGCATCGATCAAGCATTCCAATTCATTCAGGAATACACCGGCGTGGTGAGCCCGGGCATCTTGGCGGTGTTCTTGCTCGGGTTGTTCTGGAAAAAAACCACCAACCGCGGCGCCATTGTCGGTGCACTCGCTTCGATTCCCATTGCCATGTACTTCAAAGTGGCACCCAAAGGCTGGTCCGACAGCGGGATGTTCTTGGATTTGCCGTTCCTCGATCAGATGGGGTACACCACGTTGCTGACCATGGCGGTCATCGCGGCGGTGAGTTGGAGCGAAGGCCAGGGGGCCGATGATGCAAAGGGCATCGCCATTTCAAAGCGCACCTTCAAGACCGGACCGGTCTTCAACGTGGGTGCGTTCGCGGTGATGGTGGTGTTGGTGGCGCTTTACGGACTGTTCTGGAGCTGAGCCGAGGTGTTCAGCGCTTCATGGCCTGCGCCCAGCGGGCTCCATTTGGTGACTCGACGCTGATAATGGCGTGCGGAGGCAACGCACTATTGCCGACCCAAACGGATTCAAAGCCGTCGTAAATCCCCGATGCAACCAATCGTCCGGTGATGTCCCACACCGACCACCGGGCGTTGGACCACCCTTCCGTGAGGTGGATGCGGATGCCGTCGGCTTCGTTCACCACCTGCGGTTCGGGCTGCGCAAAGCAGATGACAATTGAGGGTTCGCCCACGGTGCCAGTCATGTAGTGCACGGTACCGCTGGAGCTGTGTTGCCAAGCGATGTGCAAAATGGGCTCTTCGAAGTCGCCCGTGGAGAAGGCGACCGCCGGGCGCCGGTGCTGACCGGTCCAGCCTTCGGTGAGGTTTTGGGCCACGTCGGTAAAGTTCCAGTCGTTGCCCTGGCTCAGGGCGAGTTGAATGTCGTAGCCACCGGTGTTTTGTTCCCACGCCAAGGCCACAAGCGGCTCGTCGCTTCCATTCCATTGCGCCAGCACAGGCACGTTTTGGGTGGCGTTGTCGAATTGCGACACCGTGACTGATTCTGTCAAATCCCAAGCTCCTGCGCCACCGTCAGCGGCCAAATCCACTTGAGACACGTATACCCGCGATTGTCCGGAGGCTCCTGCTGCGGACATGAAAGAAACGAGGTACTTACCGTTTCCGACTGGTCCCGTGACGGTTGGGCCGCTTTCTGGGCAGCTGCTGATCATCCAATCCAAGGGATCCACGTCGATGGCGGCGTCCCAATCCTCGCCGTTGCCGGAACTCATGAGCCAGAAATCCCGCAGGTTGTTGTTGTTGTTGCGGACGAGGTCGTAGTACCGGCCCTCGGCCCAAAACGGGAGCGAAGGGCAGCACTCGCAAACCGCATTTCCATCGGCGTTGTCGCTGGCATTGACTGCGTCGAGCCAAGTGGTGCCGCCGTCCGGAGAACGCAGAATCCCTTCGTAGACCGTGGCGGGATTGTTGCCCAATTTTACCCCGGCAAACGGATTGCCCAAGTCATCAATGCCCACACACGGCATGAAGTGGTCTTCGGTGGCGTTCGGTGCCATGGCCACCGGTTCACTCCATGTTGCACCGCCGTCGGTGGAATGCACGCTGCGCGCACCGGTCGCCCATTGCCCAGCGAGTTGGTACGTCAGCACCACATAATCGCCTTGGCTCGCCAGCCGTGGACCTTCCGCATCGGACATGAACACGTTTTCGTTGGGGTCGATTTCGGTGGGTTCCTCGAAGCCATCAGCGGCCGCATCCCACTTGGTGACGTAGAGGTGGCCGTTGGTGCCGAAGGCAATGACGGGTTCGCCCGCGGCGTTCATGGCCATACGGATGGCCTTGTTCCCGTAAGAATTGGGGGCGATTTCGATGGGTTCTCCAGCGGGGAGAAAAACGAGCCCTTGGGCGTGGAGGCCGGCCGTGAATGCCATGAAGGCGAAGCATAATCCTGTGAAAACGTTATTTGGATTCATTCTGAATACCGTGTTTGAGGGATGCGAAAGCAAGGTACGAGGAAGTACATTTGTTCCCATGAAAGCCAAGCGCCTTTCCGAAATGAAGCCCCTCGAAAAGGGAGTTATTGGGCACATCGAATGCCCTGAAGCGGCTATGGCGTTGGTGGAGATGGGCTGCTGCCCCGGTGAGGAGGTGACCGTAGCGCACGTGGCGCCAGGTGATGGCCCTATGGCCGTATTTTCAGGAGGCCGCAAAGTGGCCCTCCGTCGGCAAGCTGCCGATATGTTGTGGATGGTGCCCGAGGTGGTCGCCTGATCCCTTACCCTAATACTTGATAGACAAGCAGCGCCAATCCATAGGCGAATAGCGTGAACCCGATGGCTTGTGCCAAGGCCCAGGGCCAACTCTTCAGTTCTTTTCGAACGATGACCACGGTGCTCATACACTGCATGGCGTACATGTAGAAAATCAGCAGCGACGCCGCTGATGCGGTATTCAACAACGGCTTCCCGGTCGCCGGGTGCACCTCCTGGGTCAAGCGTTGTTGCAACTGCCGGATGCGGCCTTCATCTGAGTTCGCTTCTTCGCCGCCAGGGAACAGCGTACTCATCGTTCCGACAAACACTTCGCGCGCAGCAAACGAGCTGAGGATGGCGATGCCCATGCGACCGTCGTACCCCAAGGGTCGCACGGCCGGTTCGATCCAATTGCCGAGGTGTCCGAGCCAGGAAGCCTCCATTCGTGCCGCCTCAAGGTCTTCCGCCGCCGCATCATCCAACTGGGCATACCGGTTCTCGACAGCCTCCATCGCATCGGACGGACCGAATTGGCTGAGCCCCCAAATCACCATCGAGATGATCAAGATGACTTGCCCGGCACTGGACACGAAGCTCCATCCTTTGCTTCCCATTTCTCGGGCCACTTCGCCCAAACGCGGCCAACGGTAGGCAGGCCATTCCATGGTGAACTGGCCTTCTTTTTTATTGGGCAACCCTCTGTTCAATGCCCAAGCCAGGGCCAGGGCCGACACCGAGCTGGCCACATAGAGCCCGAACAAGAACAACCCCTGTACTTTGAATCCCCATACGGTGGTGTTGGGGACGACAAACCCAATCAAGAATGCGTACACCGGCAGCCGCGCGGCACAGGTCATCAACGGCGTTACCAAGATGGTGATGAGTTGCTCGCGTTTGCCGGGGATGGTCCGGGCCGCCATGACCGCCGGCACGGCGCACGCCATGCCCCCAATCAGCGGCACCACGGAGCGCCCGCTCAAGCCCAATCGTTCCAAAAACCGATCGCCCAAAAAGCCCACGCGCGCCATGTAACCGGTCGCTTCCAATGCGCTCGTCAAGCCGAACAAAATCATGATTTGCGGCACAAACACAACAATGCCGGCGATGCCGTTCAAAACCCCGTCGAGCAACAGCCCCTTCCACCAACCCTCGGCCATGGTACCGTCTGCGGCTTGGTACAACCACCCAAACGCGCGGTCTACAGCATCCATGGGCGCCTCAGACCACGCGTACACTGCTTGGAAAATACCGAAGAACACCAAAGCCAAGATGGCGTGTCCCCAGACCGGGTGGGTCAAGATGCGGTCAATGCGCGTCGTACGCTCCGAGGCTTCTTCCCACGGGAATTCGGGTCCATTGGGGATGAGCGATTCGGCGTTGTTGCGGATGTGCTCCATGCGCCAGCCGGCCTCTTCCAATTGCAGGGCAGCCGACGATTCCTCGAGTTCCGCACGAGCTGCTTCAAGTGCCTTAGTTTGAGTGTTGTCCAGCCAAACCGGCAGGTCACGGGCCCGCAGGTACCAGGCGAGTTGCGATTCTGTGGCATGTGGAAAGTGGGCTTTCAAGGCGTCGAAGGTGGCGCCCCATGCAGCCGGAGTAATCCGGTCGTCGTGGTGGGTGCTCACCCGCTGTGCAGTCTCTGCCAATGCGGTGTGCAACCGGTCCTTTCGTTCCTTCTCGAAGTGGAAGGAGAAGGCGGGAACGCCCAACCAGGCTTCCAGGGCTTCGAGCCGCACGTCGGTGGCATCGGTCCGGTTGATGATGACGGTTGCAGGAAAGCCCATCTCCAAAACCTGCAGCGCCAAGAAGAGGCTGCTGCGGACGTGGGCGCTTTCGAGGACAATCCACACGGCATCGGGTTGCAGCTCGGGGTCGAGCAATTCCCGTTGGGTGACGCGCTCATCATCTGCCTTGGCGAACAGGCTGTAGGTGCCGGGCAGGTCCACGAGTTGCACACCGGGCTGGCCCTTCCACGGAGCCTCGTACCGCTCGACGGTGACGCCCGGCATGTTGCTAACCTTGGCTCGTCGCCCGGTGAGGCGGTTGAAGAGCGTGGTTTTGCCACAATTGGGGTTGCCGACGAGCGCGATTTTCACGGGTCAAATTTCGGGGTTTCCAAGGCGGCCTCCTATCCCACGATTGGGGGATTCAGTGGCGCACCAACCATTGGGCCGGATCTTGGGGTGAGTGGCTGTTGCCTTGGACGCGCCACACTTCGAAGTGCAGGGTGGATTGGCCGTTGGCGGTCAATACGGTGCCGATTTTCTCCCCGGCTTCCACCTGTCCGCCTTTGGCAATGGTAGCTGTCTTGAGGTTGCTGTACACGGTGCGGAAGGCGCCGTGCGAAAGGATGACGGTCCAGCCGGCGCCGGGAATTTCAAACGTGCTGGAGACCGTGCCGCCGAAGACCGAAAGGACTGAACTTCCCGCTTCGGTGGAAATGTCGATGCCGTTGTTGTCGATGGTGATTCCGGGCAGGCTCGGGTGCGGCTGGCGCCCGAATTTTCCCGTCAGCACGCCTCGGAGGACTGGCCAAGGCAGGGCCGATCGGTTGCGCTCAAAGGCGGCGGAGACGATTTTCCCTTCCGGGGTGAGCGCGAACTCGCCCGCGGAACTCGCTCGTTCGGCCTTGAGTTCGGCTTCGATGATTGCGCGGATGGCGTCATTCAGGCGCTTCTTCTCCGCCTCGGCTTGCTGCACCTGTGCGCGCAAACGGGATTCTTCGCCCTTCAGCGATTCGACTAGGGCTTGCCGCTGGCTGCGGTCGTCGGCCAAGCGGTTGCGCTCGCTGCGCACGTCGGCGAGGACCTTTTCCAATTCCACCCGTTTGGCTTCGAGGGACAACCGGTTTTCTGCGAGTTCCAGCTGGGAGCCTTGAATCTGTTCCACTTGCTCTTTGCGGAGCGAGGAGTAGGATTGCAGCAGTTGAAACCGAATGACCGCTTGGGCAAAATCTTCCGCGGCGAACACGTACATCCACGGGTTGTGCCCAAGTGAATGCTTGTAGGCCGCCTGGATCATCCGCGCGTACTCATCCTTCATGGCAGCAATGTGCCCTTCGAGTGATCGGATTTCTGAATCGGTGTTGGTCATGGATCGCTCGAGTGCCCGGATTTCGGCTTGGTGGTGCCTGATGAGTTGTTCGCGCAAGCTCATTCGTTCGTTGACGAGCCGGAGCTGAACGAGGGCGTCCTTTTTGTTCGAGGCCGTTTGGTTGAGGAGCTTTTCGGTGGTGGCGATTTTGGCTTGAATTGCATCGCGCTCCTTTTGCAGGTCGGCTTTATTCTGCGCTTGGGCACCAACAAAGCATCCAAACACAGCGAAGCCCACCAAGACGAGCGTGCGGAAGCCTACGTTAGAAGCCGGTGCGCTGCTCATAGCCTCTGGGTATTTCGAATGGGAAGTCGTACGCCCGTCCAAACCGTTTGCGGATCACTTCCCACTCCATGATTGCGGAACCGTCAACGGTGGTGATTATGACGCGGCACGCATTCGGGAACCGCCCGCCTTCAAATACTTCAAATTCGCTGCGTTCGAGCGTCAGTGACCGCTGGTAGTAGAGGTCATCAAACTGGTCGCGGACCGGATCGAATGTCAATCCGTCAAACCAGTGCCGCTTGATGAGCAAGTCCTCATCCTCGGTGCGGTTACGCAACCGCTCGTAACGCCGCATGGGCAGTTGGATGTTCAACGAATCTTCAGGTTCCAAATCGTTGTCGTTGACCCCAACCAACCGGCGTACCTTACGCTTGTACTTGCCAATTAGGGCGTAGCTGTCACCGTCCACTTTGGAATTGAATTTGTCCTTTTCTGGATCGAGTCCCATGGGGAAGCCACCCAAAATGGATTGCACGTCTTCAAAGGCCAATGGCGTGTCCGCCCATTCGCCAAGTGCCTCGTAATTGCCGGCGTAGTAAAATTTGTTCGCCGGGATTTTGCTGACAAAAAGCACGGTATCGGGCTCCAACATGATGCGCGCTACCTCAACCCCTAATGCAGGGGAGATGCTCATCCAGATGGCACTGTCTCGGGCCATTCGGACAGAGGCTTTGAAGGATTCCCGCTGCCCATCGGCATCCACCGTTACGTCCAATCGCATGCCGACCCAGTCCCACTCCGCTGCCTGTTCGTCGTAGCGTTCCAGGATTTGCCCAACATTGAGGTTTTTCAGCGGTTTACCGCGCGCAATACGCGCTGAATTCGAGCACCCCGTTGCCATACTCAACAGCACACCCAACGCTACGAGAAGGAAGGGCCGCTGTATCATTGGTACGCCTGGATTTTGGTATTCAGTGCATCGGCATCGCCCCCGGCTTCAACGGCCCGCTGCCAAGAGGCAACCGCACCGGCCGTGTCACCCATTGCCAACCGAATGTCCCCGTCGTGTTCCCAAAATGCCGGTCCTTGGTTCTCGGATTGGTACAGGGCTCGCGTGATGAAATCCAACGCCTCTGGGTACCGCCCGTTTTTGTACAGCGTCCATGCATGGGTATCCATGAAATTCGGCTCCATCGGCGCCAGTTCCATCAAGCGTGTACTCAGTTCAAGCGCACGCGGTAAGTTTTCATCGGCTTCGGCCAAGTAGTAGGCGTAGTTGTTCAGTACCCCGGGATTATCAGGCAGTCGCTCGAGGCTTTTCTCGTATGCCGCGAAGGCGCGCGCGGGGTCCCCCGTTTGGTGCAAGGCATCGCCGAGCATGCTGTGCATGAGGCCTTCCATTTCCGGGGCGTCCAAGATGACCCCGAGGCCGCGCTCCAACACCTTCACCACGGACGTGAAATCCCCTTGATCGAGGGCAGCGACGGCAGCGTAGTAGGCGAAATTGGCATCCAGCGGGAACAGGTCCATGGCCTGGGTTGCGTGGGACAGCATATCGGCTGCGCGATCCAAATCCGCGTCGAGCGCGATGAGGTTGGTCCAGGTAAACGGATCTGCGGGGTTGGCTTCAATGGCTGCTTCGGCATGGATAATGGCCGTTTCGGGACGGCCCTGCCCCTGTTCGTAATCAGCAGCGAGCATGTGGAGTTCAGGGGATTTGGGATGCTGGCCCAAGGCGGCCTCGAGAAGCGCTTCGACCATGGGATTTAAGCTGGGGTCGACGGAGGCAATCTGCAGGTATTGCACCAAAATTTCGCGTTTCTCTTCGATGAACACATCTTGGGATGCAAACGCGATCAGGAGTGCTTCTTGTGCCTGCCTGATTTCATTCAGGGCCGTGTACAGGTGGGCCAAATCGAGTTGCGCCACGCCGTTGCTCGGGTCATCTTCAACGACTTCGAGCAGGGCAGTCAACGCGGCATCGTCCTGTCCCGTGGCCCGCAGCATTTGCGCCCATTGCAGTTTGAATTCGGCGATGTCCGGAAACTCCACAACGGCCTCCTCGAGTCCGTGGTAAATGGCTTCGTAGTCGTTGAGCAATTCCAAAAAGTAAAACCGCTGCAACCGGACGTCGGGGTCGCCGGGCGTCTCCGCTTCGTATGCATCACAGAGCGCCAACGCGGCAGCGGGCTCACCGGCATCGGCAAGCTGCATGCTCCAATCGTAAATCCAATCCAGGTCACCGGGCCGTGCCTGCACCACCCACACCAGGTCTTCCAGTGCGGCCTCCGTCTCGCCCAAGGCTAGCAGGGCTTCGGCCCGGTATTCATGGGCCCAGCGGTGGTTTTCGTCCGCTGCCAGTACCGGATTGAGGTGGATGACCGCCGACTCGTATCGTTCGCGTTGCAGGTCGATTTTGGCCAGATCGAAGTGGAGTGCGCGCTCTTCGGGTTGCATGTCCAAGCACGCCAAGAAGGACGTGTAGGCCAAGTCCAAATCGCCCTTGGCGAGGTGGTTCTGAGCTTCGAAATAGGTGCGTTGAAAGCCTTCATCGTACACGGGCAAGCCGGCGAGGTCTGCAGGAGCTTTGCATCCGCCGAGTGTGGCCGCCAGGGCCACGAGTGTGCAACCGATGTACGATGAGGAGCGCACTTCTAACTGATTTCGTTGTAATCGCCCAAACTCACATCGGTGGGAATGCCGATGACACGGGCGTGGTTTCCAATCATGGCATCGCGGACAACCTTGTTTTTCACGACGGAATGGGCCTGAATGAGTGAGTTGCTCACGCGGGCATCTTCGATGGAGGTGCCTTCACCGACACTGACGTGTGGGCCGACCACCGAGTTGACGATGCGCGCGCCCGATCCTATGTGGCACGGGGGCAGGATGATGCTGTTTTCGACGACTGCATCGGTCGGGACCGTGAGTTCGTCTGCGGTGAGTTCCAGGATGCGCTGGTTGGTATCGACCGTGGCCACTTTGTTGCCGCAATCCATCCAATGCGTCACCGTGCCGGGTTCGAGGCGCAAGCCTGCTTGGGTCATGTTGCGCAGGGCATCGGGCAGCTGGTATTCGCCTCCTTTGATGATGTTTTCGTCAATGAGGCCCTGCAATTCGCTCTGCAAGCGTTCCCCGTCGCGGAAGGCGTAGATGCCGATCATGGCGAGGTCTGACACAAACTCCGAGGGCTTTTCGACGTAATCCGTGATGGCACCGTCTTCATCGGTGACCACGACACCAAACGCGTTCGGGTTTTCCACTTGCTTGACAAAAAGCACGCCGTCCGCGGTCGGATCGATGGTAAAATCGGCGCGGAACAAGGTGTCCGCAAACGCCACCACTACAGGCCCGGTCAAGCACACCGCCCCGCACAAAATCGCGTGCGCCGTGCCCAGTGGTTCGTCCTGGTAGCAGATGTGGCCTTTCGCTCCGAGGCGCTCCGCTACGGCCAGCAACAGGGCCTCCACCTCGGCACCGAAATCACCTATGACGAAGGCAATCTCCTCCACGGGCTCGGCGCTCATGGCGACGATGTCCTCGGCCAAGCGTTCGACGATGGGCTTCCCACCAACGGGCACCAAGGGCTTGGGTACGGTGAGCGTGTGTGGGCGAAGTCGACTGCCGCGGCCGGCCATGGGGATGATGATGTTCATGGGGTGTTCAGCTTAATGGGTTCCTGTGCTTCCAAAGCCGCCGGTGCCCCGCTGGCTTTCGGGTAAATTTTCGGTTTCGGACCAAACGATGCGCTCGTACTTCGCGAGGACCAATTGGGCAATGCGCTCTCCGTTTTCGATGGTGAAGGGTTGTGTCCCGTGGTTGATGAGGAGCACGCCGATTTCTCCGCGGTAGTCGGCGTCAATGGTGCCGGGTGCGTTGAGCACCGTGATGCCGTGTTTGAAAGCGAGGCCGGACCGCGGCCGAACTTGGAGTTCGGTACCCACAGGCAGTGCTGCGAACAGTCCGGTTGGGATCAGTTGGTACGCACCGGGCTGCAGCACGACCGGAGTTTCCAGCTTGGCCCGCACGTCCATGCCGGCGCTGGAGGGCGTCGCATAAGCTGGCAGGGCGTGGCCGCTGCGGTTTCGGATGAAGACGTGCGCTTCGTTGCTCATTTTCCCGGGAATTGGGGTTTGCGTTTCTCGATGAAGGCGCGGGTGCCTTCTTTGAAGTCCTCGGTTTCGAAGCTGGCGCCAAAGCACGAGATCTCGGCCTCGAAGCCATTGATGCTTTCTTCGTATCCGGCTAACACGGCTTGGATAGCGGTTTGAAGGGCCCGCGGCGAATTCTTCATCATTTTTCGTGCCATGTTGTCGGCAGCTTCTCCCAACGATTCCAATGGCACCACTTGGTTGACCAAGCCACAGGCCAAGCCATCCGCTGCGCTGACCATGCCGGCGGTCAAAATCATTTCAAAAGCCTTGCCCTTTCCGACCACCTGCGGCAACCGTTGCGTTCCCCCGTAACCAGGGATGACGCCAAGCGACACTTCGGGCAGTCCCATTCGGGCATTTTCAGAAGCAATGCGCACGTGGCAAGCCAGGGCCAGTTCCAAGCCGCCGCCCAATGCGAAACCGTTGATGGCCGCAATGACCGGTTTGGTGCTGCGTTCGATGCGGTTGAATAGGTGGTCTTGGCCGTGCTGCGCAAGTTGCTTGCCTTGCTTGGCATTGAAGTCGGCAAATTCCTTGATGTCCGCGCCGGCCACAAAAGCCTTTTCACCGCTTCCAGTGAGGATGATAACTTGAACGTCCGGTTGCGTTTGCGCGTTTTCAATGGCTTCAGCCAATTCGGAAATAACCGCCGCGTTTAGGGCATTCAAGGCTTCGGGGCGCGTGATGGTCAAGGTCAAGACGCCCGCGTTGTTGGAGGAGTGAATCAGAGAATCGGACATGGGGTGGAAACGCCGGGAATGAAAGCCCCAAATTACGAAAGGAGCAGGCAGGAATCGGCCTCCCGAATCCGGGTTGTTCACCGCAGGTTCTTGGGACGTGAGGCCAGGAGTTCAGCTGTATATTCGGTGGCCGGTTGGCGCACGATGTCCTCGGTTTCCCCGGCCTCCACAATGCGGCCTTTTTCAAGGATGATGAGCCGGTTGCAGAACGAGGCCACCACATCGAGGTCGTGGCTGATGAACAGGTAAGTCAGCTTCCGTTCCCGGCCAATACGGTCCAACAAGGCCAACACGTCGCGCTGGATTTGCACGTCCAAGGCGGCTACGCTTTCGTCCAACACCACAAACTCGGGTTCCACGGCCAAGGCCCGGGCAATGACAATGCGCTGCCGCTGTCCGCCACTGAATCCGCCAGGGTATTTCGCGGCATCGCTGGCTTCCAGTCCGACCTCTTTGAGCAAGCGGCGGGCGTGGTGCGTAGCCTCTGTCGCTGGTGTGCCCGCATGGACCAGGACCTCTTCGAGGGCGCTGCCTACCGTGAGTTTCGGATTCAACGCCGAATACGGATCCTGGAACACCAACTGGGCACGTCTGCGGAGCCGGGCCATGCTCGTTCGGTTCGCGTGGTCCACCGTTTCTCCGTCGAAGCTGATGGTGCCGGATGTAGTCGGGAGCATGCCGATGAGCATGCGGCCCAGTGTGGACTTGCCACTCCCGCTCTCGCCGATGAGTCCCACCCGTTCGCCGCGGTCGATGGCCAAACTCGCGTCGTGGACCGCACAGAAATCCCCGAACCACTTGGCCGCATTGACGGCCTGAACCAAGGGCGATCCGGACGGGGCGTTTTGCTGAAAGCGCTCGATGTCTCGGGCACGGAGCAACGCTTGCGTGTAGGGATGGGCGGGTTGTTCCAGCACGGTGTTGACCTCGCCGGACTCAACGATGCGTCCGTTCTGCATCACCAGCACCCGGTCGGCGATGGCGTGCACGACATCGAGGTCGTGGGTGATGAAAATAACGCCCATTTGCCGTTGGCCCTGGACTTTCTTCAGCAGCGCCAAAATGGATTTCTGCACCGTGGCATCCAAAGCGGTCGTGGGTTCATCGGCGATGAGTACTTCCGGATCGGCGGCCAAGGCCAAGGCAATCATGATCCGCTGCTTTTGCCCACCGCTCAATTCGTGCGGGTACTTGTCGAAGGCCGCTTCCGGATTGGGGAGCTCCACCTCTTTGAGCAGGGCGGTCGCCAGAGTGCGCGCTTCGGATGTCGAGCACTGGCGATGCACCAAGGCCGTTTCGGCCACCTGCAAACCGACGCGCATCGACGGATTGAGGGACGACATCGGATCCTGGAACACCAGGCTCAGGCCGCGTCCCAATGGGGCATTGGCGGGCCTTCCGGCCGCGGCCCAAGGCGCACCGGTGGGCCCGTGAGTGCAGCGGCCTTGGGTGATGCGCCCTCCGCGCGGGAGCAACCCGGCGATGGCGGAGCAGGTGACGCTTTTTCCCGAACCGCTCTCGCCCACGATGGCGAGGATTTCCCCCTGCAGCAAGTCGAAGTCAACCCCGTGCACCACCACGTTTTCACCAAACGAAACGGTCAGGCGTTCGACCTTCAGCAGCGGAGTGTCGGGCATGGGCAGGTTAGAGGGTACCGCGGGTTTCTTGCTCGCGTTCGATGGCTTCAAACAGCGCCTTGAAGTTGCCTTTCCCGAAGGATTTGGCGCCTTTGCGCTGGATGATTTCGAAGAACATGGTCGGGCGGTCGACGACGGGCTTGGTGAAGATTTGCAACAAGTACCCCTCGTCATCGCGGTCGATGAGGATTCCGAGTTGGCGGAGGGGTGCGAGGTCTTCGTCAATCTCGCCTACGCGGTCCAATACCGTGTCATAGTAGGTGCTCGGAACCCGCAGGAATTCAATGCCGCGCTGCTGCAATTCGGTCACGGTTTCGATGATGTTGGAGGTGGCCACAGCGATGTGCTGCACACCGGCGCCTTCGTAGAAGTCGATGTACTCCTCGATTTGGGACTTCTTGCGGCCTTCCGCAGGCTCGTTAATCGGGAACTTGATGCGTCCGTTGCCGTTGGACATCACCTTGGACATCAAGGCGGTGTACTCGGTGCTGATGTCCTTGTCATCGAAGGAGATGAGTTGGGCAAATCCCATGACGCGGGCGTAGAAATCCACCCAGGTATTCATCTCGCCCCAGCCAACATTTCCGACCATGTGATCGACGTATTCAAGCCCAACTGATTCAACGGGTACAGTCGGATTCCACGCCTCATAACCAGGGAGGAACACGCCGCCGTAATCCTTGCGCTCCACGAATACGTGGATGGTGTCACCGTAGGTCTCGATGGCGCTCAGCACTACCCGGCCCTGCGCGTCTTCGCGAACCTCTGGTTCAAAAACACTCACGGCACCGCGCGAGGTGGTTTCGGTGTAGCTCTTCGCAGCATCGTCTACCCAAAGCGCCACCGCTTTCACGCCATCTCCGTGCCGGTTGATGTGGTCGTTGATGGGCCCGCCGGCCTGCAACGGAGAGGTGAGCAACAAGGTGATTTTATCCTGGCGCAGCACGTATGAAACGCTCGTCTTGTTCCCGGTCTCGAGGCCGGAATACGCGACGGGTTTGTAGCCCCAGGCGGTCATGTAGTAGTACGCGCTTTGCTTGGCGTTTCCGCAGTACAGTTCAATGTGATCCGTTCCGAGCAGGGGCAAAAAGTCCTCGGCTTCGGGGACCACCTTTTCAAGCGTTGGGGTGGGTTTGTGGTTCATGGGGTTCATTTCATCCCGGGGTCTAACCAAGATTGGTGGTAATCGTCGTGTTCAATGGCGAGGGCCGCCTCCGTCACCTGGAGCGGACGGAACGTGTCGACCATGACGGCTAGTTCTTCGGTTTTTGTTTTGCCAATGCTCCCCTCGTAGGTGCCGGGGTGCGGTCCGTGGGGGATGCCCGCCGGATGCAAGCTGATGTAGCCACGGTCGATGCCGGTGCGGCTCATGAAATCGCCCTCGACATAGTACAGCACTTCATCCGAGTCGATGTTGCTGTGGTTGTACGGCGCGGGAATCGAAAGCGGGTGGTAGTCATACAGCCGCGGCACGAAACTGCAGATCACAAAGGCATCGGTTTCAAACGTCTGGTGAACTGGCGGCGGCTGGTGCACCCGGCCCGTGATGGGTTCAAAATCGTGAATGGAAAGCGTGTACGGGAAGTGGTAGCCGTCCCAACCCACGACATCAAACGGATGCGATGCGTAGATGTATTCGTGGATCGCGCCCTGCTTTTTGATGTGGATGGGAAACTCACCAATGGCATCGATCGTCTCCAGTTCGACGGGCGGGTGCATGTCCCGTTCGCAGTAGGGACTGTGTTCGAGGTGCTGCCCAAAGTGGTTGCGGTACCGTTTGGGGGTGTGCACCGGATGGGCAGATTCGGTAATGAAGAGCCGGTTGTCCGAACCGTCAAACGCGAAGCGATGGATGATGCCCCGTGGGATGACGATGTAGTCCCCTGGTTTGAAGGGCAACTTACCCAGCATGGAATGGAGCGTTCCGGATCCTTCGTGCACGAAGACCACTTCATCGCAGTCAGCGTTTTTGAAAAATTCCGTTTCGCCCATGCTCGCCGTCGGCGCTGCGAGGTGAATGGTCACGTCGGAGTTGAACAGCACCGCGGTCCGGCTATCGAGGTAGTTGGCCACGGGTTTCACACGGAATCCTTCGAGTTTCCGGCTCAACAGGTTGTTTTCGACGGCAGCTTTGGGTTGGACATCCCGTGATTTGCCAACGCGCTTCACCATGGTTGGCCGGTGGAGGTGGTAAAGCAATGAGCTCATTCCCACGAAGCCGATGGTCCCGAACAATTGCTCGTGGTGGAGGCTTCCGTCCTCTTTTCGGAATTGCGTGTGCCGCTTGTCAGGCACCGTTCCAAGTTTGTGGTAAAACGGCATGGCAAAGGGTTTGTCCGCTAAGTTAGGCCGCCTGCGACCGCTTTAAAACCGCTTGGGACAATTTAGCTGTTGGGGCCGCGAATCGTACGGACCCAGTTCGGCAATTTGCCTTCTTCCGTGAGGCGCCATTGGAGCGACAACTTTCCGTTTGCAGGCCTTGGCGACTCCGGGGTCAGGCGGTTTTTGCGAACGAGGGATTTGACGCTGACGCCGCTGCGCTGGGAGGCTTCCCAAATGGTTTCTTCGGGGCGCATTTCCAACCATAGTGATCGGCCCCGGTTGCGCTTGGGTTGCAGGTAGATGACCTCGCCAACGCGCGGTGTGTACGTGCCATTCTTGCGATCGATGTCGTTATAGCGGTACAGTTGCCAGCCCATCAGGTCCAATTCGACTGCAAGTGCATCGTAGGTGTCTCCTGGTTCGGCCAGGATGTACCGGATGTAATTCTCGCTGGTCTGTACGCTGCGACGGCCAATGGTGCTGGCCGACTTGGCCGGATTCAGTTCTTTGTTCTGCACCGTTTCGAGCACTTCGTCTCGGGTGGTCGCTTGGGCAAGTTCGGCCGCCGCAAATGCCTCCCGGTCGGCCTTCAAAGCCAGGCCCTGCTCGTCGTACTGTTCAAGGCCGTAACGTTCGATGAGGTCGATGAGCTGATGGGCGTATTTGGGGTTGGTGGCGTACCCGCATTTCTTCAGCCCTTTAGCCCAGCGCACGTAGTCCGTGGGCTTGAGCTCGAACAATGCCTCATAGCGGCTCCGCTTCAGGAATTCGCTGTGGTCGTGGAAACTCTCGGACGCGTTGTCGTAAGATCGAAAGCATTCGCCTCGGCGGTCATCGTCGTGGTACACGCGTTCTCCGTCCCAGTCGCTGTGGCACTTGATGCCGAAGTGGTTGTTGGATTTGGCCGCCAATTCGCTTTGCCCGCTTCCGCTTTCGAAGATTCCTTGAGCGAGGGTAATGCTTGCTGGAATGCCATGCACCGCCATTTGGTAAACGGCTTCATCGCTCCATTCGGCGATGTACTGCTCTGGGGCGCTTGGCGCTTGTGGCTGCGCGTGTGCTACGAAGCACATGCCCAACGCCATCCATGCCAGCATCCAAACGATGAGGGTGGAGAGCATTTTGGACCACGAAAATGGGAACGATGCAGGCATGGCAAATTTCTTCCTGCAAAATTAGCGCCAGGTCAAGCTGTGCAGGCCCCTCCGACCATACTGCTATTCACGTTCAATTGTGAATGGAGGGCCCGCTTTCTTCCCGGATCAACTCCCCTTGGTCATCGAAGAAACGCCACATACCGGTGGGGTTGCCAATGGAGTCGTATTGCCCGGTGATGAAGGGCTTTCCGTTGGGATGCCACGTAAAATAGCCCCCCACTTGGACCCCGTGGTGGTATTGGTGCACAGACCACGGCTTGCCGTCCGGATAGAAGGCTTCCCATTTGCCGTGTTGCTGGCCGTCCGACCACCGGGAGACCTTGGACAACCGACCGGCCTCATCGTACACGGCGATTTCGGTGGTATCCCCGGCCATCACGACGACCTCGCGCTTGACATTTCCATCGGGCCAGCGCTCCGTGAGGGTACGTTCCTCAGGGGCTGAACAGGCTGCTAAGAGCGGCAGCAGAAGCAGGAGCCAACGTGCCGTCATCGCTTGCGTTCCATGGTGAATTCAACGAGGTCGACCAAGGCCGTTTTGGCCGCCGATTCCGGGTAGGCATCCAGTAGTCCGAGCGCTTCTTGCGCCAGTTCGCGCATCTTGCCTCGAGCGTATTCCATACCCGGGCCTTGGATGATGGCGTCCATGACTTCTTGGACTGCGGCGTTGTCGTTGTTGCGGTATTTGACCAACCGGATAAGACGCCGCCGTTCCGAAGGCGAGGCCACTTGCAGGGTGTGGATGAGAGGCAAGGTCATCTTACGTTCGCGGATGTCGCCCCCGGTCGGCTTGCCAATGCGTTCGCCTTCGCCCAAATCGAGCAGGTCATCCTTGATTTGAAAGGCCAGCCCCACCAACTCACCAAACTTCCGCATCCGCTCCACATCTTCCGCATTTCCCTCGTTCATGGGCCGCACGGACGCCGCTCCACACGCACAACATGCGGCAATCAAGGAGGCCGTTTTGCGTTGGATGATGTCGAAGTATACCTCCTCGGTGATGTCCAACCGGCGGGCCTTTTCGATTTGCAAAAGTTCCCCTTCGCTCATGAGGCGAACGGCTTCGGAGGTCATTTTCAGCAGGTCATAGGCTTCTCGGTCCACCGCCATGAGCAAGCCGCGCGAGAGCAAGTAATCTCCCACGAGCACCGCGATTTTTTTCTTCCACAGGGCCTGAATCGAAAAGAAGCCGCGGCGCAGGGGACTTTCATCGACCACATCGTCGTGGACCAGGGTGGCGGTGTGCAGCAATTCAATCAGGGAAGCGGCGATTTGGCTGCGCTCCCCGAGGTCTTTCTCTCCACCGGCCACGGTCTGTGCCGATAAGAACACAAACAGCGGGCGTATCTGCTTGCCCTTGCGCTTGATGATGTACCGCATGATGCGGTCGAGCAAGGCCACATCGGTGCGCATGGCCGACTTGAAATGGCTTTGAAATTCGGCCAGTTCTTTTTCGACGGGAACTTGAATGCGTTGCATGCGGCTCATGGTGCAAAGGTACGGCCCACCTCACCACACCGCGTGTACCTATCTTTGCTCAAAATCCCTCCCATGATTTACTCCATGACCGGTTATGGCAAGGCCTCAGCGCGCATCGGATCACGTCGGTACACGGCTGAATTGCGGTCCCTCAATGGCAAGCAACTGGACCTCAGCGTGCGCATGCCTTCGGCGTTTCGCGCCAAAGAAATGGAGTTGCGCAAGCAGTTGGGAACTGCGGTTGGTCGCGGCAAATGCGACTTGAGCCTGCAGTATGCGGTCGAGGGGGCGGAGCCTCGGGAATTGAACAAGCCGTTGATCGATGCGTACGTCTCCGAGTTGAGCCAGCTGGCCGCGGGCCAAGGCTTTCCGGAAAAGGACAATGCCCTGCTGGCCATGGCCATGCGGTTGCCCGACGTGATTCAACAGGCCAACGATGACATCGACGAGGAGGAATGGAAGGCCATTTCCGCACTGGTTAGCGAGGCGGTGGACCAGTTCATTCGCTTCCGCGCAGCGGAGGGCAAGTCGTTGGAGGCGGATTTTAACCAGCGTATTCGCAGCATTCAATCCTTCAAGGACGCCGTCGAGCCCTTGTTGCAGGCGCGCGTGCAGCGCATCCGCGAGCGCATTCAGTCGAATTTCAATGAGCTGCAGGACAAAGGCCGATTGGACGAAAACCGGTTTGAGCAGGAGATGCTGTTCTACATGGAAAAGCTCGATGTTTCCGAGGAATTGGTGCGATTGACGGCCCATTGCGAACACTTTTTGGACGTCATGGGGCAAGATCCGGGGCAAGGCAAAAAGCTCGGGTTCATCGCCCAAGAAATCGGCCGCGAGATCAACACCCTCGGCAGCAAAGCCAACGATGCCGACATGCAGCGCATCGTGGTCCAGATGAAGGACGAACTCGAGAAAATCAAAGAACAGGTCCTCAATGCCCTCTGACACCCACGGAAAAGCGGTCATCTTCTCCGCACCTTCAGGAGCGGGCAAAACCACCATCGTGCGGCACCTGTTGGGGCACCCGGAGCTCAACCTGGCCTTCAGCGTTAGCGCCACCACCCGGCCGCCCCGTGGCACCGAACAGGACGGGGTGGACTATCATTTTTTGACCGTAGATGCGTTCAAGGAGCGCATCGATGCTGGAGCGCTGTTGGAGTGGGAGGAAGTGTATCCCGGCAAATTCTACGGCACCTTGCACACCGAATTGGAACGCCTCTGGGCCGCGGGCAAAACCGTGGTATTCGATGTGGACGTGGTCGGTGGAGCCAACTTGCGTCGCTTGCTCGGTGACAGCGCGCTGGCCATATTCATCCAACCGCCTTCGTTGGAAGTGCTCCGCCATCGGTTGGAAAGCCGAGGAACGGACGACCTGGATCGGATTGAAGAACGGTTGGCCAAAGCCCAATGGGAGTTGGAGCAGCACGTTCACTTCGACAAAGTTCTCATCAACGATGATTTAACGACCGCTCAGGCTCAAGCCTTGGAATGGTTGAAAGCGTACACTGGAAATCCTTCGGGTGCATGACGCAGGAAATCAAAGGGAAAATCGGATTGTACTTCGGTACGTTCAACCCGGTTCACCTCGGGCATTTGGTCATCGCCAACCACATGGCGCATTACACCGATTTGGACGAAGTGTGGTTAGTGGTCACGCCGCACAACCCGCACAAAAGCCCGCGTGAACTCATGGGCCAGGCGCACCGATTGCAGATGGTTCACCTCGCCGTCTCGGAGAACGAGAAGTTGAAAGGCAGTGACGTCGAATTCGATTTGCCCCAACCGAATTTCACTGCGGCGACGATGCGGCACCTGCGGGCCCAATACCCCAACGTGGAGTTCAGCATCATCATCGGAGAGGACAATTTTGTTCGGCTCCACACGTGGCAGGCCCATTGGGAATTGGTCGAGAACCACCGCATCCTTGTGTATCCGCGGCGCACGTCTGATGCCCCATCGCCGGTTCCACCACCTGCCCAACCCGAAGACGTGGTACCGCGCTCACATCCGAACATTCAGTGGTGTGACGCCCCGATGATCAGCATCTCATCCACGTACCTGCGGGACGCGATGAACGAAACCAAGGACATCCGGTACTTGCTGCACGATAAGGTGCTGAACTACATCAGCAACAACCACCTGTACGAGTGATCAGGTGTTGTTGAAGTGGTTCATGGTGCGCTCGAGTCCAATCGAAGCGAACGATTGAACCGCTTTTTCGCAGCGCTCGAGCCGCTCGGTGAGCGCATCGCTTTCTTCGGCAGTCCACTTTCCCAGCACATAATCGACTTGCTGCCCCTTGTGGAAGTCAGCGCCAATGCCAAAGCGCAAGCGCGGGTACTTCGACGTGTTGAGGATGGTTTCGATGTTGCCGAGACCGTTGTGGCCCCCTCCGCTTCCCTTGGCGCGCATGCGTAGCGTGCCGAACGGAAGCGCCAGGTCATCGGTGATGATGAGTACGCGTTCCAGCGGAATCTTTTCGGCGTCCATCCAGTACCGGACGGCCTTGCCGCTGAGGTTCATGAACGTGGAGGGCTTGAGCAGGATGAGGGTCCTGCCCTTAAAACGGACGGTGGACACCTCGCCGTGCCGTGCGACCTCAAACGAGGCCTCGCCGTTCCGAGCGATGGTGTCCACCACCTTGAACCCGATGTTGTGTCGGGTGTCCTCATATTCACTTCCTGGGTTGCCTAGGCCAACGATGAGGAACTTCATCCGTTTTGGGTTGAGTTTCGGCTGGCGAAACGCAATTATTTAGCTGCTGGAGCGTCGCCGCCCTCACCGCTCTCACCGCCTTCTGCTGGTGCTTCAGCTGCATCTCCACCTTCGTCGCCTTCTTCACCGCTTTCAGCAGACATGGCAGCACGTGTGCGCTTGACAGCTACGAGCAGGGTTGAATCGTTCAACAGAACCGTGCAGTTCGGAACTTCAATATCCGATACACGCTTGTTGTCTCCAATTTCGAGCGGCGTAACATCGATAACGATGTCTTCGGGCAAATCATCCGCCAACCCACGCACGGGTACGCGACGGAACAGCATTTGCAAGCGACCACCTCCAATCACACCCGCAGCTGTACCGGTGGTGCGCAAAGGCAATTCCACGCGTACGGGTTTGCCTGGGATGATCTGGAGCAAGTCCAAGTGGACGATGCGGTCGGTCACTGGGTGGAATTGAACCTCCTGGATGACACAGTCGAAGGTCTCACCGTCCATCTCCAGAGAGATGCGGAAGACGTCCGGGTTAACAACGAGCTTGGAGATTTCCAGCTCTTTTACAGAAAAGTGCTTCTGCTCACCACCTCCGTACAGCACGCCGGGAACCCGGTTGTCGTTGCGGAGTTGGTTGGCATCTTTCTTTCCTACGCTCCCACGCAAGGAGCCGCTCAATGATGCAGTTTTCATGGTTAATGAATTAGTAAAGTATCGCTGATGGAACGGTTCTCCACCAGACAGGTTAAAGTCTCAGCAAACATGTCATGGACCGGAAGGACCTTGATCTTGTCTGTGTTTTTCTCTTTGTTCAATGGGATGCTGTCCGTCACGACAAACTCCGTGAGGACAGAATCCGCGATGCGCTCGTACGCAGGGCCGCTCAACACCGCGTGTGTGCACAGGGCGCGAACTGACTTCGCACTGTACTCCATCATGAGAGCGGCGGCCTTGGTCAACGTTCCTGCGGTGTCGCACATGTCATCGACGATGACCGCGTCTTTGCCGCTTACGTCACCAATGACGGTCATGTGCTCGATTTTGTTGGCCACCTTGCGTTGCTTGTAGCAAATCGCCATGTCCACCCCAAGGTGCTTGGCGTAGGAGTTTGCGCGCTTCGTTCCCCCTGTATCCGGCGTTGCGATGCAGAGGTTCTCTCGGTCAAGGCTTTCGAGGTAGGGAAGGAACAAGGTGCTTGCGTACAGGTGATCTACGGGGATTTCAAAAAACCCTTGAATCTGGTCTGCGTGCAGGTCCATGGTGATCAATCGGTCGATGCCTGCTGCCATGAGCAAGTTGGCAACCAACTTCGCTCCGATGGCCACTCGGGGCTTGTCCTTGCGATCCTGACGGGCAAAACCGAAGTACGGAATGACCGCGATGATGCGCTTGGCGCTGGCCCGTTTTGCCGCGTCGACGAGCAGCAAAAGCTCCATCAAATTGTCGGTCGGTGGGAAGGTGGACTGCACGATGGCGACCTCCTTTCCCCGGATCGTTTCTTCGATGCTCACAGTGAATTCACCATCGCTGAAGCGCGTGGTTTTGACGGGGACCAATTCCCCGCCAAACGATTCGGCCACTTTTTGACCAAAGGATTGCGAGGCAGAGCCAGCGAGAATTTTGAGCATAGAAGACACGAATGCAATGCGTTAATGGGCGTGCAAAGGTAGTGTTTCAATCGCTTAAACCCAACGGAATGTGCCGTTGGTTGGTTGGGGTCAACGGATGGTGAACCGCACGGGAATCGTGTAGGTCACCCGAACGGGCCTTCCTTGTTGGGTCCCCGGCTCCAATCGCGGGATGCACTGAAGGGCGTCGAGTGCTGCTTTATCCAGTTTCGGATGGGCGGATTTGAGGACGGTCTCGTCCTGGATGGCGCCGAACTCATTGACGTTGAACGGGAGGTACACCACGCCGCCGATGCCCGCTTCGCGCAGGATGGGGGGGGAACTTGGCACACGCCTGGATCATGCGGATCATTTGCCCCTCCGTGCAGGCGCGTTCTTCGTCTCGGTTCAGAACGTTGGAGCATTCGGAGAAATGAGGCATGTGCTCAGCCATCAGGACGGTTTCCACCTCCCAGTCGCTATCGTCGCCGTCTCCAAAATCCCCGAAGTCGAAGCCTTGGATTTTTCCAGCCAGTGGGTCAATGGTGGGGTCGGGGTCGGGCGACGGTTCGGGACCAACCGGTGGCTCCGGATGGATTTCTGGTGTAATCAGCAGGTTTCGAACGGGCGGAGCGGGCTTGCTCGGCGCGTTGGGCGGAACCACTTCAGCTTCCAGTGCGAGTCCGCCGGTGTACGCTGAGTGCTGCACCGTGTCGTATTCGAAGGCGGTCCATTCAAAGGCAGCCAGGACAAGGGCCAGGGCCGCGATGAAACCGAGTTCGATGCGTCGTCGGGGAGTGGGGTGTTTTTTCATGGCGAGGGGGTTTATCATCCCAACGCCAACACTGTGCCACGATTTGTTAATCCGGGGTGATCATCTTGAACCCTTTGCCGTGGACGTTGAGGATTTGGATGTCTTCGTCGGGCTTCAAGTGGCGCCGCAACTTGGCGATGTACACGTCCATTGAACGGCCGTTGAAGTAATTCGGGTCGCCCCAGATCGACTTCAAGGCGTAGGTGCGTTCGAGCAGGCTGTTGCGGTGCTTGCACAGCAGGAACAGGAGTTCATTTTCTTTCGTGGTCAGGCGCTGTTCTTCTCCATCGCGGCGCAGCATCTGGGTGTTGTAGTCAAACCCGAACGATCCGATTTGGATTTCACCCACCTGTTCATCTTCGTCGGGCAGGGCGGCCGTTCTGCGTAAGATGGCCTGGATGCGCACGAGCAACTCTTCCATGCTGAAGGGCTTGGTCATGTAGTCGTCGGCACCGACTTTAAACCCTTCGAGTGTGTCTTCGTTGGTTGAGCGCGCGGTCAAAAACAAGATGGGCAGGTGCCGGCTTTCTTGGCGAATTTCCTCGGCGACCTGGAAGCCGTCTTTGCGTGGCATCATGACATCGAGGATGACAAAATCAAAAGCGCCGCGGTGGAATTCTTTCAGGCCTTCAACACCGTCCTTGGCCCAGGTCGTTTCAAATCCTTTTGCTTTCAAGTAATCAGAAAGCAGACGCCCGAGGTTGGGGTCGTCCTCGCAAAGCAAAATGGAGGGTGAGGTCGTTTCGCTCATATCAATGGGGTTTCTTCAATTCAATTTCTGTGCGCGGCAATACCATGATGAAGTTGCTTCCCTTGCCCGTCTCGCTCTCGACGCGAATGGATCCTTGGTGGCGGTCGATGACCGTTTTGACATAACTCAGCCCCAATCCAAATCCTTTCACGTCGTGAACGTTCCCGGTAGGCACGCGGTATAGTCTATCAAATACCTTGCCTAAATGCTCCTTTGCGATTCCGATGCCGTTGTCTTTAAAACGCAATTCCACGCCATCTGTTGTCTGGGCGCTCGAAATCAACAACACCAAATCCCCGTCGGCGTACTTAATGGCGTTGTCCACCAAATTGAAGACCACGTTGCTCAAATGCACCCGGTCCGCGTGAACCAACGGCTCTTCAGCTTCCAATTCCAGCTCCACTTTCCCGCCGTATTTGCGCACTTGAATGGCCACGTTTTTGACCACCTCGCGGATGAGGTCGTGCACATTCAGGGTCTGTTTGAAGAGCTGCATTTTGCCCGATTCTGCCAAACTGGCTTGCAGGACATTCTCCACCAGCATGCCGAGCCGCTTGTTTTCCTCATTGATCAGACCGATGTAGTAGTTAAACCCGTCGGCATTCTTCTGCATGTCGGGGTCCTTGAGGGCTTCCGACGCCAAACCAATGGTGCTGATGGGGGTTTTGAGCTCGTGTGTGAGGTTGTTCATCAAATCCCGGCGAATCCGGTCGATGCGTTTGTTGCGCGCGGCGCCGATGACCGCGGTGAAAAAGCCCCAAGCAATGATGGCCAGCATTAGCCCGGTCAAGGCAAACTGCCCGAGCAAGTTGTGCAGCAAGTAGCGCCCTTTGTTGGGGAAAAAGAGGTTGAGGCTCAGGGTGTTGATGGACACCTTGTGCGCAGATGCCGCCATTTGTTCGCGGTATTCGACATCCGCCTCTTGCAGGCGAACGGGTTGCCCATAGCGGTCGAACACCCCGATGGCCGGCGGGATGGTGATGCCGTGTGCTTCGAGGATTACCGGTAAGACGCTGTCAATGCGCAAGGCTTCAATGCGATTCAACATGCGCACTTCTGCATCGTCGAGGCCTGTGCCGATCGAACCTGTATTGCCAATTCCATCGGTATTTTCATTGGCAGCAGCCAGCGCTTCCAAGTCAATCTGCAGCATGCCCGTTGACGTCTTCGTGAGCATTTCGCTCACCTGACTCAATGAGTGGTAGACGTTGTCATCGAACAGCTGCTCCCGCATTTGCACAGACGTTCGGAGCCAGACAATCTGGATGGTGCTCATGGTCACGAAGGCGAGTACCATCGCGAGCAAAAACCAAGGGATCGAGGGTCTTTTTTTCGCACTCATCTTTCGAACGAAGGTAAGGGCTTGCCTTCCGGGGCGAAAAACAGCCACAAAACTTCAACATCCATTAACAAATCGGTCACATCGTCAGCGCTCAATGCCGGTACGTTTGACGAGAGTTTTCTCAGCCGCGAGAAGTGCAGGTCTTCTGAGCGGTCAGGTTTTAGGTTCGGCCTCAATCAGGCCAGAAAAGGACTTCGCGCAACGGCTCGAAGTCTTTTTTTTGCGGGAAAAATTGCGGCGGTACTCCGTACATTTGGTTCTTCACCACGATTGTCATGATTCCCGCTCACATTGTCGACCAAGTGCTGCAGACCGCCGTCATTGAGGAGGTCATTGGGGATTACGTGGAACTCAAAAAGTCGGGAAGCGCCTTGCGTGGCCTGAGCCCCTTCACAAACGAGAAGACGCCCTCTTTTTACGTCCTGCCGGAAAAGGGCATTTTCAAGTGCTTTTCCAGCGACAAGGGCGGTAGCGTGGTGACGTTCTTGATGGAATTGGACAAGTTGAGCTTTCCGCAGGCCATCAAGCAACTCGCCGAAAGATACGGCATCGAGATCGAGGAGGAGGAGATGACGCCCGAGCAGCAACAAGCGCGCTCCGAACGTGAAAGCCTGCTCGCCCTAAATGCGTGGGCACAAAAATGGCTCACGGAGCAGCTGCACAATACGGAGGAGGGAAAGGCCATCGGTCTGAGCTACTTCGAAAGCCGGGGCTTCCGCGCCGAGACGCTCAAAACCTTCAACATAGGGTATTGCCCAGACAGCTGGGATGCGATGAGCACGGCCGCGACCGAAGCGGGATACACACCCGAACGGCTCCTCGCGTTGGGCCTCGCCAAAGACAAGGACGGCAAGCTGTGGGACTTTTTCAAGGGCCGGGTGATGTTTCCCATTCGGGACCTCACGGGCCGACCCATCGCATTTGGCGGGCGGACGCTGAGCAAGGAAAAGAAGGTTGCCAAGTACTTCAACAGCCCCGAGAGCATCCTCTACCACAAGGGCGATGTGCTGTTTGGTATGCACTTGGCCAAACCGGCCATCGCGAAAGAAGACCGGGTCCTGCTGGTTGAAGGATATACCGATGTCATGGCCTTGCACCAGGCGGGCATTGAGCACGTCGTCTCCTCGAGCGGCACGGCCTTGACGGTGAATCAGATCAAGCTGATCCGCCGCTACACTAAGAACATCACAGTACTGTTCGATGGGGATGCTGCGGGTATCCGGGCGTCGCTGCGCGGGGTGGACCTGCTGTTGGCCGAGGGGTTGAACGTCAACGTGGTGCTGTTCCCGGACGGCGACGATCCCGACAGCTACAGCAAAAAGGTCCCGGCCGACGTGCTCAGACGGCACATCGAAGAGGAAGCCAAGGATTTCGTGGCGTTCAAGCTGGAACTCTTGGCCCGCGAGTCGGCGGACGATCCGGTGAAGCGAACGGAGATGATCCACAGCATCTTGGGGTCCATTGCCGTCATCCCGGATGCAATTCAGCAGGGGGTCTATTTGAAATTGGCTTCGGAGGAATTGGCGTTGTCCGAGGACGTTCTGCAATCGGAAATCAACAAGGTCATTCGGGCCAAGTTACTCGAAGAACAAAAAGCCCTGAAGCGCGAGGAGTTCCGCAAGCAGCGCATGGGCGAGCAAGGGCCGCCTCCGCCCCCGGTTCACTCCGCCCCGGATTGGTCGGATGAGCACGCCCCGGTGGAGGGGGCGTTTCTCGGAGGGGCGCTGGCTGAACAAGAGGCGCGCCGCACGGTAATCGAACGGGATCTGGTGCGAAGGATGCTCCGCTTTGGCGACAAGGAATTTACTTCGCCCGCCCCGCCAGAGGGTGAGGCGCCGACCACGGTGGCCTTTGCCCGGTACGTCATAGCGTACATGCAGAGCTTGAACTTCGAAATTCAGCACGCAGTTTACAGTGAGGTCTACGGAGTCTTTGTCGAGCATGCCCACGCCGAAAGCGTCCCCGCCATGGAGGATTTCATGAAGCATCCCGACCCGGAGGTGCAGTCGTTCGTCGTCGGCGCAGTCGTGGACAAGCACAAGGTCAGCTCGCGATGGGCGGAAGTGCATCAGATTTACAGTGCGCGAGAGGAAGACTTGCTGAACAAGGCATTGATGGATTCCTTGCATCTGCTCAAATTGAGCGACAACCGCAAGGAAATCAATGAGATTCAGGAGCAACTGGCCGGGTTGAATGAAGGCATCGAGCGGAACGAGGAAGCGGCGGTTGCGAGCATGCGTGAATTGTTGGAACGCCGGAAGGCACTGGATGAACAAAAACGCAACATCTCCACGTACTTTGGCACCACGATTCTTCCGTGACCTCTACCGATGAAGGAATTCCTCAATACCACAATTGAATTGGGCTCGTTTGAGCTGTCGTTTCGGTCCATCTTGCTGTTCTTCAGCGTCATTGCAGCTGCCCAAGTGGTGATTTGGTCGGTGCGGTACCTCTTGCGCAAATTCCTCCGTAACACCAACTTCGAGGAGGGCACGCGGTTCATGGTCATGCGACTGGTTCGGACGGTGGTCTATTTTTTGGTCATTGTGGTCGCGTTGGACACGGCGGGCATCGATTTGACAGTCTTTTGGGCCAGTTCGGCTGCGCTGTTGGTAGGCGTGGGGATTGGTTTGCAGAACTTCTTCAACGACGTGGTTTCGGGATTTGTCCTGCTGTTTGAAGGCGGCGTGCGCGTGGGAGATGAATTGGAAGTCGACGGCATGATGGTGCGTGTAGAACGCATCGATCTCCGCTCAACACGGGTCATTACACGGTTTGGCAACCTGATTGTCATCCCCAATGGACTCATCTCAGGACAGACGGTCCGAAATTTCACCCAAGGCGAAAACGCGACGATGGTTCAGTTGGACGTCGGGGTGGCTTACGGTTCAGACGTTGAGCGGGTCAAAGCGATTTTGCTCGAAGCGGCCAACGCGGAAGAGGGAGTGGTGAAAAAGGCCCAAACCGCCGTTCTGTTCAACGACTTTGGCGAATCTTCATTGCAATTCACGGTGTGCTTCTGGATTGAGAAGCCCTTTTTGCGCAAGCTCATTTCGAGCAACATCCGATTCCGTATCGATGAGGCATTCCGTGCCAACGGGATTAGGATTCCATTCCCTCAGCGGGATGTGCACGTTCATCAAGTGCCGGCCGAGGCGGGCTGAATCGCACGCAGGTGAAGGTTGAGCTCCGTGCGGTTTTGCCATCCACGGGGCTTCCAGGTGTTCTTAACCAAGGTGAAAGCGAGGTCGATGGGCGTGTTTTGCTTGATCTGCGGCGCCATTTCTCCCATGTTCCATCCGATGGCGTCGATGGTTGGGCCATCGAATTCGGGATCGCGGATGGTGATTTTGAGGTGGCGTCCTTGGTTGCCAATGGTTCGCGGTGGACGCACGGAAACCACGTTACGGAGGATGAAGACCGGCGTGGAGTTCCCGGGCCCGAAGGGCTCTAGCTGCTCCAATTCTTTGAGCGCTTCGAGGGACAGTTCAGAAATGTGAACCTCGCGGTCGCATCGGATGATGGGCTTCGGATGCGCGCCATTGAGCTGGATTTTAACGGCATCATTCAACCGCTCCTTGAACGTGTCGAGTTTGGCAAGTTCGAGGCTAAGGCCCGCTGCCATCGTGTGGCCGCCAAACTGGAGCAACAGGTCTTCGCATGCTTCGAGTGCTTCGTGGATGTCAACACCGTCGACTGACCGAGCGCTGCCGATGAGTAAGCCGTTCTCCTCGGATAAGACCACCGAAGGCCGATACCGGTGCTCAATCATGCGACTTGCAACAATGCCAACCACGCCCCGGTGCCAGTCGGTACCGTGAACGATGTTGCAGAAGCTGTCTTCCGGGGCTTGCTCCAATTGGATGAGCGCCTCGTTGGTCGTCGCCTCGTCTACCTCCCGTCGCCGGTGGTTCATCTCTTCGATTTCGCGGGCCATTTCCGATGCACGGGAATCGCTTTTTTCCATCAGCAAGTCCACCACCCGTTGCGCATGGTCCATGCGTCCGGCGGCATTGATTCGAGGGCCCAATGTGAAGCTGATGTCGCGGATGGTTTGCGGCGCTTGGTGAATGTCTGCGGCGCGCATCAGCGCGAGGATGCCCGGTCGTTGACGTTTGCGCAGCTGCCGCAATCCTTGGGAGGCCATGATGCGGTTTTCGCCTTTGAGATCGACCAAATCCGCACCGATGCTGATGGCCACGAGGTCGAGCTCCTCGTAGATGCCGCTTTCGGGCAGGTCCATGCGGTACGCAAGGGACTGAAGCAGCTTGAACGCCACCCCGCAACCGGACAATTCCTTGAAGGGGTATGGGCAATCGCTGCGCTTGGGATTCAAGACCGCGAAGGCTTCCGGGAGGGTGTCTTCCGGCAAATGGTGGTCGCATACGATGACGTCGATTCCCCGTTCGGCTGCGTCGTGCAAGGATTCGAAATCCTTGGTTCCGCAGTCGAGCGCGATCATCAGGGAGAAGCGGTTTTCAGAAGCAAACCGAACGCCCTCCAAGCTGACGCCGTACCCTTCTTCGTAGCGATGCGGGATGTAGGTTTCTACTTGTCCTCCAACGCCCTCGAGGTAGCTAGCGACCATGGCAACGGCCGTGGTCCCGTCAACATCGTAATCACCGTAAACCAGGATGCGTTCCTCGTCTTCGATGGCTTGGTGGAGGCGGACCACGGCCTCCTTCATGTCTTTCATGAGCAGGGAGTGGTGCATCGCTGAGAGGGCCGGATTGAGGAAGCCCAATACATCTTCCTGCTCCTCAAACCCGCGCTGAATCAACAAGGAAGCAACCAAATGGGTCAGCCCAGCGTTCTGCATCAGATGCGCGACGGCGTCCGGGTTTGGCTGCTCTTTGACGATCCAAGAGCTATTGGATAATTGGAGGGGGGTGGTCATTCTCAGAGGTCGCCCGGATAGATTTGATTCAATCCGTGGCTTTCAAACGCGTTCAACTTATCTTGCACTGCCTAAAATACGGTAAACACATTTGCCAATGTTGCGCAAAATTTCATTCTCGATGAAGAAACTCGGTTCACTCTCTCTCGCGTCAGTTGCGATGATGTTGCTCGTACTCGCTACGGGTTGTTTGAATGACGACAATTTAATTCCCGAAAACTGCTACGACGGCATCCTCAACAACGGCGAGGAATTGGTCGACTGCGGCGGTTCGATTTGCCCGCCCTGTGACCCGTGTGAAAACGGCCAGTACGACGCCCTCCTCGGCGAGACCTGGGTTGATTGCGGTGGAGAGTGCGATCCGTGCGACCCCAGCTTCAATGGCGTGCAGGATCCCGGGGAATCGGGCATCGACTGCGGTGGCGATACGGGTGTGGCATGCGGTGAGCTTTGCGGAGACGGGTTGTTGAACGGCCTAGAACAAGGTGTAGACTGCGGGGGGCCGGACTGTGAGCCGTGTCCAACGTGTTGCGATGATTTGATGAACGGCGATGAAATTGGCGTGGATTGCGGAGGCAGCTACGACTTGAATATCTACCTGCCTTGCGACAACCCGAATGTTACCTGTGGTCCTTGCCCCGACGGGGTGAATTGCGCCAACGGCATCATGGACGGTGATGAATTGTACATCGATTGCGGTGGTGCGAACTGCCCAGAATGTGAGGCGATTTTGACTTGGAAAGCAAACGGCACAACCCTCGTCGCCGAGGTGAGTGTGACGGCTGAATTGGACGGGACGACATTGAACGTTGGTGGATTGACTGCCACCGGTGCTGGCCTCGCACTCGTGTTGGAACAGCCCATCACCGGTTGGATTGACGGTGCCCAAGTGCAATGCTCCATGGCGAGCGGTAGCTCTTGCTCTTACGCAGATCCTGCAGCCAATGGCTACAGCACCAACTTCGGCGGCGGCGTTACGGTTGAGATCAGCTACATCGACCCGCAGCCCGGCGGCTTCGTGGTGGGAACGTTCATGGGTACGGTGGTCGGCATGACCGGCGAAAGCATGAACATCGCGCAGGGCGCGTTCCAGATGGAGATTCAGTAAGGGAGCGCTGCCCCTTCAAGGGGCGCGGCACTACTCTGCGCGAATGATATCGAAGAGCGCATCCAGGTTGGGTGCGAGCACAATCTCAATGCGTCGGTTTCGCGCTTTGTCATCGGGATCCACCGGATGGTATTCGCTTCGGCCAGCGGCCGAAAGGGCCTCTGGAGCAACCCCGGATCCTGTGAGGATTTCAACGACCGCCGTGGAGCGAAGTACGCTCAATTCCCAGTTGTTTCGTGGAATGGCACCGGATCGCAATTGATCTGTATCGGTGTGGCCTTCTACAATGATTTCCAAATTGGATTGCGAACTCACCACTTGCGCCAAGTCTTGGAGTGCTTGTTTGCCGTCGGCGTTGATGGCCGTACTGCCCGACGGGAACAGCAATTGCGCCTCCAAGCTTACGTAGACCTTTCCGTTGCGTTGTTCCACGGTCAACCCCTTGTCTGCAAATCCGAGCAAGGCCTGCGCCAATTGAGCTCGCAGGGCTTCAGCAGCGGCATCACGTGAAGCCAGGAGGCCTTCCAGTTCCTCGATGCGCTGGGAGCGTTCGGCAAGCTCCGCCTCGCGTTGATTCAGATCTGCGTTTAACTGCAACAGGTCATCTTCTTGGGCCTGAAGCTCAGCGCGGTTTTTGCTCAATTCCTCGAGCAACACACGGTTCTCCTCGTTGATCGCGGCCATACGGGCTGAGCTTTCAGACGTCAAGACATCGTTCAAGTCTTCGAGCCGCTGGACGTCTTCAAGGGCGACGGCGAGGGCACGTCCCAACCGGGTGGTGTCATCAACCAACGCGGCGTTTGAATTTTCCAAGACTTCGACACGGCCGGCCAATTCGCGCCGCTCAATTTCTCCATCCTGGTTCGATAAGGTCAGTCTTCGATTTTCCTCCGCCGTTTGGTCCAAGGTCATTTGAACTTCGTCGAATTGCTTCATGGTGACACAGCCGGAAAATGTTGCCAACACTGCGATGAAAGAGGAAAGGCGGAGGGATTTTTTTATCATGACATTCAAGAAAGCTGAAAATCGCTGTAGTCACCGAAGGTGGAGGATTTCCGAAGGATTGAACGAATTTCTCACAACACTTTTCAAGTGTAGGATGTTGATAAGTGTCAAAACGAGATTATCTTCACCGTCCCTGATTGATTGATATGTACTTCTTACGACAGTTATCAGACCTTATAGAACGCCATCTCGGTTGGTTTTTCACCAATGGGAATAAGTCCGGCGTGATGTGCGACGATCCGTACTGGGATTGACCGCTTGTGAGTTAGTGTGTCGGAATGCATACACTTTGTGGTTCCGTAAAGAACCGCAGGGCTTCGAACCCGCCTTCACGTCCTATACCACTTGATTTGACTCCTCCAAATGGCGTGCGTAGGTCACGCACGAGCCAACAGTTGATCCAAGCGATGCCGCTTTCGACTTGAGTGGCTACGCGGTGCGCTTTCGCGGCGTCCTGCGTCCAGATGGTGGCTGCTAACCCGTAGTCGCTATCGTTGGCCAACTTGATTGCTTCGGCTTCCGTTGAAAACCGTTGAAGCGTGATGACAGGCCCAAATATTTCCTCTTGATTGATGCTGCAACCTGGCCCAAGCCCTTCCAAAATCGTAGGCTGAACAAAATACCCTGTTTCACAGCGGTCGTTGGGGGCTGCAGCTGTATCACCTCCACACAGTACGGAAGCGCCTTGGTCTTTCGCCGATTCGATGTACGCGAGTACCTTATCGCGGTGGGGTGCAGAAACCAATGCGCCCATCTTGGTGTTGGGGTCGGAAGGATCGCCTGGCGCGATCCGTTTTGCTTTGGCTACCAAGGCATCCCGAAATGCATCATAGAGGCTGTCTTCAATTAGAATCCGCGAGGAACAAAGGCAGATTTGGCCTTGATTGGCGAACGAAGAGCGGATGGTGGTAGAGACGGCCTTGTCGAAGTCGCAATCGGCAAAGACAATGGCCGGGTTCTTACCGCCGAGTTCGAGGCTTAATTTCTTGAACATCCCAGCTGTGGTGCGCGTTATGTGGGCACCGGTCTGGGTCCCCCCGGTGAAGGAAATCGCCTTGACGTGTGGGTGCTCGACGAGGGCTTGTCCCGCTTCGTGCCCCAACCCATGCACAACATTGAATACACCTGCTGGAAACCCGGCTTCGGCGGCCCATTTTGAAAGCATCCAGGCCGTGACCGGCGTGACTTCAGAGGGCTTGGCTACGACGCAATTTCCCGCCGCGAGGGCAGGAGCGATTTTCCAAGTAAATAGGTACAGCGGTAAGTTCCACGGGGAGATGCACCCTACCACCCCAATGGGTTTGCGGTGGGTGTAGTGGATGAATTCAGCGCCACCGGGAATGTGGGCTTCTGAAGCAAAATGTTCAATGGCGCCAGCGAAGAATTCGAGGTTTTTCTGCGCACGGGGAATGTCGACCGCTCCGGCGAGGGAAACGGGTTTGCCGTTGTCCTGGGATTCGGCCGCGATGAGCGCCTCGCTGTGCTCAGCAATCAAGTCGCCCCACTTGCGCAGGCAAGCGGCTCGATCTTCGAATGGCGTAGCAGACCATGCTGGAAAGGCAGCTTGAGCGGCTTGTACAGCGGCCTCGACATCCGCAGCATTGGAGCGGGGAATGCGGGAAAAAACCAGACCTGTCGCCGGCTCGATGTTATCCAACCACGCCCCGCCTTCCGGGTTCGTCATTTCGCCCCCTATGAGATTCTGCAATTCCATCATGTGCCCAAGATAATTGACGGGGTACGATTGCGGAATTTTCGCGAAATCCTTTTTATCTTTGCGCTCGCTTTGTAGCCTTAGGGCTGCTGGTACTCCCCGATGGTGTAATGGTAACACACCGGTTTTTGGTGCCGTTTTTCCAGGTTCGAGTCCTGGTCGGGGAACAAGCCCTCAGCAGTGCTGGGGGTTTTTTTATGCCGTGAGCTGGCCGGGGCCAAACGGGGGATCATTCCCCTCCGGTCAGGGCTTCGAGTTGAGTTTGCAATTCGGCGATGACAGTTTGTAAGGAGTCGACCGTCGAGACCAATGAGCCCAAGGTGGATGCTACATCGTAGGTGCCTGCAAAAACGGTTCCTTCCACGACCGCGTCTCCATGGATGACGGCATTTCCACTGCTGTGGACTTCAAAGGCATTTGAACGCATGTTGGCATCGGCACCGTTTCCAACGATGAACAAAGCGCCTTCGGTTTGCAGGGCATTGAACTGACCAATGGACATGCTGTTGTCTTGGTCGGCGACTACGCCGTAGCCTGCGGCAAATGATGCGGTTCCAGCGGCTTCTGCATTCCTCCCGGTGGCCCGGCTGTACAGCCCGGTTGCGGAGCTTGCAAATCCGCCTGCATGGCTTCCGTATCCCTCTGCATAGGTTTGGTAGCCTTCCGCATGGGAAAGGTCACCGGAAGCGATGGTTGACTGCCCCTCGGCGTGGGAACCGGTTCCGCTGGCTTCCGTTTGACGGCCTTCGGCATGGGCATAGAGCCCAGGAGCTTCCGTGGAATACCCTTCAGCGTGAGCCGCTGTGCTCGAGGCCAGCGTGTTGTACCCTTCGGCATGGCTGTAATTGGCGGTCGCATCCGTTCCGTATCCTTCGGCATGAGCCGTCAGCGCTGTCGCTTGTGTGAGCATGCCCTCTGAATGGCTGGCGGTCCCACTTGCTGTTGTTCCCTCGCCCTCTGCACTGGAGCAGGTTGCGCTCGCCGTGGTGAGGCGATTTTGGGCATGGCTATACGCACCGCTCGCATTGGTGTTGAGGCCGGATGCATTGGCGTAAATGCCGGATGCCTGAACCCCATACCCTTGAGCAAACTCCTGTTGCACACGGAGGGAAGTAGTGATCCACGCGTAATCCTCCGTGCCGACCGTCGAATCTTGAACTGCTGACAAACCCAAGGAGTCCCGTGCCGAGGCAACGGTGGTTGCCCCGGTACCACCAAATGCCACGGGGATGACCCCGGTGGGGACAAAATCCTCTCCGTAGTAGGGCAGAAAGTTCAGCAGGTCGGTGACATCAATGGCGCCGTTGTTGTCGCTGTCCGGATTGAAAGGAAGTCCGCTTCCAGCGGTTTCTTGGGCAGAAGCAATCGTGCCGAGGAGCACAAACATGAAAGACAGCAAGGTGGATTGCAAGGCAAAACGCATGGCACAAATATTTTCTTCAATTTACGAAGGAACCGGCGGGACTGCCAATTCGTTCCAGGCCCCTCGGTGGGACATCAGTGTTGGATGACCCAGCGCAGGGTCTCGCGCTTACCAGCTGTGCTGGCTTGGATGAGGTAACATCCCGAAGTCAGGTGGGCTGTTGAAAGCGTGATCCGCTCGGTCCTGAAATTCGCGCCGCCCGCAACCACGTATGCGTCCACCTCTTGGCCAGCCAAGTCGAACACCCGCACCGTCACCGTTTCACCGGGGGACGCATTGATATCGACCACAGACGCCGTTCGCGTCGGATTGGGCCAAAGGGAAGCCATCAAAGGAGTACTCGCGCCGTCGGATTCCAAGGCGCCGCTTCGGGCACCGGGACGGGGTTGAATTTTGGAGACGGAGGGTTTGGTGACCGGTGAGGCAGGAGCTTCGGGGCAGGTCGATCCGTCAAAGGTGAGGGTTTGCACAAAGTTGGCGGCGTTTCCACTGCAATCCGTTCCTGTGTAGGTGCGCTGGATCTCGAAGGGGGCATCAGGTTGTCCGTCAGGATCTCCCGCAACGACACTTTCCGTCAGTTCGGTAAGCACCTCCTCGCTGCATTCGTCGGCGAACTCAAAGTCGCACGGTTCTGGCAATTCGGCCTCGCCGAGTTCCGCATCGAAGCACAAGGCCACCTCCGATGCGCAATTCGCATTGCTCCACACCGGCGCGGTCACATCGGCACGTACGAAGAGCTGAGGCACTTCGGTGAAGAGGCCACAGCTGGCATTCAATGCATGGTTGAAGTGCACGGTGGCTTCCTGGCCACATGGCACTTCATTCAAAACATCTTCACCCAGATCAATGACCAGGTCGCCGGTCATGCCGCTGACGACTTCATCCAGCACACGTCCGCTCCATGCGAACCATCCGCCGAACCCGTAGTTGCAATTCACGCTGTTTCCGCCGGCGCCCAGCTGAAAGCGTTTGCTCTCGTTGAAAGGCATGTGGGACAGCTGCAAATACGAACCATCGAGCCCATCGGTGCCGATGAGGTAGGAGTGTTCAGCGTTGAGGCGGTAGGTGACCGTCGAGGCTGTATCCACGCTGCAGCCGAAGGCCGTCACGAATCCGTGCGACGGGTCTTGCGCCAGCCATTCATCGCCCATCAACGGGTCCTCCAGCACCAAGTGGACGCTCCACTTGAGGCTAGGGTTCATGGTGTTTTCCACTTGACCAGTTACTACGGCCAAGCCGTTGGCATACCGCGACACGAGCAACGGATAGGATTCGACGAAGTAGTCGGAATTGGCCAATCCAAGTGCAGTGAGTCCAAACACCCGAATGGCGCCGTCGGGCCCGATGCCGTCCGCTGTGGTGCCAACGTTGAGGGTGTAATCCGAAGTGGCGTCTACCACAAATGTTTTCACGTCGAGCGGGTCATCCGTGCATCCGGTGGCGGCCAGCACTTCACCGACCGGCTCCAGGGGGAGGTCGCCAACGCAACCAACTTCCACTGCAGGCAAATCGGTGATGAACACGGGTTCGCATCCACCGCAGCCCGTCAAAATGCCTTCACAATCGTAGTCAGGCAAAGGATAAATGCACAGCGTTGGATCGGAGAGGGTGGCCTCTGGATCAAAAGTACAGGCAGTAAAATCCGTGCACCCAACGCAGGAGGTGAACTCACACGAAGCGAGGTTGGGAATCAGGGCGTCCGGGTCGTAGTTGCAGGCTTCCACAACGGTGCATCCCACACAGGAGAGGTATTCACAAGAACCGTCGTTGTAGATGGCACCGGGGTCGTAGTTGCAGGCATACTGGTTGGTGCACCCGATGCACGATTGGTAATCGCACGACCCGTCATCTTCGGTCGCCGTCGGGTTGAAGTTGCACGCCCAGACATCTGTGCACCCGAACTCATCCGCTTGAGCGGCGAGGTTATTCGTCCATCCCATTATAGCCAGGAGTACGAGCAATAATGCAGTGCGGGCGCGGTTTTGGGCCATTCAGCAACTTGGTTAATTCAAACCGAACAGTTTGATTTAACAAGGTCTTGAATTTTTGATGAATAATCAAGACAAAACCGTTAAAACTATGGATGAAGCAGGCCTTTCGAAAAACCAATCGCTTATCCAACCACGATGTTCACGATGCGTCCCGGGACAACGATGACCTTGCGAACGGTTTTTCCATCGAGGTGAGCTTGGGCTTTTTCATGCGCAAGCGCCTGACTTTCAACGGATTTAGCATCGAGATCGGCGGGAACGGTTAATTGGAACCGCACCTTGCCATTGAAGCTAACGGGGTAGGTCACCTCGTCCGCCGTCAGCCAGCGTTCCTCCGCCGTGGGCCAAACTTGATCGAGTACACTGTCGGCACCTCCACTAAGCTGCCACAACTCTTCCGCGAGGTGCGGAGCAACAGGACTGGCCAATACCGCCAGCGGCTGCAGAAGTGCGGCGTTCTGTGCCTTGGCTTCGAGGAGCTCATTGACGCCGATCATCAATGCGCTGATGACCGTGTTGAAGGCATGGCGATCCAGGTCGTCACTGACTTTTTTGATGGTCTTGTGTACGATGCGGTGCTGGTCGTCGGTGGCGGCTGAAGCGGCCTCAGTTTGGCTGAAGAGGCGGTGCAGTTTGCGCAAGAAATTGTGCACGCCACTGATGCCTTGTGTGTCCCAGGGTTTGTGCTGGGTCAAGGGCCCCAAGAACATTTCGTAGCACCGGAGCGTATCGGCTCCGTAGCGTTCCACCAAGTCATCCGGGGTCTGTACGTTGAACTTGGACTTGGACATCTTCTCGACCTCATGGCCACACGTGTATTCGCCTTCGTCATTGAGGATGAATTCCGCTTTCGCGTACTCGGGGCGCCAGGCTTTAAAGGCCTCGACGTCGAGCTTGTCGGATTGGACAAAGTTGATGTCCACGTGCAAGCGTTGCGTCTGGAATTCCTTCCGCTTTTCGAACGTCACGAATTGGCCTGTGCCTTGGACGCGGTAAACGAAGTTCGAGCGCCCGAGGATCATGCCCTGGTTGATCATCCGCTTGAACGGTTCGTTGAAACCGATCCATCCGCGGTCGAACAAAAACTTTGTCCAGAAGCGGGAGTACAAGAGGTGTCCTGTAGTGTGTTCAGCGCCGCCCACATACAGGTCGACTTGCCCCCAGTAATCTGATTTGTCCCGGGCGCAAAACTCTTCGGTATTGTGCGGGTCCATGTAGCGCAGGAAGTACCAGCTTGAGCCGGCCCAACCGGGCATGGTGTTGTACTCCATGCGGTCCCCACGGGTGACGTTCCAGTCTTCCGTTTTGGCGCGTGCAAGTGGCGGGTCGCCATCCTCAGTCGGCAAGTAGGCGTCTACCGGAGGCAAGGTGACTTGCTCGTCGCGGATCAACTGAGGAATCTCTCCGTCGTAGTAAATCGGGAAGGGCTCGCCCCAGTACCGTTGGCGGCTGAAAACCGCATCGCGCAGCCGGTAGTTGATTTGCCCGGTGCCGACGCCTTTTTCCTCCAAGCGGGCAATGGCCAAAGGGATGGCTTCCACCGGAGTCTTACCGTCGAATTCTCCAGAATTGCACAGGGCGATGTCCTTCTCGGTGTAGACCGCTTCATCCGTATCGACACCTTCGAAAATGGCGGGAATGGACAAGTCGTACGCTTTGGCAAATTTCCAATCGCGCTCATCGCCCGCCGGCACGGCCATGATGGCCCCGGTGCCGTATCCAGCCAAGACGTAGTCGGCAATCCACACGGGGATTTTCTCTCCGGTGAGTGGATGCACGGCGTAACCGCCGGTAAAGCACCCGCTGACTTCGTGGTCGCCTGCGCCTTGGCGTTCGCGCTCGGATTTTTGGGCGGCGGCGGTTTGGTACGCCGCTATGGCTTCTTTTTGCTCCGCCGTGGTGATTGTCGCAACCAATTCATGTTCCGGCGCCAAGACCATGAAGCCCACTCCGTAGATGGTGTCCGGTCGGGTCGTGAACACCTCGATGGTGTGTTGGGGCAGGCCCTCGACGCCAAAGTGCACCGACGCGCCTTCGCTGCGGCCAATCCAATTGCGTTGGGCTTCCTTGATGCTGTCCGTCCAATCGAGGCCATTCAAGTCGTCGATCAGGCGTTGGGAGAAGGCCGAAATGCGCATGATCCACTGGCGCATCCGCTTGCGGACCACGGGGTGACCGCCGCGCTCGCTCAGGCCGTCTTTGACTTCGTCATTTGCCAAAACCGTACCGAGGGCGGGACACCAATTGACTTCGCTGTCGGCGAGGTAGGCCAGCCGGAATTGCATCAAAATGTGCGATTGCGCGACGGCATCGCATGCACTCCAATGAGCGGCAGTGAGGGTTCCGTCAAAGGCGTCATCCCATGGGTATGCTCCGTCGGGCAACATTTTCCACCAGTCCCCATCGCACGCTGGCTGCGCCGTTTCCAGCCCGTCGCTCTGCAGCATTTCCACCAAGGCCGAGATAGGTTTGGCGCAGTCGGCGGCTGCATCGTACCACGATTCGAACAACTCGGCGAAAATCCATTGGGTCCACCGGTAGTAGGCCGGATCACTGGTACGCACCTCGCGCGACCAATCGTAGCAGAATCCGAGCTGGTCCAACTGTTCGCGGTATCGCGCCACATTGGCCTCGGTCGTTACAGCCGGATGCTGTCCGGTCTGGATGGCGTACTGTTCGGCGGGAAGCCCGAAGCTGTCGTACCCCATTGGGTGCAAGACGTTGAACCCCTGGTGGCGCTTGTACCGGGCGTAGACATCGCTCGCGATGTAGCCGAGTGGGTGCCCGACGTGCAGGCCAGCGCCGGAGGGATACGGGAACATGTCGAGGACATAGAATTTTTCCTTCGACGGGTCTTCAGTGACCTTGTAGGCTTCTGACGCTTTCCAGTTCGCTTGCCAGCGCTGTTCAATTGCTCGAAAATCGTATTCCATGCGGCTTCCCAATTCGCTGCAAAGGTAGTCGCTTGGTATCTTTAGCGCGTGTACTTGCGGCAGACTCCTCCGATTGTAAAAGCGATGGCTTCCCAGCTGACGTGGCACGGCCCTGATTTCGTGGACAACGAGGCGGCCGTGTACTTGACCTTTGACGACGGGCCGCACCCGGTCATCACCCGGCAGGCCATGCAGATCCTCGGCCGATTCGATGCGCCGGCGACGTTTTTCTGCGTGGGCGAGAACATCGAGAAGCATCCGGATGTCGTGGAGGAACTCAAGGCCCAAGGGCATGCCATTGGCAACCATTCGTACGCCCACGAATCGGGATGGAGCACGCCAAATTATGCGTACCTCAAGAGCTTCATCCAGTGCCAGTCGTTGACCGATGCGAAGTGGTTTCGGCCGCCTTACGGCCGCATCACTCGGTCACAGGCGGAGGCCATTTCGGCCCAGACGGAAGTGGTCATGTGGGACGTGTTGAGTGCGGATTTTGACGTCAAGAAAACCCCGGAAGATTGCTTTGAGCAACTGCTCGTGAACACCCGGCCAGGGGCCATCGTGGTCTTTCACGATTCCGAGCGCGCCGCGCCGCGCATGTTGCCCATTTTGGAGCCTTACTTGCGGTGGCTCAAAGACGAGGGGTACACGTGCAAACTGCTGCCGTCGCGGGGGTGATCAATCCTCTTCGCCCGGCGCTTTTTCGGCTTCGGCTTTCTGCGAGGCTTGGCGGAGCATTTTGAGCTTGGACTTGATGTCTTCGACTTCCTTTTTGTCCGCCCCCATGGACTTCTCGTACTGGCTTCGGATGCTTTCCGCGCCCTTACCGGTGAAGCGCTCTAAGTTCTCCTCGGTCTTGTTGATGCGGTTGAGCAGGCGGTCGAGTTTCTCCCGCAAAATGCGCTGTTCGCGACGGATGCTCTGGGTATCGGCCTCCAACAAATTGTCCACGCGTTGCTTGTACGTTTCCATGGCGCGCTCAGACTTCTGAGCGCTCAAGGCATCGTAGTGGGCATCCATGGCGGTGCGGTAGGCTTCCATCACTTTGTCGAGTGACTTGCGCGGCACAAACCCGATGGCATTCCAACGCACCGAAAAGGCCTTCAGCGCATCCAAATCGTCCTTGCGCTTACCGCTCAATTGGAAGGCTTTTACCTCCTCAATCAAGGCGTTTTTCTGCTTCAGGTTCTCCTTCTCACCTTCAATCTTGCCGGCCATTTCGGCCTTGCGCGCGTTGAAGAAGGTGTCTTGTGCTTTGCGGAATCTCCGCCAGAGTTTCTGTTCGTCACGGGGGGCGCAGGCTCCGACGGTTTTCCACTCTTTCTGGAGGTCCATCATTTTCGGCCCGTCTTCACGCCAGTTGGTGCTTGTGGCCAAGGCTTCAGCCCGTTCGATGAGGGCGAGTTTTTGGCTCTTGAAGGCATCGCTGACCTCTTTCTGCGCGTCGTAGAACAGTTGCTTTTTGCCAAAGAAGACATCGGCCAGCTCGCGGAATTGGGCCCACAGCGGCTCGTTGTGCTCCTTGCCAGCGAAGCCGGTTTTCTTCCATTCTTTCTGCAAATCCAAAACGGTCGCGGTGGCCTTTTGCCAGGCCGCATGGGAGGCCTCAACCTCTTCCGCCACTACTTCGCGAAGCTTCTCGATCAGGGCTGTTTTCGCTTCCGCATTGGTTTTGAAACCTTCGCGGATCTCATCATAGTGCGCTTTGGCTTCCTCAAAAACTGGGCGGATGATGCCAAAGAATGTGTCGGACAATTCCTTGTACGTCTCGCGTGGAGAAGGCCCCACGTCCATCCATTGCTTTTGCAAGGCACGGGCGTGCTTCTGCCGGTCGTTCAACGACTCAATGGCCGCGAGCGCTTTCGCGCCTTCGATGAGGCCCTCCTTCTTCTTGAGGTTCACCTTCAGGTCGTGGTCCTTGAGTTCCTTGTAAATGTTAATGTTGTAGAAGAACTCGTCTTGTAAGCGGTAGTACTGGTCGTGTACGTCCTTGTACTGGTCACCGGGGACATCGCCGACATCGCCCCATGCTTCGCGCACTTCGTTGAACACGGCGAATGCAGCACCAATGTTCTCTTCTTCTTGGATGGTGTGGCGGAGGCGTTCGAGCATCGCCTTTTTCTTTTCCAAGTTGGCACGCTGCTCGTCTGCCACTTGCTTGCGCCAGGCCTTTTCGCGCTCCTTGAAAGCGGCTACTGCTGCTTCAAACGCTTCTTCTTCCGGAGCTGGCTGGTATTCGAAAACCGCGTCCGGGTCATTGGATGCCGAGACCCAAGCCTCGCGCTGTTTTCTCACTTCTTCTGCCGTCAAGGCACGGAACTGCTCGATGGCTTCGCGCACGTGCACGCGGATGCCCTCCAAGTCCTCTTGGGCAAGCAATTCTTGAATACGGGGCAAGATCTCTGACCTCATGGGTCGACACATTTAGATTTTCGGACTGCAAATATCGTGTACAGCCTTGCTTTCCCGGCATTTTGAGCCAATTTTGCCTTCCATGATCGACGAATGGAAGGAAAAAATGCGCCGGTGGTGCAGCCTGCAGGAACGGTGTACGGGAGATGTTCGGCGAAAGTTGCAGGGCCAAATAGAGGATGAAGAGGAGGTCGATGCCATCGTGGAGGCCCTGGTGGAAGAGGGGTTTCTCTCGAATGAGCGCTTCCTGACTTCGTATGTGCGAACCCACGCCGAACACAAAGCGTGGGGTCCGCGCAAAATCGCCCACGGCCTGCGGGCCAAGGGATTTTCGGGTTCGGCAGCGGATGCGGCCGTCGCAGCCCATCCCCAATCGTCGTTCAAGGCCGCCCTGGCGGCCCTTGTGGAGCGTCGACGCGCGGAGTTGCCGGCCAAGCGCGAACGGGTCATCCGATTCTTGGTATCTCGGGGGTTCGCTGTGAATGACATCTTGCGCGCCCTCGAAGAAGCAGAGGAGCGCTGAATTACCTTTGCGGCGTATGATTACGATTGATCAACTGAATGCACTGCGCTCGCGCGTTGAAGACTTGAAAGGGTACTTGGCCATCGATGCCAAGCGCATTGAGATTGCCGAGGAGGAGAAGCGCACGCAGGATCCGGAGTTTTGGAACAATTCCAAGGAGGCCGAACTGGTCATGAAGCGCTTGCGAACGTTGAAGTCGTGGACGCAGAGTTTCGATGCCTGTCTGTCCGCCGTGGACGATGCGCAAGTCCTTTTTGAGTTCATGAAGGCCGGAGAGGCTGAAGATTCCGAGGCACAAGAGGCCTTCGATGCGGCAGCTGTGGCGGTGGAAGAGTTGGAATTCAAAAACATGCTCAGTGCCGAGGAAGACAACCTCAATGCCATCATGCAGATTACCTCAGGCGCTGGCGGCACGGAAAGCTGCGATTGGGCGTCCATGCTGATGCGCATGTACAGGATGTATGGTGACAACGCCAACTTCAAGGTCAAGGAACTCGACCTTCAGGAAGGCGACGTGGCCGGCATCAAACAAGTCACCCTGGAGTTCGAAGGGGAATTTGCCTTTGGCATGCTGAAGGGGGAAAACGGGGTGCACCGGTTGGTCCGCATTAGCCCGTTTGACAGTCAAGCGCGACGGCACACTTCTTTCGTGTCGGTCTATGTCTATCCGCTGGTGGACGACTCCATTGAAATTGAGGTCAATCCATCGGACATCACGTGGGAGACCTTCCGCTCGGGCGGTGCCGGCGGCCAGAACGTCAACAAAGTTGAAACGGGGGTTCGCTTGCGCCACGCTCCAACTGGAATTGTCATTGACAACACGGAAACGCGTAGCCAGCTCGGCAACAAAGAGAAGGCCATGCAGCTGTTGAAGTCGCAGTTGTTCGAAATCGAACTAGCAAAGCGCAACGAGGCGCGCGCGGAAATCGAGGCAGGAAAGAAGAAAATCGAATGGGGCTCGCAGATCCGCTCCTATGTCATGCAGCCCTACAAAATGATCAAAGACGTGCGCACCAACCACGAAACGTCCAATGTCGATGCCGTGATGAACGGTGACATTGAGGGCTTTCTCAAGGCCTACTTGATGCAAGCGGGGTCGGGCGCCAAACAATCAGAACAAGCGTAACAATCATGAGTGGTTTCCGGATTGAAAAAGACACCATCGGCGAGGTCAAGGTGCCGGCAGACGCCCTGTGGGGCCCGCAAACCGAGCGGTCCCGCAACAATTTTAAAATTGGTCCCAGTGCCTCGATGCCAACAGAAATCGTCGAGGCGTTTGCCTATTTGAAAAAGGCCGCTGCACTGACCAATGCGGAACTCGGGGGCCTCGACCAGAAGAAATGCGATTTGATTGCCCAGGCATGCGAAGAAATCATCGCTGGACAGTGGGCCGATCAATTCCCGCTGGTGGTTTGGCAAACCGGTTCAGGGACACAATCGAACATGAACATGAACGAAGTGGTAGCGAACCGCGCCCACCTCATCAACGGCGGTGAACTCGGGTCAGGCGACAAGCCCGTTCACCCCAACGACGACGTTAACAAATCCCAATCCTCGAACGATACCTTCCCCACGGCCATGCACATCGCGGCCTACAAGATGATTGTTCAAACCACCGTGCCCGGCATTGAGCGGTTGCGCGATGCGTTGCAGGCGAAAGCCGCAGCTTTTGCCGATGTCGTGAAAATTGGCCGCACCCACCTGATGGACGCGACGCCATTAACCTTGGGACAAGAATTCAGCGGGTATGTGGCTCAATTGAATTTTGGTTTGAAGGCCCTCAACAATTCCATGAGCCACCTCGGTGAATTGGCGTTGGGCGGCACCGCGGTCGGCACGGGCATCAACACGCCGGAGGGGTATTCCGAGCGTGTTGCGCATCACATCGCGACGTTGACGGGACTCCCCTTTGTCACGGCGCAAAATAAGTTCGAGGCACTCGCTGCGCACGACGCCATCGTCGAGACCCACGGTGCCCTCCGTCAATTGGCGGTAAGCTTGAATAAGATTGCCAACGACATCCGTTTGATGGCGTCTGGCCCGCGTTCGGGCATAGGCGAACTGATCATTCCTGCGAATGAACCTGGGTCGAGCATCATGCCTGGCAAGGTCAACCCTACGCAGTGCGAAGCCATGACCATGGTCTGTGCGCAGGTGATGGGCAACGACGTCGCGGTAACGGTCGGAGGTGCGCAAGGCCATTACGAGCTCAACGTCTTCAAGCCCATGATGGCCCGGAACATTTTGGAAAGCGCCCGCCTTCTTGGCGATGCCTGCCATTCGTTCAGCGTTCATTGCGTCGAAGGCATTGAACCGAACCACCAACGCATCGAGGAGCTGGTGCAAAACAGCCTCATGCTCGTGACCGCGTTGAACACAAAAATCGGGTACTACAAGGCCGCTGAAATTGCGAACAAAGCGCATACCGAAGGGACCACCCTCAAGGCGGCGGCGATGGCAACGGGCTATCTGACCGAAGCCGAGTACGATGCGTGGGTGGTGCCCGGTGATATGACCGGGAAGCGGTAATTACTTCTGTTTGCCGGCCTTCATCTGGGTGACCAGCTGCTTGATCCACTGTTCATCCGCCTTGGGGCAAATGAGGAGCGCATCCTCTGTATCAACCACAATGAAGTTATCGAGCCCGCGCAAGGCGACCAGCTTTTTGGACTTGCCAGCGTCGCCGACGATGACGTTGCCACTGGCTTCCGTCGCCTCGAGATCGACTCCGGCCGTTCCGTTTCCGGAGCCGTCCAATGGCAGCTTCTCGTGCAGCGAGCCCCAAGTACCGAGGTCGCTCCATCCGAAATCAGACAGCACAACGGCCACGTTGGGGGCTTTTTCCATCACGCCGTAGTCGATGGAGATGTTCTCGCATTCTCCGTAGATGCCGCGGATGGTGGCGGATTCGCGGTCGGTAGCGAAGTCGCTTCTGTGCTCTTCAAACAGCGCTTGCATTTCAGGCAAATGCGCCTCGAACGCTTCGGTGATGTTTTGGAGGCTCCAAATGAATATCCCCGAGTTCCAATAGAAATCGCCTGAAGCGAGGAACTGTTCGGCCAACTCGAGCTGCGGCTTTTCGGTGAAGGTTTTCACCATCCGAATGCGCTCATCTCCGGCGTTGGGTAAGTCTTCGAATTGAATGTAGCCGTAGCCGGTGTCGGGACGTGAAGGGTGAATGCCCAGCGTCACGAGGTGGGTGGTTTCGCGCGTGTGGTCCAAGGCCACGTTGGCGATTTCCAAGAACTCGTCCTCTTTTAGAATGAGGTGATCCGATGGCGCGACGATCACCGCTGCTTCAGAGGCGGCGTCTCCCGCCTTGTTGGCGATCCAATGGTTGGCGTAGGCAATGCACGGTGCGGTGTTTCGCATGAACGGTTCGCACAATGTGTTTTCGCTGGGCAACTGGGGCAGGTGTTCTGCGACCAACCCGCGGTACCGCTCTTGGGTGACCACGAGGATGTTTTCAGCCGGGACGAGTTGCGACAAGCGGTCAAATGTCATTTGAATCAACGAGCGACCGGTGCCCAGAATATCAAGGAACTGCTTCGGGCGGGACTCCTTGCTCATGGGCCAGAACCGACTTCCGATTCCGCCGGCCATGATGACGGCGTAGGTGTTTTTGTGGGCGCTCATGGTTCAGCTTTCCATGACTGCGGAGCCTCTTCAACGGCATTTGAAGGGGGCTGCGTTTCTGACCATTGTGGGCAGTTACAGTCGCGGTGGCCGCGTTGTGACCCGCACGCAGAAAGCATCAAGGCGATGCTGAGCAGGCACAAAGGGTGAAGGAGTTTGACAGACATGCCCCGCGAAAATACGAACTGGCACGTACCTTAGCACCATGCGCTGGATGTATCACATTGGCCGCTACATGCGGTTGTTGGCCAAGAGCTTTCGAAAGCCGGAGAAGTTCAGCGTATTCAAAGACTTGTTGGTGACAGAATTGGAGTCCATTGGCCTTCAATCTGTGGGCATCGTAGCGCTGCTTTCCATTTTTATGGGAGCTGTCATATGCCTGCAGACTGCCCACCAAATTGGCGGGTGGATTCCGGTCTACACCATAGGCTTCACGGTGCGTCAGACGATGATTTTGGAGTTTTCGCCCACGCTCATCCCGGTCATCTTGGCCGGAAAGGTTGGCTCCAACATTGCTTCGCAGATCGGTACGATGCGCGTCACGGAGCAAATCGACGCCCTGGACATCATGGGGGTGAACAGCGCGAGCTATTTGATCTTGCCCAAGGTGGTCGCGGGGGTGTTCATCGTTCCATTTTTGGTGGTTTTGAGCATGGTGCTGGGTGTCGGAGCTGGTGCTTGGATTGGCGTGGCCACGGGCCTGAGCCCCTTGGCTGATTTTGAATACGGCATGCAAGTCGACTTCCGGGTGTTTGACGTCGTGTATGCACTGACCAAAACGGTGGTTTTCGGTTTCATCCTAACGAGCGTCTCCGCTTACCACGGCTATTTCGCAGAAGGTGGCGCCTTGGAAGTGGGAAAATCAAGCACCAAGGCGGTGGTGTGGTCCGTTGTCATCATCATGGTGTCCAACCTGGTGCTCACTCAAATGCTGTTGAATTGACATGATTGAGTTGCAACACCTTGAAAAATCATTTGGCGATCACCACGTCCTCAAAGACGTCAGTGCCACCTTCGAGCGCGGCAAGGTCAACTTTGTCATCGGCAGAAGTGGCAGCGGCAAAAGCGTCATGACCAAGTGCACCGTGGGCCTCATCGAACCAGACCAAGGACGGGTATTCTATGATGGCAGGGATTTCACTTCCATGAGCCAGAAGGAGCGCAAAGTTATCCGGCAGGAAATCGGGATGCTTTTTCAAGGATCAGCCTTGTTCGATAGCATGACCGTCCAAGAAAACGTCGAGTTCCCCTTGCGCATGTTCAGTGATATGTCGGACGCGGAGCGGCGGGACCGTGCAGCCGTATGCTTGGAGCGGGTAGAGCTAGCCGATGCGAGCACGCGTTTCCCCGCGGAATGCAGCGGTGGTATGCAAAAGCGCGTGGGCATCGCCCGGGCCATTGCGATGAACCCCAAGTACTTGTTTTGCGACGAGCCCAATTCCGGGCTGGACCCACAGACGGCGATTGTCATCGATAACCTGATTTCCGACATCACGGCGGAGTACCAGATTACAACCGTTGTTGTTTCACATGACATGAACAGCGTGATGGAAGCAAGCGACACCATTCATTTCGTGCACCAAGGCAGCATATGCTGGCACGGCAATCGAGAGGGGTTGCTCGAAGGCGGCGTGAAGGAATTGGAAGACTTTGTGTTTGCGAGCGACTTAATGCGAAAAATCCGGAAGACGGTCTAAACCGCATGGAAGACGGCCAGCACATTCCGCTCAACTTCGAGCGCCTCTCAGAAGAAGAAATGCGCCAAACAGCCGACCGCATGTTTGAGCGCTTCAACGCTCGGAGAACGGTGCGGCACTTTTCGGCAGAGCCGCTGCCCCTTGACGTGGTGCGTCAATGCATTCGAGCGGCCGGTACGGCACCCTCCGGAGCCCACAAACAGCCGTGGCACTTTTGTTTGGTGACCGATCCGGACATCAAGAAGCGCATTCGCGTGGCCGCTGAAAAAGAGGAATACGAGAACTACCACAGACGCATGAACGAGGCGTGGTTGGACGACTTGAAGCCCTTTGGTACCGACCACATCAAGCCTCACCTGGAGGATGCGCCGGCGCTCATCGTGGTTTTTCGCCAATCGTGGACACCGGATGCTGCGGCCGCCTCCGGGAAGTCCCAGAATTACTACGTCCAAGAGTCGGTTGGCATCGCCAGTGGCATGCTGCTGTCCGCGTTGCACGAATGCGGCATCGCGACCTTGACGCACACGCCGTCACCGATGGGTTTTTTAGCGGAAATTTTGAAGCGTCCCGCCCACGAAAAGGCTTTTTTGCTCATTCCGATTGGGTATCCCGCGGAGGGATGCCAAGTACCTGATATCCAGCGAAAAAACTGGAATGAACTGGCCACAGAACATGGACCTGAATCGGCCCATTAACACCCGAAATCGATAAAAGTTTTTAGAAAACGGCTGAGGTTCCACTTCGATGTGGTTACTTTGCGCCCCGATAAACAGCTAAGCTATGTCTGATATTCAAGAAAAAGTCACGGCGATTATCGTCGATAAGTTGGGAGTTGATGCAGGAGAAGTGAACTTGTCTGCAAGCTTCACCAACGATTTGGGCGCGGACTCATTGGACACCGTTGAACTCATCATGGAGTTCGAAAAGGAGTTCAACATCGCCATCCCAGATGACCAAGCTGAGAAAATTAGCACCGTAGGACAAGCGGTCGACTACATTACCGAGAACGCGAAATAATCCTGGCTCCATGGAGCTCAAAAGGGTTGTTGTTACCGGCTTAGGGGCGATTACGCCCCTTGGAAATGACATACCAACGTACTGGAAAGGCTTGGTAAACGGTGTGAGCGGAGCCGCTCCCATCACCAAGTTTGATGCGACCAACTTCAAGACGCAGTTCGCCTGTGAAGTGAAAGATTGGGACGTCTCCGAATTCCTCGATCGTAAAGCTTCGAGGAAGATGGATTTGTTCGCTCAGTATGCGGTGGTCTGTTCCGATCAAGCTTTAGAAGATGCAGGCCTCACAGGAGAGGATTCCCCAGTGAATCCCGACCGCGCCGGCGTCATCTGGGGTTCGGGCATTGGAGGATTCCAAACCTTTATGAACGAAGCCCTGAATTTCCACCGCAGCGAAGGCATTCCGCGCTTCAGTCCGTTCTTCATCCCTATGATGATCTCGGACATCGCGGCTGGTCACATCAGCATGCGACACGGGTACCGCGGCCCCAATTTCTGCACGGTTTCGGCCTGTGCCAGTGGCACCAACGCCATGATTGATGCTTTCAATTACATCCGGTTGGGCAAGGCAGATGTAATGGTGACCGGTGGTTCTGAGGCGGCGGTAACCGAAGGCGGAATCGGTGGATTCAATGCCTTGAAGGCACTTTCTACGCGCAACGACGAACCGGCCAAGGCGTCCCGCCCGTTTGATTCTACCCGTGACGGTTTCGTTCTGGGTGAAGGGGGGGGCGCGATCATCTTGGAGGAATACGAGCACGCAGTCGCACGTGGTGCAACGATCTATTGCGAGATGGTGGGCGGAGGCATGAGTGCGGATGCGCACCACATCACGGCACCTCACCCCGAAGGCCTCGGAGCGTTGAACGTCATGAAATCCGCGTTGGACGATGCGGGCATGAAACCAGAAGAAGTGGACTATGTGAACGTACATGGCACATCCACTCCGCTGGGAGACGTTGCAGAAACCAAGGCCATTCAAGGCGTATTTGGCGACCACGCGTACGACCTCAACATCAGCTCGACCAAATCCATGACGGGCCATTTGTTGGGTGCCGCAGGGGCCATTGAAGGTATTGCCTGCATCCTCGCCATCAAGCACGGCACCATACCGCCAACCATCAACTTTGAACACGCTGACGAGGCGCTCGACCCTAAATTGAACTTTACGTTCAACAAAGCGCAGAAGCGCACGGTGCGAGCCGCACTCTCCAACACCTTCGGGTTTGGAGGGCATAATGCTTCGGTCTTGTTCAAGGCCTTGGACTAATCTTTCTTTTGGCACTGCTCCGCAATCGCAACTGGGCCAACCGCTGGACCCGAGGGGGCGTTTCACCGGAATTTCGTCAATTTGTCAAAGCCGAGTTTGGTATCCGCGTGCGGAATGGCACGTGGTACAAACAAGCCATGACCCACGGTTCGATGATGGCTGATCTCGAACCAGGCGAACAGTCGAACGAACGGTTGGAGTTTCTCGGGGACTCCATTCTTGGCGCTGTGGCTGCGGAGCTTGTCTTTTTTCGCTATCCCCACGAGGACGAGGGGCCGTTGACTCAAAAACGCTCGAACCTGGTGAGCCGCAAATCACTCAACCGGATTGGAGAGGCCATGGGCCTTGGTGATTACATTCAGACGACCATCGCGCAGCGTCCGCTCCCGAGCACCGTCGTTGGCAATGCCCTGGAAGCACTGATTGGCGCCATTTACCTCGATCATGGTTACAAAAAGACCCGTGCGTTGGCATCGTCTATGCTGATGCGTTATGGCGCAGAAGAGGCGATGGAAGCCACCGGGGACTTCAAATCCAGTCTGTACCATTGGGCCCAAGTAGAAGGCAAGGTGGTGCACTATGAAGAGAAAAAAGCCCAAGACAATGCTGGAAAGGCACAGGGTGTTCATTTGGTGGTATTGATGGTAGATAATCAGCCGGTCGCAGAAGGCTCAGGCTTGTCCAAAAAAGAGGCGGAACAGGAAGCGGCGCGTGTCGCCTTGGAACGCGGAGAATGGCGTGAAAAACCGCTGTAATTCTGAGCGGACGCGGTATATTCGCGTGGTATGCAGTGGCTTGACGAAGACTTCGCTGACGCGTGTGATTTTGAACTTTTGGGGCTGAGCAGCCACCTGCCACCGCATCGGTTGGCGTGGGAACTGAATCAGCACCTGGAGTGGCGGTTGGAGTTTTTCAAAGTGCTTGAAATCCAACAACGCAAAGGGTATTCGGAGCATGCGGTTTACCGTTATGAAGACGTCTCAAGTCACGGCTCGCAAACGTGGTATGTCATTGAAAACAAAGCCCCAAACGGCGTGATTGCGCGGTTCAAGGGCGGAGCGGAAATGGACTACCTCGTTCAGGCCATGGATGAGGCGGACTCGATGGCAGAGGCCATGGAGCGCATTCGATCTATTCGGGGGGTCAATTACATCCTCCAACTCGATCCGCTTGAGTCGGGCGCCATTGAGCACCTGGCCCTGATGGACTTAACCCCAGAAATGGAGGGCTGAATAATTGAAACGATGAAACGAACGAAAATTGTAGCTACGATGGGCCCGGCCTCCAACACGGAGGAGCGGCTGGAAGCGCTGATTCAGGCCGGAATGAACGTGGCACGCCTGAATTTTTCCCACGGCGAACATGCCATTCACGGGCAGACCATTGCCAACGTCCGAAAGGTGGATGAGAAATTGGGAACCCACACGGCATTGCTGGCCGATTTGCAGGGCCCCAAGTTGCGCATTGGTGAATTGGAAGGCGGGCAGATTGACCTGGTGCAAGGAGAAGAATTGGTCATACGCACAGGAAGCGAAGTTGGAACATCCGGCGTCGTTTACACGAATTACATGAAGTTTGCCCGGGATGTGAAAGCAGGGGAGCCGGTCCTCATGGACGATGGCAAACTCGAATTGCGCGTGTTGGAAACCGACGGTAAAGGCGAGGTGCGATGCGAGGTGGTTCACGGTGGTGTGCTGAAACCTCGGAAAGGCATCAACCTGCCATCCACCGCCATCTCTTTGCCGTGCATTACCGAAAAGGACGCGGTGGATTTAGCGTATGCCTTGGAGCAAGATGTAGATTGGATTGGCCTGTCGTTTGTGCGCAAAGCCCAAGACATTGTGGAGCTCCGAGAGCGCATTGAGGCGGAGGGCAAGCACACCCGAATCATTGCGAAGATTGAGAAACCCGAGGCGCTGGAAGACCTCGATGGCATACTCGAGGAGACCGATGCGGTAATGATTGCCCGCGGGGACTTGGGGGTTGAGATCCCCAAGCAGGAAGTGCCATTGGTCCAAAAGGACATCATTCAGCGTTGCATGCACATGGGCAAGCCGGTGATCGTTGCGACACAGATGATGGAGTCGATGATCGAGGCATCAGTTCCCACGCGAGCGGAAGTCAATGACGTGGCCAACGCCGTTTTGGACGGCGCAGATGCCGTGATGCTCAGCGCAGAAACATCGGTAGGCGCCTACCCAGTTGAAGCGGTGACGGCTATGACGGACATCATTGAATCGATGGAGGGCCAGGACCGCATGTACTACCATGAACGACCGCCGTTAAGTCCTGAAGACGACCGTTTTATCAGTGATAGCATGTGCTACAATGCTTGCAGGTTGGCGAAGCGCGTCAACGCAACGGCCATCGTGACCATGACCTTTTCGGGATACACAGCGGTGCATGTTTCAAGCCAGCGCCCGAAGGCCCACATTTTCATGTTCACCGCGAACAAGCGGGTATTGGCGCAGATGTCCCTCGTGTGGGGCGTTTCGGCATTCCCTTACTTAAAAATGGTGAGCACGGACCACACCATTGCCGACATCAAATTTGAATTGACCAAAATGGGCGCCGTCACCGATGGCGACTTTGTGGTTCACTTGGCGAGTATGCCCATTGCCGATGCGGGCAGGACCAACATGCTTAAGCTGAGCCAAGTGTAGTTAAATCAAGGGGTTGGAGGTCTTCGATGGACGAGCCGTTGTTATCTTCGCGCCTTTGAGTAAACCGACCCGATTGCATTCCGAATGAGCACTTCTGCACCGCAACCAAACTTCCCTGAACGCGGCTCCCTGAACCTTCCCAAAATTGCTGACGACATCCTCGCCAGTTGGGAACAGGATGGGACGTTCCAGAAGAGCATCGAGACCCGTCCTGCCGATCGGCCGTACGTGTTCTTCGAGGGGCCGCCTTCCGCCAATGGAAAGCCGGGCATCCACCACGTGATGGCCCGCGCCATTAAGGATATTTTTTGCCGGTTTCACACCTTGAAAGGATACCGCGTCGAACGGAAAGCGGGATGGGACACCCACGGCCTGCCCGTGGAGTTGGGCGTGGAGAAAGAACTCGGCATCACCAAAGAGGACATAGGGGTCAAATTGACCATCGAGGAGTACAACGAGGCGTGCAAAAAGGCCGTCATGCGGTACACAGACATTTGGAACGACCTCACCAGTAAAATGGGGTATTGGGTCGACATGGACGCGCCGTACGTGACCTACGAAAACAAGTACATTGAGAGCGTCTGGTGGTTGCTCAAGCAACTCGACGACAAAGACTTGCTCTACAAGGGCTACACCATTCAGCCGTACAGCCCAGCGGCGGGAACGGGATTGAGTTCACACGAACTGAACCAGCCGGGTGCGTACCGCGACGTCAAGGACACCACGGTCGTCGCCCAATTCAAGGCGCTGCCCGAATGTGGAGCACGCGTGCTCGAGCACGCAGGGCCTGAGAAGGCGGAAGCCTATGGCCATCTGCCCGTCTACTTCTTGGCATGGACGACCACGCCTTGGACACTCCCTTCCAATACGGCCCTCACGGTTGGACCGGACATCACATACGTCCTTGTGGCCACTAAGAATCGGTACACCGACGAGCCCGGGTTGGTGGTCTTGGCAGAGGATTTGATGGGCAAGCATTTTGGCGGGAAGAAAGCGCCGGAACACGAAGTGATTGCCCGCATCAGCGGCGCCGAATTGTGCGGCGCGCGGTACGAGCAACTGCTCGATTGGGCTGAACCCATGGAAGGTGTGAGCGAGGCATTCCGCATCATTCCCGGTGATTTCGTAACCACGGAAGACGGCACGGGCATTGTTCATACGGCACCGACCTTCGGAGCGGACGATGCGCGCGTGGCTTCAGCTGCGGGTGTTCCCCCCATGCTCATCGACGACGGCACGGGCCAAGGGGTCCCGTTGGTGGACCTGCAGGGCCGCATCCGCGACGGCGTTGGGCCCCTTGCCGGTCGGTACGTCAAGGAGGAGTATTACGATAAAGGAGAAGCGCCAGAGCGGTCGGTGGATGTAGAAATTGCCATCGACTTGAAAGGCAAGGGACTCGCGTTTTTGGTCGAGAAATACGAGCACAACTACCCCCATTGCTGGAGAACGGACAAGCCGGTCCTGTACTACCCGCTGGACAGCTGGTTCATTCGCGCAACTGCGGCAAAAGAGCGCATGCAGGAGCTGAACAAAACCATTCGCTGGAAGCCGGCAAGCACGGGGTCGGGACGATTCGGCAAGTGGTTGGAAAACCTGAACGACTGGAACCTCAGCCGCTCGCGGTTTTGGGGCATTCCCATTCCCATTTGGTCCACCGAAGACGGCACCGAGCGCCGGTGCATCGGCTCTGTAGAGGAGTTGAAAGCAGCCTGTGCGGAAGCCGTAGAGGCCGGACTCATGGATGCTAATCCCTTGGAAACCTTTGTTCCTGGGGACATGTCCAAGGCCAACTACGAGCAATTCGATTTGCACAAGCACGTCGTCGACCGTCTCACACTCAAGGCTTCTGACGGACGCCCGATGCGCCGCGAGGCAGATCTGATTGACGTCTGGTTTGACAGCGGATCTATGCCGTATGCCCAGTGGCATTACCCGTTTGAAAACAAAGAAAAAATCGACGCGGGCCAGTCGTACCCTGCCGACTTCATCGCGGAGGGCGTGGACCAAACCCGCGGCTGGTTCTACACGCTGCACGCGATTGCCACGATGGTCTTCGATTCCGTAGCGTACAAAAACGTTGTCAGCAATGGTTTGGTCCTGGATAAGAACGGCCAGAAGATGTCCAAGCGATTGGGCAACGCCGTGGATCCGTTCGAGACCTTGGGCCAGTACGGCCCCGACGCGACCCGCTGGTACATGATTTCCAACGCTCAGCCGTGGGACAACCTCAAATTCGATGCAGAGGGCATCACCGAGGTCCAGCGCAAGTTCTTCGGCACGTTGCACAACACCTACAATTTCCTCGCCCTGTATGCTAACATCGATGGCTACACCGGAGGAGGCGATGAGGTGCCTGTGGCCGATCGACCTGAAATTGACCGGTGGGTGTTGTCCCGTTTGAATTCGTTGATTCAGGAGGTGACCGAAGCCTATGAAGCGTTGGAGCCCACTAAGGTGGCCCGTGCAATCCAGTCGTTTGCCATTGACGACCTCTCGAACTGGCACGTACGCCAATCGCGCCGCCGCTTTTGGAAGGGCGAAATTAGCGACGACAAGCGAAGCGCCTATCAAACGCTGCACACGTGCCTGAAGTCGCTTTCGGTAATGATTTCGCCCATCGCACCGTTCTACGCGGACCGATTGTACCGGGATTTGACCGGCGCGGACGAATCCGTCCACCTCGCGTCATTCCCGGAAGCGGATGCGGCCTGCATTGATACGGAACTCGAAGCCCGCATGGCCCTCGCGCAGCAAATCAGCTCCCAGGTGCTGTCTTTGCGTAAGCGGGAGCGGTTGCGCGTTCGTCAGCCTTTGCGCCGCGTGCTGGTGCCTGTGCTCAATGAACAGATGGCGAGCCGCATTGAGACAATGGCGAACCTCATCAAAGGAGAGGTCAACGTCAAGGCCATTGAGGTGGTTCGAGACGGCGAGAATACGGAAGTGTCCATCGTGAAGCGTGTGAAGCCGGACTTCAAGGCCCTCGGCCCCAAATTTGGCAAGCGCATGAAGGCCGTAGCGGCGGCAGTGAACGCCCTTGATGCCGAAGGAATTGCGGAACTGGAGCGGGAAGGACGTGTGGCTGTCAACCCGGACGATGGACAAGGCGAGGCGCTGGTGGAAGTGGCGGAGGTGGCCATCTTGACCGATGATATTCCCGGTTGGTTGGTTTCAAGCGCAGGCGGCGTGACCGTAGCGCTGGACATCAGTTTGGATGATGCGTTGAAGGGCGAAGGGTTGGCGCGTGAGTTGGTGAACCGGGTTCAGAACTTACGAAAAGATGCCGGACTCGAAGTTACCGATCGCATCGCTTTGACCGTTGACGCGGCGCCTGAAGTGGAAGCCGTGATGAAGGACAATTTGGATTATATTGCTGACGAGACGTTGGCGAACGAGGTGCGCTGGGAGGCAATTTCCGGTGCGGAGAGAATAGAATTGAGCGAAGGCATCAACGTGGCCTTGGCAGTGACAAAACAGGATTAAAACACAACCGTTATGGCAGAAACACGCTATTCGGATAACGATTTGCAGGAGTTCCAAGCATTGATTGAGGAGAAGTTGGCCGTGGCCCGCGAGAACTACGATGAACTCCAACGCGCCTTGTCGCACAGCGACGACAATACCACCGATGACACCGCGCCTACCTTTAAAATGATGGAAGATGGTTCGGAGACCATGAGCCGGGAAGAAACCGCTCAATTGGCGGCGCGTCAACAGAAGTTCATTGTCAACTTGGAAAACGCTCTCCTGCGCATCAAGAACAAGACCTACGGCATCTGCCGGGTGACCGGGAAACTCATTCCCAAGGCACGCCTGCGCTTGGTGCCCCACGCTACGATGTCGATCGAGGCCAAGAACAAGCAGTAAGTAACTCCTTGGGTACACCGCGCACACTATTGGGTTGGGTTTTGGCCGTTGTGGTCCCCGTTTTGGTCGCCGACCAATGCCTGAAGGTGTGGGTTAAATTGAACTTCTCGTTGGGGGAGCGCATGGCGTTCATCCCCGGATTGCTCGAATTGCAATTCATTGAAAACGAAGGCATGGCGTTCGGCTGGGCCTTACCGGGCATGGCGGGCAAGTTGGTGTTGACCGGCTTTCGGCTCGTGGCCGCCGTGGGCATTGGTTTTTACATCAAGAAACTGATTGCGTCGGGTGCGCACCGCGGCTTTTTGACGTGCTTGTCATTCATCTGGGCCGGGGCCATCGGGAACATCATTGACAGCGCAGTATACGGCCAACTTTTCACCGCAAGTCACTGGGGCTTGATTGCTGAATGGGCCGGCGAAGGCTATGCCCCGTTCATGATGGGGCACGTGGTGGACATGTTCCATTTCACCGTGCGTTGGCCTTCATCGTTCCCCATCGAGTCCTTGGCCAATCGCGAGGTGTTTCCGCCCATTTGGAATCTGGCGGATGCCGCTATTTCGTGCGGCGTCATTGCCATTCTGATTGGACAGCGGGCGTTTTTTGCCGAGGAAGCAACGGCGTAAATCAGTCCTGAACGACCGGCTCGACCCAGTCGCCGTGGCTGCGGATCAATTCGATGAGCGCATCAACGGCCCGCTCTTCCGGGACGTTTTTCTCCACGACCTCCTTCTCTTTGTACAAAGTGATTTTGCCCGGACCAGTTCCGACGTAGCCGTAGTCGGCATCGGCCATTTCACCCGGTCCGTTGACGATGCAGCCCATGATGCCAATTTTGATCCCTTTGAGGTGGGAGGTGACCTCGCGGATTTTCGCTGTGGTCTCTTGCAAATCAAACAACGTGCGGCCGCAGCTGGGGCAACTGATGTACTCGGTTTTTGAGATGCGCGTTCGTGTCGCTTGCAGAATCCCGAACGCCGTCGAATTGCGCAACTGCAAGGGCAACCCCTGCCCTTCAATCCAGACGCCGTCTCCGAATCCATCGAGGAGCGGAGCGCCAACGTCGGTCGCCGCATACAGTTGGAAACGCTCTGCATCCAGCCAGTTGTACGTCCTGCGCAGGATCACCGGCACATCGCAACCGGCCGCATCGAGGGCCATGCACGCCGCCCGAAGCTCAGGCATCGCGTGTTCGGTGGCCGCTTCCAAAATCAGTACCGCTCGGTTGTTTTGCTGCACGCGCGCGATGAATGCATCCGTGAGATCGGCCGCCTGCGCCCGCACAAAATGCCACGCGGCGGGATGGTTTTCGGCCCAGTCTGCGGCCTGCCACACAGGGTAATGCCGCGTTCGGTCTTGCCAATGTTCGGCGTCTTGCAGCACGGCCAAGGTGCCGGGCAATTCAAATGCCACGGGCTCCGCTCCGGTGTAAATGAAGTCGCACGCGAAGTCATCGAGGTTCCACTTGTCGAGCGGCACGGAGTACCGGTAACCGCAGCCGAATAGCTTGGCTTCGGTCACAGGTCCACCGCTCAAATCATGCACCACGCGCGGCACCTGCTTGGCTCCAGCGCCGGCTGCTTCTCGGGCAGAACGGCGGGCATAGCTGTACGGGTCGAAGGACAGCGGAACAGCGGGGAGTTCGGTCTGCGGGCGGTGGTCATAGCGTTCGACCAGCATGCGCGCCACGGGCAATTCGGCTTCAGGAGCTTCGGTCAACGAGACGCGGATGGTGTCGCCCAGCCCGTCTTCGAGCAGGGCCCCGATGCCGACAGCGCTTTTGATGCGACCATCTTCGCCATCGCCGGCTTCCGTCACGCCGAGGTGGAGGGGGTAGTTCATCCCTTCGGCGTCCATGCTGGCTACGAGCAGGCGGTAGGCCTGGACCATAACCTGTGGGTTGGAGGCCTTCATGCTGATGACGAGGTTGTGGTAATTGTTGTCGCGGCAAATGCGCAAGAATTCCATGGCGCTTTCTACCATGCCTTTCGGCGTGTCGCCGTACCGGCTCATGATGCGGTCCGACAACGAACCGTGGTTGGTTCCGATGCGCATGGCCCGGCCAAGAGCTTTGCATTTCAGCACAAGCGGCGTAAACCGCTCGCGGATGCGTTCGAGTTCCTCTGCATACGATGCGTCGGTGTACTCGATGTCTTCGAATCGTTTTTTGTCGGCGTAGTTGCCGGGGTTGACGCGGATTTTCTCGACGTGGTCCGCGGCGATTTCGGCGGCGTTGGGCGTGAAGTGGATGTCGGCGACAAGGGGTACATCGTGCCCTTTTTCATGCAAGGCCGCCGCGATGGTCTTCAGGGCCTCCGCTTCCTTTTTGGAAGGCGCCGTGATCCGAACCAACTCGCATCCCGCGTCGATCATACGTTCGCTTTCGGCCACCGTTTTTTCGATGTCCATCGTATCCGCGGTCGTCATCGACTGAATGCGCAAGGGGGCATCTCCGCCAAGGGTCAGGCTTCCAACTTTGATTTGATGGGTGGAACGGCGCTGGTAGTTGAACCAATCAACGCTACTCAGGTGCGGTGCCGCTTCGGTTGTGTGTTCCTGACTCATGTTTTCAACGCTCTGCTAAAGTAACCTCAATCCGCGCTCTTTTGTTGGGCTTGCGGGCACCGATTGTAAATTCGTTTGGTCGAAGATTCTCCGATGGCCGAATCCCTTTCCCTCGATCGTGAGCCCTGCATTGTGCTCTCCGTAGTTCCTTACAACGACGGGCGTCGGGTGGTTCGTGTGCTGGGTGAGACCTTGGGGGCGGTCGCATTGTGGGTTACGGAGGGCCGAGGCAAAAACCGGCAAGTGGGGAAATGGCACCCCGGCGCGATGCTCGAGCTGCGGGGCGTGAGCCGAAAAGGGTCGGAAGGGCTCGTACGATACAAAGAAGCGCGTCGCACCCACATCCCCGTGGCGATGTTTCACGACGTGCGCCGCAGTGCGGTGGCGTTTTTTTTGTGCGAACTCGTGGGCAAACTTTTTCCGGAAGAAACCGCACATCCGGAGGTCTACACGTTGTTCCAGAATGCGCTGATGCGGGTGGAGGAAGAACAACAAGTCGGCTGGATTCATGCCGAGTTTATGGGGCAATTGATTGCCTTGATGGGCCTCGCACCGGCTCATCCAACTTCGGTTGGGGCGGATGTATTGGACTTGCAATCGGGCGAATGGAAGCACGCCATGGGCACCGCGGAAGACCACTTGCCGCCACCGTTGTCCCAGTGGTTTGTTGACCTCACAGGAGAAACGGGCCGTCAGTTCACCGCTTCTTTTTCTGACCGCAAAGAGCTGATCAAGGGCCAGATTCGCTACCTCGGCCACCAGCTCGGGGGGCTCCGGGAAATCAAGAGTTATGAAGTGCTCGAGCAGGTATTTGAGTAGGGCATGAGGGGAGGATTTTGGCGTGATATTTGTGTTTAGGGGCAACCATGGAACAGCGCAGCAGAACAAAAAAGCAATTCTGGCAGACGGCGAATCGCCTGTGCCTGGTGGCTTGCCTGCTCTTCTCCGGGGTGTTGAACGCTCAGGAAACTGCCGCTAAGAAGGCGGCGGCGAAGCCTGAGAAAATTCAGGCGGTCTCCTCAAATGGTGCTGTCCCCGTGCCGTACGCGGTCATTGTAAACAAGAATACCGGCGTTCAGGTGATGACCGATGAAGCGGGCAACGCGACCATTCAACGCAACGTTCAGCTGGACACCCTGTTGCTGCGTTCCGTGGGGTTCATGGACATGGTCATTTATCCCGGACAGGCCGTCCCCGATCAAGTGCGCATGGTGGAGGACATGATCAGCTTGGAGCAGGCGGAAGTGGTCATCCAAGGCGTGGCCAGCGCCGAGACGGTTGCGCTTTCGAGCATTGCTTTGGCCTCAAAACAGGGGCCAAAACCTGTGGTGCAATTGGAGGTCCCCCAGACCGCCGCAGAGTTGTTGTGGTCGACGGGATCGGTGCTTGTACAACAAAGCCAGCAAGGCGGCGGCTCTCCGATTTTGAGGGGGTTTGAAGCCAACCGCGTGTTGCTTGTTGTCGACGGCGTTCGCATGAACAACGCCATTTACCGGAGCGGTCATTTGCAGAATGCCATCACCGTCGATCCCAACATCTTGGATCGCACCGATGTGCTCTTGGGGCCCAACAGCATTCTGTTCGGGAGCGATGCCATGGGCGGGGTCATTCACTACCACACGCGCACGCCGCGCGTCGGAAATCGGGGCTTGAAGACGCGGGTCTCGACCGCGTTCCGCTCCCCAAACCAGAGCACGATGGTCCATGGAGATGTTGAGTATTCCGGTCGAAATTGGGCAACGTTGACCTCTTTCTCGCACGCCCGATATGGGGACTTGCGGATGGGAAAATGGCGGCTCCACGGCGATGCTACGTGGGGGCTGGATTCGGTGTATGTGGTGCGCGAAAATGGCATGGACCACGTGCGCATCAATGAGGACGCCAATGTGCAATTGGGTTCAGGTTATGACCAGACGGATTTTCTCCAAAAGCTCCGCTACCAGACCCACCGCGGGGTGTGGGATTTGAACCTGCAATGGAGCACAAGCAGTGACATTCCCCGGTACGATGTCTCGTTTGAAACGAATGGAGACGCACCCAAATGGGCCACTTGGAACTATGGCCCACAGCGCCGTTCGTTGGCCTCACTGCGGTACGGCTCATCCATCGCCCGCTGGGACATTGCGTGGAATACGGTGGTTTCGGTTCAAACCATCGAAGAGTCCCGCATCAAACGGCGTTTTGGGTCTGACTGGCAGGAAACCCAGCGGGAGAATGTCCGCATCTGGAACGGCTACACCACCGCATCGAAGCGCTTCTACAATGGCTTGAACGTCACCGCCGGGATCAACGTTGGTTGGGATGCAGTGGAGTCGACGGCCCAGGCGTTGAACATTGAGACGGATGCGGTTGAAGCCGCCGATACCCGCTACCCGAACGGGGGCAGTGGGATGCGCACGTTGGCTTCATTTGCCAATACCCAGATGCGGTGGCGGCAGCACCGGCTCACCGGCGGATTGCGGTGGAGCCAGTCGCGATTGGATGCGGCCTTCGATGCAGGCCTGGGGTATTCCTTGCCGTTCGATGAGGTGAATATGCAGAACAGCGCCTTGACCGGCGGAGTGTCCGACCGCTGGGTCAGTCCTTCCCGGGTGTGGTCGCTGAACACCGGATTTTCGACGGGATTCCGGCATCCGAACGTGGATGACATGGGCAAGGTTCGGGAGAAAGGAGGGTATGTCTTGGTGCCCAATGATGCGTTGCAGCCGGAGTACTTGTACAGCATTGAGCAGTCCATCCACTGGGATTGGCAAGCGCGGCAACTTTTGAGCGTGACGCTCAGCGGTTTTGGGTCGCGCCTCAACGATGCGATTGTTCCCCAACTCACGGAACTGAACGGGGATCCGCTGTTCTTCATCGACGGCGACAGCGCCTGGGTCCAGACCCACGTCAATGCCAGCCATGCGCTGATTGCTGGTCTGCGGGGAGAGGTGCATGCCCAATTGACCAAGGCATGGGGCATTGAAGCAGCCGTGAATTGGACAGTCGGTGATCAGTTCATTCCGGATGAAACGACGGGTGAAATGGAGCGGTTGCCCATGTCGCACATTCCTCCGGTATTTGGCCGCGTGGCTTCTGACATTGAAGGCCGCTGGTGGACGTTCGAATGGTATGTGTTGTTCAGCGGTGCCAAAGACGCTTCAAGATTTGGCCCGTACGCCACGGACAACTTGGACTTGATGCTCGCGACCGGTGCGCCCAGCTGGTGGACGTTGAATGCCGAATTCAGCGCAAAACTGCACGAGAAGCTGGAGTGCCGCTTGGGCGTGCGCAACCTGTTGGACATGCATTACCGCGTGTTTGCCAGTGGAATCAGTGCAGCCGGACGGGGCGTCTATGTTTCGGCGCACGCGGCGTTTTAACCGTACTTTCGTTGCATGCGATTTGAGCAGGTCATCGGACACCGCGATTTGGGCGCGAAGCTGCGGGCGGGGGCCCAGTCGGGTCGGGTCGCCCATGCTCAGTTATTCAACGGACCAGAAGGCAGTGGAGCCCTGGCGTTGGCGTTGGCGTATGCCCGCTATTTGCACTGCAGCGCACCGACGGATGCTGATGCCTGCGGGAAGTGTTCCTCCTGCGTCCAGTATGACACGTTGCAGCATCCGGATTTGCACTGGTCCTTCCCGTTTTTCAGAAAAGACGGCTCAGATCACGTCCTAAGCCAGCCCTTTCAGGCGGCGTGGCGCGAGCGGGTGTTGCAAGGGCCCTACTTCGGCCAAGAAGAGTGGCTTGCTGCCATTGGAGCGGACCGAAAGCAACTTTTCATCAGCGTGCAGGAGGCGATGGAACTCAACCGAAAGCTGGGATTGAAGGCGTTCGCTGGTGGATGGAAGGTGCTCATCCTCTGGTTGCCGGAGACCATGCGCGTGGATACGGCCAACAAAATGCTCAAGCTCATCGAGGAACCGACCGATCGGACGGTGATGCTTTTTGTCAGTGAACAAGCGAACCAGCTGCTCGCCACCATCCGGTCCCGCGTGCAGATGGTGCAGGTGCCTCGACTCGGTTTGGCAGAAGCCGCAGCGGGCTTGCAAACGCGGTTCGGGGTGGGGGAAGAAGAAGCCCGCGGACTGTTGCACGTGACTGATGGGAACATCGCCGCCGCCCTGCGGATGCGCGGCGAGGAGGGAACGGATGAAGACTACCGGTTGTTCGTCGCATGGATGCGGGCTTGCTATGCCAATGATTCGGTGACTACGGTGGCTTTGTCGGATGATTTCGCCAAACCGGGTCGGGAGGGCATGAAGCGATTCGTGCGGTATGCGCTGCACATGCTTCGCCAGTGCATTGTGGGCAACTACGGCGCGCAATCCCTCGTCCGACTGACCGAGGCAGAGCGGCAATTCGCTGCCAAATTCGCCCCGTTTATCCACCACGGAAACGTGCTTGAAATGCAGGAGGTATTGGAACGCGCACACCGGGACATCGCGGGCAATGTCAACGGCAAATTGGTGTTCATGGACATCAGCGCTCGGTTGAATATTTTGCTGAGAAAGGCAGCCTGAACCTCCGTATCTTCGCTTCAATGAGTTGCAACAATTGTAGAAATGGAGCGGACGGCAAACCTCGGGGATGCCGCAGCAACGGGAACTGTGGAGTCGGCGGTTGTGGTTCACTAACGGTGTTTGATTGGTTGGAAGGCGTGGCCTTGCCATCGGGTCAGCGCCCGTTTGATGTGGTGGAGGTGCGGTTCAAGGCCAACCGAAAAGGATTTTTTCGCAAACCTTCGACCATGGACGTGCACGTCGGTGACGTGGTGGTACTCGATGCCGACCACGGGTTGGACGTGGGCGTTGTGAGCCTCTCCGGTGAACTCGTCCGCGCGCAGATGAACGCGAAAGGGACCAAAGACGACCACGAAATCAAGCGCATCGAACGCAAAGCGACGCAAGAGGACATCGATACGTGGCAGAAGGCAAGCATGCGGGAAGCGGACACCCTTCGCGAAGCGCGTGAGATCATCAAAGGCCTCGGCCTTGGTATGAAGTTGACGGATGTGGAGTTCCAAGGGGATGGCAAGAAGGCCACCTTTTACTACACCGCTGAGGACCGCGTGGACTTCAGGGAATTGGTTCGGGCCCTGGCCTCGGCCTTCGGTGTACGCATTGAAATGCGCCAAATCGGCGCTCGGCAGGAGGCGGCGCGCGTCGGCGGCATCGGGGTGTGTGGAAGGGAATTGTGCTGCTCCAGCTGGCTGAAGGATTTCCGCAGCGTCAGCACCTCAGCGGCTCGCTACCAGCAATTGTCATTGAACCCTCAGAAGCTGGCAGGGCAATGCGGCAAATTGAAATGCTGCCTCAATTTTGAACTGGACCAATACGTAGAAGCGGTCAAGGATTTTCCTTCACCCAACGCCAAAATCAAACTCAAGGAGGGCCGTGCATTTGTCTTTAAAATGGACATTTTCAAGCGATTGGTCTACCTGATGGCGCCCGATGGAGCGACCAACGGACCGGTGGCTGTGACATTGGAAGACATGCACGAGCTGCTCGAAATGAACAAGCGCGGCGAGTATCCGCACAGCCTCACCGAATTTGCCTTGGAAGAAGGGCCGGACGAGGTGGATGAGACCTATTCCAATGTGGTAGGGCAGGACAGCCTGACGCGCTTTGACGAGCAACGCCGTCGCCGCAAAAAGCGGTCCGGTCGCAGAAACCGACCGGGCAATAAGCCCAATGCTGGAGGAGGCGAGTCCAAGGCGTCCGGAAACAACGCGCCGCAAGGGGGCAAGGCCGACGGTAACAAACCAGGTAAGTCTCGAAAGAAGCGCCGGCGCCCACCGCGCAATGCCAATGCGAAAACCGATAAGTCGTGAAGACTGCGCAGTCGTTGGGTTTCGCGGCGCTGATTGTGTTGGGTTTGGGATGCGGGACGGATGCGTTTTACGCCGAAACCCAGCCGCTTGATCCGAATCTTGGCTGGGAAGCCGACGAGGAAGCAACGTTCGAATGGCAGGTGACCGACACGCTGGCGCGGTATGATTTTTTCATTGACCTCCGGCACGATCAACGTTACCCCTTCAGCAACATCTACTTGTTTGTGGACTTCACCTTTCCGAATGGCCGGACCCTGCGGGATACCCTGGCGTGCGACTTGGCCGATGAACGCGGCAGGTGGTTGGGAACCGGGTTTGGCAACTTGGTCGACCACCGCATTGGATTCCGGAGCCAGACCGGCTTCCCATTGACCGGCGATTACGCCATAGGCATCCGACACGGGATGCGCGAGACACCACTGCCCGGAGTCTCGGACATTGGTTTTCGCCTCGAACCTGCTGCGGAGCGTTAGGGCAACGCCACCGGAGTGTCAAACACCACGGGCCGTTTGTTTTCGGACCAGGCTTCCATGCCACCGATGAGGTCGACGATGTACGGGTGCCCCAGGATGCGCAACTCTTCTGTGATGACTCCGCTTCGTCCTCCCGCTTCGCAGTACACAAGGACAGGTGGGTTTTCCGGCAGCGCTTTCAACGAATCGAGCCGGTGGTCCCAATCAAATGAAACGTACGAGGCGCCCGCCAGGTGCCCAGCAGCCCACTCTTCATCCGAACGCACATCAATGAGGATGGCAGTAGGGAGTGCAGCTTGCAACGAGTCGAGTTTCAGAATGGAAATTTCTTGAACTTGGAGCCATCCGTCGGTTTCAGCGGGCTTGGTGCTGCCGCCTGCGCATGCCGTCAACAAGGCAATGCATGCGAGAAGAATCAGAGAGTGAGCAGATTTCATGGTTCAAAACTACACCTGTGAGGATGCCGTTGGGTCATCTTCACACGTGTTTGCCAAAATCCCCTCGAAAAAGTGGTATTTTGCATATCCAAGAATTTAAACCATGCTGAATCGAACCCTTAGTCTGCCCCTTTTGGCAGCAGCAGCTTTGTTGCTTGCAACTTCGGTGGCTTCCGCCCAAGACGCTCCGCCGGCCACGGACATCCGCTACTGCGGCCAGTGGATGATGGAAGAGGCGTTTTTCAATGCCCATCCGGGGGCACGGGAGGCTGCAGAAGAGGCAGATCAGCGTCTCGAAGAGGAGACCCAAGCCTTCGAAGACTTCAACCGCGATGAATTGATCATCATCCCCGTTGTCTTTCACGTCATTCACTACAATGGCCCCGAAAACATCAGCGATGAGCAGATTTACAGCGGCATTGAGGTGATGAACCGCGACTACCGCAAACTCAATCCGGACACCGCGGATGTCATCACCGAATTTGAGGACATCGCAGCGGACTCCGAAATTGAATTCCGACTGGCCCAAATCGATCCAGATGGCAATTGCCACACGGGCATCAATCGGATCGTGTCCCCTTTGACGTACATCGGTGACGGCGATGTGAAGGACTTGATCCAATGGCCACGCAACAGCTACCTCAACGTGTGGGTGGTTGAAAACGCCAACGGAGCGGCCGGGTACAGCCTCTACCCAAGTTCGGTGAGCGGTTGGATGGGTGCTGGAAACGACGGCATCGTTGTGGCACACGATTACACGGGCAACATTGGGACCAGCAACAACTACCGCTCCCGCACCCTGACCCATGAGGCTGGGCACTGGATGAACTTGCGCCACCCCTGGGGCAATTCAAACAGCCCCGGCGATCCCGAAAATTGTGATACGGACGACAATGTGGACGATACGCCTTTGACGAGCGGTTGGACCACTTGCAACCTCAACGGGGAAACCTGTGGCTCACTGGACAACGTCCAGAATTACATGGAATATTCGTACTGCGGCCGCATGTTCACCGAAGGCCAGCGCTTGCGCATGCGTGCGGCGATGAACAGCAGCACTGCGCAGCGCAACCAGCTCTGGACGCCGGCAAACCTGGAAGAAACCGGTGTTGATCAAGATCCGATTCTGTGCGAGGCGCGATTCACCGCCTCCCGGCAAACAGTCTGCGTTGGCGACTCGATTCAGTTTTTTGACGCGAGCTACCACGGGGTGACCGGCTGGTCTTGGAACTTTGGGGACGGCGGAACGAGTGATGAGGAGACGCCGTGGCACGTTTTTGATCAAGCCGGGATTTTCGATGTAGCGCTTACCGTGTCCAACGGGTCCAACGAAGTGTCCCTCACGGAGCCGGCCTACATTCAGGTGCTGGAGGTGGGAGCCATGGAAACACCATTTGAGGACAGCTTTGAAGCCGCCGAGCTGAGCGATGATTGGTTCATGGTGGACGTGTCCAACGACGGCGATGGCTGGGAGGTGGTGACGGCCGCTGCTTACACCGGAGACCGTTCCTTGCGCATCCACAACTGGTCAAACTCAATCGAATACAACCGAGATCAGCTCATTACCAGCAGCATGGACATGTCCGACGCGGCTGAGATTCAAGTATCGTACAAGTGGGCGTACTGCTACAAGGGCTCGGATGAAGACGAGGACGATACGGATGATCGGTTGAAGGTGTACGCCTCGCCTGATTGCGGTGAAACGTGGAGTTTGCGGCGCATGCACCGGGGATTCACAGATTTGCCATCGGCGCCTCCGCACCAGTATGCGTTCACACCGAATGGACCAGACGAGTGGAATGGCTACACGTTGAGCATCCCGTATGAGCAGTTTTTCACGGCGAATTTCCGCCTGATGTTTGAATTTGAGAGCCGCCTCGGGAACAACATTTTCCTTGATGACATCAACATCGAAGTGCTGACGGCCTCCGACATCGAAGAGCGCGAGCAGCTGCGTGGCATCGCGTTGTCCGTGTATCCCAACCCCACGTCTTCGGCGGCTACACTCGCGTTCAATACGCACCAGCCATTTGATGCCGTTTCGGTTGACCTTTTCGACTTGACAGGGCGCCACATGTGGAACGGACTTGAAAGCGCATTGCCTGTGGGAACCTACCGATTTGAAGTGCCTACCTCCGAGTTGGCCCAGGGCAATTACCTACTGGTGGTGGAGGCGGACGGTCGCCGATCGGCGACGCAGCTGATGGTGAAGTAACACGCGCACCACAAGACACAACGAAAAACGGCCGCATCGAGCGGCCGTTTTCATGTTCAGAAGTGGACGGAATCAACTCTTGGATCCCACCAGCACCGTGACGCAGCCTTCGTGCATGATGGCTGACTTGCTCTCAGGTACCTGCACGTGAATTTGCAGTTGCTGGGTGGTTTCGACTTTGAAATCCACGTGGTTCACGTCCGGTTCATTCTTGCGGCTGTCAAACAAGCGCTTGCCACTCGCGTCGTTGATTTCATAGGCGACTTCGCCCAAAACAGGGTGGCTGCAGACAATCAGTCGGTAGTCTTGACCGGCCAAGAACGTCAACATCAATTCGGCTTCGTCTCCAGGAATGAGAATGGCGCTGTTGTAGTTGTCGTTTTGAATGTATCCATCCAGCGAGGACAGGCAGTTCTTCTTGGTGAACGAACGGCACTGAGCGTCAGCCGTCGTTGCGAACAGCCCAAAGGCCAACAGGAGTATGAGTGTATGTTTCATTGCTATTCTACTTCTCGTTTATTGAATGCAGCCCGATCGAACGGCTTCCACAGCGGAAGCAATGGCTTGAATGGTGGCGTCGTCTGCACTGAAGGTCGGTCCGCCGCCGATGACGAATGAACCGGATTCTTCTCGGGATGTTGAGCCTTCGCCTTCGGTTGTGGCAACCCCGGCGTATGCCGCTTCAATGGCTTCCATGGAAGTTAAGAGGGCGGCCAGTGCTTCGGTTTGCTCGTAGCTCTTGCACAGGCGCATGACGTCGTCGAGTACGAGTTTCTGTTCGGCGATGCGGGCTTTGAGTTCTGCAGGCGCTTCGTCGAGGTGGCGCGTAGCGAGGTACATGCCTTCGACCCATCCAGAAGCTACGACCAGACCGGCGAGGTCCTCTTGGCCGTTGAACTTCAAGCGCTCGTTGAGCTCATAGAACGTATCGGAAACGATGTCGATGAGCATGTCGCGGTCGTTGCGGTTGGCTTCCACTTCGTCCATGACTTCTCCGCTCAAGATGTCGTCGACGCCGAGTTCTGCGCTGAGGGACTTGATCGCGGCGAGGTACTCAAGGCTGGTGGCGTTTTCTTCGAAAATCGTGGCGTAGCTGAGGTCAGCGCCGTAAATCCCCAAGTTGATGGCTTGGGCGTCGCTGGTGGTGTAGTCGCTGGCGCGGTCCGCACCGTTCAGGGCGTCGCCATGAAAACTTGCGCCGCTGCGCTTGATGAGTGAAGCGGTTTCCATGGGCGAGGGTGCCGCGTGGAAAATCTTTGTGAGGGTGTTTTGACGGGAGGTTACCGCCATGCCATCGGCATCCATGCCTTCCACCACTTCCGTCTCGGTGCCGTGGTCGTGGCCGGCGTGCTCGTCTTGGCTTCCACCGCAGCCGGTGGCTAAAAATGCGCCCAGTCCGAAGAGGACAGGAAGGGCTTGGAATCGTTGATTAAAACGCATGATTGTTAGTCTGGGTATTGAAGTCCAATATGCTTCTCACCCGACACCTATACGGAAACCAATCAAAAAAGTTCCACACACCGGGTTGTGCAGAGCAATTTCTCTGAAATCAGTGGGCTTCGAGCCAATTTTGGCCGGTCGACATGTCCACCACGAGGGGCACAGCCAGCTTGACGGCATCGGCCATGGCCGCCTCAATGAGTCCTTCCAATTGGGCGACTTCATCGACCGGAACATCGAACACCAATTCATCGTGCACTTGCATGATCATGCGGGCGTTTAACTGGTGTTCATTTAGCGCGGCCTGCATGCGCACCATGGCGACTTTGATGATGTCCGCTGCCGAGCCTTGGATCGGCGCGTTGACTGCATTCCGTTCGGCGAAGGCGCGGACGGTGGCGTTGTTGGAGGCGATGTCCGGCAGGTACCGCCTGCGGCCGAGAACGGTTTCGGCGTACCCGTTCTCGCGCACCCGGTCCACGCAATCGGCGGTGAAGGCTTTGAGCTGAGCGAATTCTACGAAATACGCATCGATGATCTCCTTGGCTTCACGGCGTGGGATGCCGAGGTTTTGCGCCAATCCGAAGGCGCCTTGGCCGTAGAGGATGCCAAAGTTGACAGCCTTCGCCTTGCTTCGCATTCCGCGGTCAACCGCTTCGGGGTCGACTTGAAACACCTTGGCAGCAGTGGCCGTGTGGACGTCATGGCCCTGGACAAAGGCGTCCACCAATCCCGGATCCTTGCTCAGTGCGGCCGCGATGCGCAGTTCGACTTGGCTGTAGTCGGCGGCGAGGAGCACGTGGTTGTCGTCCCGGGGGATGAAGGCCTTGCGGATGGCCCGGCCCTCTTCCGTGCGGATGGGGATGTTTTGCAGGTTGGGGTCTTTGGAGCTCAATCGTCCTGTTGCGGCCACCGTTTGCTGGTAGGTGGTGTGCACCCGACCGGATTGTACGTTGACCAACTTCGGCAGGGGGTCTACGTAGGTGGACTTGAGCTTCTTGAGTTTGCGGTAGCGCAAAACCGCAGGAACGATGGGGTGCTCGCCTTTGATTTTTTCGAGGACCTCCTCTCCGGTGGGGTACTGGCCGGTCTTTGTTTTTTTGACGCGGGCCTTGATTTCGAGGGTTTCGAATAAGATGGGCCCCAATTGCTTGGGGCTGTCGATGTTGAATTCCTGCCCGGCGTGGTCGTGGATTTCCGCGGTCAATCCGTCAATCTGCTCCCCCAATTCTTGGCTGTACCGGTTCAATTCATCCGAATCGATGCGGACCCCTTCGAGTTCCATGTCGGCCAAAATCTTGACCAGGGGCATCTCCACGGTTTGGAACAATTCATCCGCTGCGACCTCGGTCAACCGGGGCCCGAATACTTGCCGCAGCTGAAAGGTGATGTCGGCGTCTTCGCAGGCGTACTCTGTGATGGATTCCACGGGCAGATCGGCCATGGACTTTTGGGCTTTGCCGGCCTTCCCAATCAAATCGGTGATGGGAATCGTGGCGTAACCGAGTTCGGTTTCGGCGAGGCGATCGAGTTTGTGGGAGGCTTCGGGTTGAATCAAGTAATGCGCTACCATCGTGTCGAAGACCTTGTTGTGGAAAGCGAGGCCTCGAATGGCGAGCACCTTGTAGTCAAATTTGAAATGGTGGGCGATAGCCTCTTTGTTGGCGTCAGCAAAGACGGGCTGCAGCCGTTCCAAAAGTTTTTGTTCAGACCAATCTGCACACGTGGCGGGGACCCAAAATCCCGACTCAGCGGCCACCGAAAACGAGATGCCCACCAGTTTGGTGGTCATCACATCCAAGGAGGAGGTTTCGGTGTCAAACGCAAAGGTGTCGCTGGCTTGCAGGGCCTCGATCAGCGCATCCAAGGCTTCCGTTGTCGCGACGAGTTGGTAATCGGTTGAGGTGTCTTTGGCGGTGTGGTAACCGCTTGTAGCATCGCTGGCTTCGCCGCCGGGCTCTCCTCCGCCGAACAGGTCCAGCTGAGCGGGTTCGTCCACAGCAGCAGGGGTCGGTGCAGCGGTTCCCGCCGGAGCGGTAGTGGACGCGGCATCATCCAGAATGCGCCGAGCGAGGGTGCGGAATTCTAGGTCTTCCAAGGTGCCGCGAAGGGTTTCAGCCTGTGGCGCATCCAAGGTCATCGAGGCCCAATCGTATTCCATCGGAATGTCGAGGCAAATGGTGGCCAATTCCTTGGAGAGCAATGCGAGCTCGGTGTTTTCTTCGACGCGCTCCTTGAGTTTTCCTTTCAGCTCCCCGGAGTGCTCGATGACCCCTTCCAAACTTCCGTATTGATGCAGGAGCTTGGAAGCGGTTTTGGCACCGACGCCGGGAATGCCGGGTATGTTGTCGGCACTGTCGCCCATCATGCCGAGCAAGTCGATGACCTGGAGCGGTTCGTCCACGTCAAACTTCTCCCGGATCTCATCGGGCCCCCAAACTTCTGCTGGGTTGCCGCCGCGCCCCGGGCGAAACATTCGAATCTTGTCGGTGACGAGTTGACCAAAATCCTTGTCCGGTGTCATCATGTACACGTCAAAGCCCTCCGCTGCTGCTTTTTTCGCCAAGAATCCGATGACATCGTCCGCTTCGTATCCCACCTTGCTGATGGCGGGCACGTTCAGGCCTTCCAGTACCTCCAGAATCCACGGTACCGTCCGCTTGATGTCTTCCGGCGTCTCGTCGCGGTTCGCTTTGTACTCGGAATACGTTTCGTTGCGGAACGACCCCCCGGGGGCATCGAATACAACGGCCAGATGCGAGGGAGCCTCGTTGCGAATGACGTCGAGCAGCGCGTTGGTAAAGCCAAAAATGGCGCTCGTGTTCAGGCCCTTTGAGTTGATTCGCGGGTTCTTGATGAAGGCGTAATACGCTCTGAAAATCAGGGCATACGCATCGATGAGAAACAGCTTGCGTTCAGAGGGGGGCGTGATCATGGTGAAGAGGTCCTAAGTCGTGACCCCAAGGTACCACCCAGCGTGCGAAATCGCCCTTAATTTTTAGGGCGTTTGTACACAGGAACGGTCGAGCAAGGCTCCCCGTAAAAAATCGACAAGGCGACCGGTTGCAGCCGCTGAATTACACGCGCCAAGCTCTCTGCTGTGGTGCCCTGCGCGCACCCTTTGATGACCAGCCGTCCGTCGCGGTAGGGTTCGAGATCCAGGGCCTCGATGGCCTCGAGCAGGAGGCGTTCGCGGGTGCGGTTTTCGTCCCCGATGCAAACGCGAGCCCCGAGGGCAGTCAGCTTGGAAGTGGCCAGCATCCACGCCCAGTCTGGGAGGATGGCATCCGATGCACAATGCAGCGCCACCGTGTACCCGTCCCAATCAGCGGCATTCAAGTCGGCCATGGCGGCGCGAAAAGGCTTTTCCCGGAGGATCAAGCCTTGCTCTAAATAGGCGCTCAGGTCGAGGCTGCGGAGATTGGCCTTGGGTGCCAACTGGTCCAAATCGAGGGCGATGAGGCCGCTCTCGTCGACGCGGTTCCGAATGGGGTCCGGAAGGGGTGTTTCCATGGGGTGATTGTCACGCGGACTGCATGGCACCTGATGTGCCGGCTTGTGCCGCCATTTCCACGGCGTAAGCTACAATGGATGCCGCATCGTACCCATTCTCGGCGTACAATTCTGCTTGGGTGCCGTGTTCGACGTAGCGGTCAGGCAGCCCCAATCGACGCACTTGGGCCTGGTACCCTTGGTCGCCTATGAACTCCAACACTGCACTTCCGAAGCCACCCATGATGCACCCGTCTTCCAAGGTGATGACGTGCTTGAATTTGCCGAACACCTCGTGCAGCATCATTTCGTCAATCGGCTTGGCAAACCGCATGTCGTAGTGCGCCGCAGAGATGCCGCGCTGGGCTAAGGCTTCACAGGCTTCGGTGGCCTGGGTTCCAATGGCGCCAATGCTGAGGATGGCGATGTCATTGCCGTTTTGCAGCCGTCGTCCTTTGCCGATGGGCAGGGCTTCGAAGGGTTGCTTCCAATCCACAATGGACCCCGTGCCGCGTGGGTAGCGGATGGAATAGGGGCCATCGTGCAGTTGCGAAGCGGAATACATCATGTTGCGCAATTCCACTTCGTCCATGGGTGCTGCGACGACCATGTTTGGGATGCAACGCATGTAAGCGAGGTCGTACGCTCCGTGGTGCGTTGGGCCGTCGGCGCCGACTACGCCACCGCGGTCCAAGCAGAAGACTACGTGCAAGTTTTGAATCGCCACGTCGTGGATGACCTGGTCGTAGGCGCGTTGCATGAAGCTCGAGTAGATGTTGCAGAACGGCACCTTGCCTTGGGTGGCCATGCCGGCACTGAAGGTGACGGCGTGCTGTTCAGCGATGCCCACGTCGAACGCCCGGTCGGGCATCTCAGCGAGCATGTACTTCAACGAGCAGCCGGATGGCATCGCTGGGGTCACGCCTACCACGCGGGCGTCTTGCTTCGCCAACTCGATGATGCTGTGCCCGAATACGTCTTGAAACTTCGGGGGCTTGGGCTGTGAAGGCGCTGCTTTTTTGATTTCACCGGTCTTCTTGTCAAACAGCCCCGGTGCGTGCCACGTGGTGGCGCTGCCTTCCTCAGCAGGAGCGTAGCCTTTTCCTTTGACGGTGACGCAGTGCAACAGCTTGGGGCCTGGGATGTCCTTGATGTCCTCGAGGATCTGTGCCAAGTGCTCGACATCGTGGCCATCAACGGGACCGAAGTACCGGAAGTTGAGCGATTCAAAGAGGTTGGATTGCTTGAGCAAAGCAGACTTCACGGCCGACTCGACTTTTTGTGCAATGGCTTGTGCGTTGGGGCCAAACTTGGAAATGCGTCCGAGCAAGTGCCACACTTCATCCTTGACCTTGTTGTAGGCTTTGGATGTGGTGATGTCCGTCAGGTATTCCTTGAGCGCACCGACGTTGGGGTCGATGGACATGCAGTTGTCGTTCAGCACCACCAACAGGTTGGCGTCTTCGGCGCCGCCGTGATTGAGACCTTCAAAGGCCAATCCGGCGGTCATGGCTCCATCGCCAATGACGGCGACGTGTTTCTTATCGTGCTGTCCGCTCAGTTTGCTCGCCACGGCCATGCCAAGCGCAGCCGAAACGGAGGTTGAGCTGTGGCCAACGCCGAAGGTGTCGTATTCGCTTTCGCTGCGCTTCGGGAATCCACTCAGGCCACCGTATTGGCGGTTGGTGTGAAACCGATCGCGGCGTCCGGTCAAAATCTTGTGGCCGTACGCTTGGTGGCCGACGTCCCACACCAATTGGTCTTCCGGCGTGTTGAACGCATAATGCAGCGCCACCGTCAATTCTACTACGCCCAAGCTGGCTCCGAAGTGCCCTCCCTTTTCTGAAACGACATCGACAATGAAGTCGCGCAGTTCATCACAAACCGCTGGTAAATCCTCAATGTTGAAGTGCTCGCGTAAGTCCGAGGGGGTCTCGATGCGCGAGAGGTGTGGGCCAGCAGGGTAGTGATTCATGGAAGTAGGGTCTTATTTCGCCTGTGGGGTTCAAACAAATCTAACGGCAATCATGTTCACCTTCCGCTTGAGAAGGACCAACATTTGCCAACAATCCATGCATTGGCTAGGGGCTTAAGCCTCCACCAAGGCCGCTAAGCCCGCCAGGATGGCCTTGCCGTCGGAGTTGGCCAAGTCGTCGCTCGCCGCGCGCTCCGGGTGGGGCATCATCCCGAAAACGTTCATTTCGCGGTTGGCCACGCCCGCGATGTTGGCAACCGCTCCGTTGGGGTTGGACCACGCGTTGACCGCACCGGACTCATCGCAGTATTGGAACAAGACTTGGTCGTTGTCCTGAAGGGCCTTCAGCCCGTCTTCTTCGATGAAGTAATTGCCTTCACCGTGGGCAATGGGAATGGTGATGGGCGTGGATGGATCCAGCGCGCTGGAGATTGGTGCCTTTCTGGAGACGGGCTTGAGGGACACGTTTTTGCAGATGAACTTGCGGCTCTCGTTGTGCAGCAGTGCACCGGGCAGCAAGCCGGTTTCGCACAAAATTTGGAAGCCGTTGCACACGCCGAATACGCGTCCGCCTTTTTGAGCATGGTTCACGACGGATTCCATGATGGGTGAAAAACGCGCAATCGCTCCGCTGCGCAAGTAGTCACCATAGCTGAATCCACCGGGCAAAATGATGACATCAGCGCCTTGCAAATCGTGGTCCTTATGCCACAGTTGAACAACGGAAAACCCTAAGTCGTGTTCCAGGGCGTGGACCATGTCCATGTCGCAGTTGGAACCGGGAAAAGTGACCACTCCAAATTTCATGGTGCGAAGGTCGTGATTGTTTGGAATTCAGCTCAACATCTGCTGAACAAAAAGAACCAACACGGTGCCAACAAGCGCCCAGTACACGGCGTCGTGCCACGGCCGCTGTAACCGCCGCGAGCGCTCTCGTTCGGGAACCAGCCCGATGCACGTGAAGCCCATGGCCAGGCCGAGTGACGGCGTGAGGGGGAGCACAATCAGGTCCAAACCGTTTTCGGCGTTCATCCACAGTGCCCCTCCCAGTGCGGTGCACCATGTCGCCGTTAAGACGCTCATTCGGGCATTTTGTGATCGGAGGTTGAGGGATGACTGTTTGCGCAGCAGTACCATTCCGCCGGCTGCGGCCCAAGCCAAAATCATCCAATGCAGGCCATTGCCCGTTTGAAACGCGGGGGCCGCCGCAGCGGGTTCGCTGCCTAAAGCGAACGGCACGGCATTCAATACACCGATGGCAATTGCGCCTCCCCAGCCAGCCCCAATGATCAGCATGGCCCACTCCCTGAAAATGCCCGGGCGCAAGTTGATTTGCATGGCTGCCAAGCCCAAGATGAGCCCCCAGTTGCTCGGGTTGAGCCCGATGGCCAGTGCGGCGAGGGCCCCCGAACGAAATTGGATGCCGCTGGTGGACGACTGCCGGTGCACCGTCAGTGCCATGGACAAACTGCTGCACGCGAGCAACAAGCTGCCCCACAACCGGCAACCCGCCGTCCAAGTGGTCGGCTTCAACCACGCGACACTCCACAGGACGATCAGCCAAGCCAGCGCCGAATCGCCACGGTCGACGAAGTGGCGATTGACGTAAATGCGGTGTGCGTACAGCGCCACTCCGGTAAGCCCCAACCCGTGAATCGCAGCGCTCGTTCCATCCAGCGTTCCCGCCCACCAATGCGCAATCAATCCACCAAAAATGGTCAGTGGAATGAGGGCCCATGCAATTGGTTGATTGGAGCGGAGGATTGAAATCAACGGTTGCTTATTTTTGTTCCGAATTTAGGAACCATGAACACACAAGAAATCATCACTCCTGTCGCGAAATTCATCGAATGGACGTTTGAAACCATTCTCGTTCCGATGAGCTCGCCATTCAACATGGCCGTTATCGCCCTTGGTTTCGGCGGGTTGTTCTTGTGGTTGCGGTTGCAAAAGAAGTACACGGCCAAGGCCGAGGAGGAAGGCGGCATCGTCTAACTCCCTTCTCTTATACTTCCTTCCTTAGGCCAAGTCCAAGACGTCGGCACCGATGTCTTTGCGGTGGTAGGCTCCTTCAAACGTCACTTTCTCGGCGAGTTTGTAGCTGTTTTTGAGCGCTTCTTCGACGTCGTTACCGCGTCCCGTCAAGGCGACGACGCGCCCGCCGTTGGTGATGATTTTGCGTCGGCTTGATTTGGTGCCCGCGTGGAACACCATGCCGTCAATGTCGGCTACGTCATTCAGTCCTTTGATTTCGCGGCCCTTCTCGTAACTGCCCGGGTAGCCTTCGCTGGCGAGGATCACCGTCGTCGCAGCGCGTTCGTCTGTGACCAAGTCGTATTCAGACAGCAACCCGCTGCACAAGCTTTCGAAAAGGTGAAGCAAATCGCTCTTCAGTCGGGGCAGGACCACCTCGGTCTCGGGGTCGCCGAGTCGGCAGTTGTATTCAATCACATACGGATCGCTTCCCACTTTGATGAGGCCGAAGAAGATGACGCCTTTGTATGGGATGCCGTCTTTTCCGAGCCCTTTGATGGTCGGGATAATGACCTGGTTCAGCGCCTTTTGTTGGAATTCTTCCGACAAAAAGGGAACCGGCGAAATGGCGCCCATGCCGCCTGTGTTGGGGCCGGTGTCACCTTCACCGATGCGCTTGTAGTCCTTCGCTGATGGCAGCAAATGATAGCTCGAGCCGTCGGTTACAGCGAACATGCTGAGCTCCTTGCCTTCCAAAAATTCTTCCATGACCACCTTCCGGCCTGCATCGCTGAATGCCTTGCCACTCAGCATTTCTTCAAGCGTCTTGACGGCCTCCTCCTTGGAAGAAGTGATGATGACGCCTTTGCCTGCGGCGAGCCCGTCGGCTTTCAAGACGTACGGTGGCTGGAATTCATCCAGCGCGGCAATGGCCTCGTCGAGTTGGGTGTGATCAAAGCTTGCGTAACGCGCCGTTGGGATGTTGTGCCGCTGCATGAATGCCTTCGCAAATTCCTTGCTCCCTTCGAGCATGGCCCCCTCTTTTTTGGGCCCCACGACCATGACATTGGTCTTGGTAGAAGCCTCAAAATAGTCGGCAATGCCGGCGACCAATGGCGCTTCTGCGCCCACCACCAACAAACCGATTTCATGGCGCCGGACGTACCGCTCGACGGCCGCAAAATCCATGGGATCCAAATCGGCAGTTTCCCCCAAAGATTCCATGCCGCCGTTGCCCGGAGCAATGTGCAGTTTCCGCAGCATGGACGATTGACTCAGCTTCCATGCAATGGCGTGCTCACGCCCGCCGCTTCCCAACAAGAGTACATTCATAGCGAACAAAATTAATGGCTTGAATCGTGGGTGCAAGCATTCGTTGGAAACTTCCTGTTTGTCCGCAGTAACTTGCGAAATAATCGCACCTTCCAGCCGTTCCATCTCCATGCCCTCTCCTTCCTTATCCGTGGTGATCATTGCCTTCAACGAGGAGCGCAACTTGCCGCACTGTCTGGATTCGCTGGAGGGCATTGCAGATGAGGTGCTGGTGGTGGACTCGGGGTCTACCGATCGGACCGTTGCCTTGGCTGAAGAGCGGGGGGCTCGGGTGCTGAATCACGCATTTGAAGGGCACATCGAGCAGAAGAATTGGGCCGCAGCCCAAGCGACGGGTGAGTGGCTGCTTTCGTTGGATGCGGACGAAGCGCTCAGCCCTGAATTGGCAGCGTCCATTCGCGCGTGGCGAGCGGATGCTTCAGCCGCTTCGGTCAACGGTTTCCGAATGAACCGACTGACCTCGTACTGCGGTGAGTGGGTGCGCCACGGCGGTTGGTACCCGGACACCAAGCTTCGGCTTTGGAAGGCGGGACATGCCCAGTGGACGGGCGAAAACCCACACGATCGACTGGACATGGCGGAGGGCGATGAAGCTGGTTTTATGGAAGGCGATATCCTGCATTACTCCTACCATTCGGTCGATGATCACCTCCGTCAGATTGATTATTTCTCGGACATTGCCGCGATGGCGTATCAGGGGCCAGCGTGGTTGGCCAGCCCGTTCATTCGCCCCATCAAGGCCGGATTTCAGTGGTTCAAAAATGCCATCTTGCGCGGCGGTTGGCGGGACGGTGCCACCGGCTGGACCATCGCCCGCTGGAGTGCCTTTGCGACGGCTGAGAAGTACCGAAAAATCCGCAACCGCATGCGCATGGAACGGGCGCTCGTGCGCTTCGGACGGGCGGAAATCAAACGCATCCTCGTTTGCCGAACGGACGCCATCGGAGACGTGACAGTCACGCTCCCCATTGCGGGCTTTTTGAAGTCGGTGAACCCGGGATTGCAGGTCGATTTCCTGACCCGGTCTTATACCGCACCGGTGGCACAAGCCGCGGTCAATGTCGACGGAGTTGTGGTGTGGGACGGGTCCGCTGCCGTGGACTGGTCGGTGTACGATGCGGCGATTTTGGCGTTCCCCGATGCAACGGTCGCGCGTCAGCTGCAGCAGTCTGGCGTTCCCATACGCGTGGGGACTCGACGCCGCTGGCCGTTTGCCCGGTTCGTGAACATCCACAACAACGCATCGAGGAAAGCGTCGGGCCGGCACGAAGCGTGGCATGGCATGGACCTCGCGTTGTCCATGCATCCCGCACCGGGATTGAACCGACCCGGCCTGCGGATTCCGGATGATGCGTGGGCGTGGCAGGCCTGGGGGGAACTCCGCGCGGAACCTTGGTCGGCTGTGGCGGACGAAGTGAAGGGTGCATCGGAATGGATTGTACTGGGCCGCCGGCACATCATCCTGCATGCGGGCTCCAACAACAGCGCTACCAATTGGCCGTTGGAGCGGTACGTGGCGTCCATGGAGGCTTTTCTCAATTCCGGATGCCGGGTCCTGTGGACCGGGACGGCAGCCGAGGGGGAGCCCTTGAACGAGGTGCTCCATTCCCACAAGGATGTTGTCAACACAACGGGTAAGCTGTCCTTGCACCAGCTACTCTCCCTCATTTCCGCGTGCGACGGGCTGATTGCGTCGAGCACCGGTCCGCTGCACATGGCGGCTGGCCTTGGTATGCCATGCACGGGTTTGTATGCTGCAGAAGCGCCGATGTGGCCGGAGCGATGGCACCCCTTGGGTGCGCAGGCCCAGTGGGAAGCGACGCCCCAGCGCACAGCGTCTGGACACTTGGATGTGGCTGTGGATGGCGTGGTTAACAGGTTCTTATACCTGTGGGGGTTGCCGGCGGCCCAATAAGCCGATGAAGAATCCGGCGAATGTCACGCCGGCTTGAGTTTCCAAGGTGTCCTCCGTCAAACAAGAAAGGGCAATGACAACCAGAAACAAAACGGCCGCTGAAGTGGGGTGGTGAGCGCGGCGTCCGTTGAGCGGGACGAGGGCGCCCAGGAGCACCAACCACAGGATGAGGTTCAGCGGTCCTCCCGCCACCAAAAACGTGACGTATTGATTGTGCGCTCGCAGCCTGAACGCCTCGTCGAGGGGGGAGTCAAGGGCGCTGTAGGCCTCATCATAGCTGGACGGTAAGTCGCCGATCCCTACACCGAGGACGGGATGCTCTTGGTAGATGTGGCGAGCGGCGTCGAGGAAGGCAAACCGCTGCACCAGCGAGTGCCCGCTGGGATTTCCTCCGTCCCGTGCATTCCACACTTCGAACTGGATGACATCGAGCCGCCGCCGCAGGCCGCGGTGGGTTTTTTCCAAGATGGTCGGGATGCCCGCTTCGATCCACTGGACTTCTTCATCGCTCAATGCGCGTACACCGTCGGCGTCTTTTTTCAATCCTTTGGAGGCCAAAAATCGAATCAAGGTCATCTTGAGTTCTTGGCTTCGACCGTCTTGGCCGTTGAAGTCCACGGCACTGCGTGACGACCACGCTTCGAAGAGTTCATTCCAAGCGATGTGAACCCAAACGTGGGTCCCGTTTTCGCGCAAGCACCGTTCAGGGTAGTTGGCGTACGCCTCGCCTCGGGGCGTTGTGGTTTCCAATGCATCCGTTGACGGGTAGACCGGAACTAGGCACCACGCCACTGCGCCCGCTGCTGCGATGCCTGCCACGCACAACCCGAGCACCGCCTTGCGTAACCGCCTGAATTGCCAAGAAGCGACGAGCAGCGTCAAGGGAAACAGAATGGCGCCGGTCAGCGAAGCGACTTTCCACGTGAACCAACCGCCCAGAAGGGTAATGAGCCCCACAACGAGCAATGCGAGCGGCTCGCGGTCCTTGAAGTAGCGAATCAGCCACCAACCCCATGCGAACGTGATGATCAAGCTGAAGCGGATGTGGGAGATAAACGGCGACCAATCGCGTGGCTGCAGCTCACCTGATTTTTGCAGGCCCATCCACAGGCAACTGCCACAGGCTGCGATGACGGCGATCGCCAAAGCGGCTTGAACGCGTTGCAAGCCAATCAGTTGATCCCACCGCGCGGTGGTGAGGATGAGAGGGAAGGCGAGGAGCGGAAGTTGGATGCGGAGGGCTCGCCAACCGTAGGCCCAATCGGTGGTCCAGAGCTGGCTGAGCAGTTCCCAAGAATACAAAGCCAGGACTGCCCACAGCACGGGTTGTACCTGCCAATACGTCCACGACCGGCCACGAAAGAGGGGCCCGTTTTTCCACCGGTCAACGGCCCACGCAAAGACCAACAGAAAGGCACCTTGGCTCATGAGGAAATTGGAAAACGGCAAGGCAATCGCCGTGAGCATGAGGGCGGCATCGTACAAAAGCTGTACGCGAGAATCCGTTCCGGTGGAAGTGGAAGGCATGGTTACGGTGTCGGTCCAGCCAAGATGGTTTCGTGTGCGCCGGAACGCATGAGGTCGATGGCTTTGTTCAGGGTGCTGTCGCGTGGGATGGACCAGTCGATAACCCCGGTTTGGAGGTGGTACCGCATGACCAATTCTTCTTCCAGTGCCCACGTGATTTCATCGCGGAACCGATTCAGATCACGTTCGATGTTGGGGTTCAAAATGGAACCGAATGCGTCAAATGCCGCCGAGTCCAAGGCGTAAAATTGCTCCTCGCGCGCGAGCGATTCAAGTTGTTCAAAAGCATCCAGCGTGCGCGACTCAAACGCCGTCGACTCATGCGCCAAGGCAAAATCGACGAAGGCCTCCCAGTCCGCGTCTTGCAGGGCGAACTCCGCGGCGGGTCCGATGCTATCGCGCTCGGCACTCCACGCATTTGCGAAATCGAAAAGGATGCCGTTGAGATAAAGCCCCTCGAGCACGTAGTTCATGTAAGGCACATCGACTTCGACATCCGGTTGAACGCCGGCTCCATCGGTGACGGGTCGGCCGTTGCGGGTGTAGAACACCTGCCGCGTTGAATCCGAGAACGCCCGCGCACTGCCATCCTCCTCGCGTTTGCCGCCGTAGTCCAAGCGTTGAATGCACCGGCCGCTCGCCGTGTAGTATTTGGCCACGGTCACCTTGAGTTTGGTGCCGTAGGCGAGGGGCTTGGTTTGCTGAACGAGGCCCTTTCCAAAACTTTCTTGTCCTACGATGATGGCGCGGTCGAGGTCCTGCAACGTGCCGGAGACAATTTCGGAGGCCGAGGCGGACTGTTCGTCAATCAGCACGGCAACCGGGAGGTCGGGGACCAACGGAGGGGCCATGGTGGAGTAGGACTTCATCCATTCCTCCTTTTTGCCGCGGGTGCTCACCACTTCCTGCCCCTTCTCGACGAACAAATTCACGATGCTGATTGACTCTTGGAGCAGGCCGCCGCCATTGCCCCGTAGGTCGAGGACCAGTTGGTTGACGCCCACGCTGTCCTTAAGGTAGCGAATGGCTTGTCGGAGCTCAAACGATGAGCCCCGGGTAAAGGCGCTCAAGATGACGTAGCCCGTACTGTCGCCGATGACAGATCGGTAAGGAACGGCCGGGAGTTTGATTTTTTCGCGCTCGATGGTGAGGTCCACGGGAGCGGTGGAGCCGTTCGGGCGGTATTCAATGTCAACGGTAGTGCCGCTTGCTCCTTGCAGCATCTCCGGCACAAGGTCCGGGTCCATGCCTTCCAACGATTGGCCGTCGATGGCCAGTAGCTCATCGCCGATTTTCAGGCCAGCGCGGGCCGCTGGAAAATCCGGAAGCACGTCCACGATGAGGTGGCGGTCGTTGATGAATTGCATGGAAGCGCCAATCCCACCGTATTCGCCTGTGGTCATGAAGCGCAGGTCTTCCACCCGCGATTCGGGGTAGTACACCGTGTAGGGGTCAAGGCTTTCCACCATGGCGTCCATGCCCGTTTCCATGAGCTGGCCGGGTTGGATTTCATCGACGTAGTAGATGTTCAGTTCGCGGAACATGGCCGTCATGATTTCCAACTGCTTCGACAGCTCGAAGTAGTTTTCCCGCAACGGCACCGCAGCCGCCATGAGTCCGGCGAGCGGCACCAACCACATCCACGTTTTTTTGGCCTTCTTCTTATCCATGGTTTTGGGGGTCCGCTTGAGGTGGCTCGGGCGCTTCCAACGCCTCAATCATTTTGGCAATCAACGTCTGCATACTCGCTTGCATTCCTTCGAAAGTAGGCAATTCTTTACCCACATAAATGAGAACGAGCGCGCGTTGTTTTTCGTGTTTTTGAAGCGCGGCATAAGCGGTGTGTTTGTGCAAACGCCAAGCCTCGCGCATCAGCCGCTTGATGCGGTTGCGGTCCACGGCGCGTTTGAAGGAGCGCTTGCTGACGGAAACCAAGGTTTGGCAGCGCACGTCATTGGGCAGTTCCGCTTCCATGGATTTCGCCACCAGCGGCCACGCTTTGAACTTTTGGCCCGCTGCAAACGTGGCCTCAATCAGTTTTTTCGATTTGAGGCGCTCGGATTTGGAGAAGGAAAAGGACGGCGTTTCAGGCAATGGGAGTTATTTGCCTTGAATGTAATGCTCAATGGCCATAGTCATCGAAGGCGCCTGTGGGGTCGGGGCAGAAATGTCAATGCGCAAGTTGGCTTGTTCGGCTGCTTTCGCGGTCGTCGGGCCAAACGTTGCGATGCGCGTTTCGCCTTGTTCAAAATCCGGGAAGTTCTTGAACAGGCTTTCGATGCCGCTCGGGCTGTAGAATACGAGGCAATCGTACTTGACATCGCTCAAGTCGCTCAAGTCGCTGCATACGGTGCGGTACATCATGGCCCGCGTGTAATCGATGCTGGCTTCGTCGAGCAGTTTGGGGATGGAAGGCTTCATCAAGTCGCTGCAGGGCAACAAGAACTTTTCTTGCTTGTGCTTCTTGATGCTGTCCATGAGGTCTTGGAAGCGATGTTTTCCAAAGAAAATCTTTCGCTTTCGGTAGACCACGTATTTCTGCAGGTAGAAAGCAGTTGCTTCGCTGATGCAGAAGTACTTCAGGGTGTCGGGCACCTCGTAGCGCAGGTCCGCCGCCAGGCGGAAAAAGTGATCCACCGCATTTCGGCTGGTCAGGATGACGGCCGTGTGCTCGGCCAAGTCGATCCGCTGCTGTCGGAAATCTTGCGGCTCCACGCCTTCTACGTGGATGAATGGGCGGAAATCAATGGTCAGTTTCTGACGGACGGCCAAGTCGAAGTACGGAGATTTTTCCGTGGTGGGCTTTGGCTGTGAAATCAGGACGGTCTTGAGCTTCTTCGCCATATCGGTTCTTCAGTGCTTGCTCCATTGGCTCACCCCACATACTCGAACAGCAATAGGGATGGTCCAATTTCGAGGGTGCAAATGTACGCAATTCCCCATCCAATATGAAGCCGCTTGTTCACGACCGATTGAAACTGACGCAGCCATTTGAGTCCGAGCCAGCACCACCAAGCCGTGCTCACGTGCATCCACATGGCGCCGCGGCTCTCAAATCCGTTGAATTGCGCCAACTCCCAGACCACCAGTGCAATGAGCGCCCACAGCAACCAATTGCGCATGTGCCGATCCACCTCAAAGCCCCGTTGGACGGCATCGTGTTCGAGCGTCACCCACGCCCCCATCCAACCGCCCAAATGCCGTGCAATCAGTGCAGCCAATCCGAGCAAAGCACCCCACAGAGCTCCGTATCCAGCCGTTTCGAGGGCGGGCGTGGCCGAGGCATTGACCCCCCAGAGTGAGCCGAGCAAGGCCCAGGCCAAGAGGCCGATGGCATGGCTGGTCAAGGTTCCGCCCGTGCGTGCCGACTCATCGGCCAATCGCTGCCACACGCGCTTGATTTGGTAAGCAGTCCACATGGTCAAGGCCCATTCACGGTCGAATTGGACCCGCAGCAACGCCGTCGCTCCAACCCCGAATACGCAAATCCACAACGGGAGTGCGTACACGTGCAGCGGCGAAATGGGCAAAGGCATCCCTTCGAACATGGTGCGAAGATGCCAAAGTTCTCGGGATTTTATGTGCAGTCAATGCGGGCAAACGTAGATCGGTGCCTGCGCCCGAACCAGCCGATGGCTTTGCACGGATTGCAACACCACTTTCAGCAAGTACGGCCCAATCGCCGCATACGTGCTGCCACGGATGCCATCCCACTGGCACAATAGAGGCTGATCGCCTTGAACCAAGGCGGGCACTTCAACATTGGAGGCGACCGATGCACCGATGTCGTTTTCAATGGTCCAATGCACTTCCCAGGCTTCCTCATCGGGGGCGTTGACCTGAAAGGCGACGGGAACTATTTCTCCGTTTGGGGCGGCAAATCCCGTTGAGTGGATGACGTGGAGCACGTCATCATGCAAGCCCCACTCGGGCTGGGTTTGCCAACTGTTCCATGAGCCGGCCGTTTGGCCTGCCGCTGCGCCCGTTGTTTTCCAGTTGGCATCGGCATTTCGGGCATGACGGGTTGTTTTTTCAATGCTTTGCTGCCCTGTGTGCCACGGGGCCTCCATGTCGGATTCGAATGCAAATGCATCGAGGAGCTCGCCGCCCGCCGCCAACTGCAGTTCGACGGATCCCCACAAACTGGGTAGTTCCGCTGGCAGGACCCGTTCTTGCCCCGCCGCTATCCTCGACGGACACGCGGCGAATGCTAAAGGGGTATGCGGCGGCATGAACCACCTCGTGTCCCCACTGACGGGCTCCCAGTCTTCCGGGAAGGGGATGGAAGCGGTCGTCCATGCGATGCCTTCGGTGGAGGCCCAGTGGGGACTGGAGTTGGCCAGCTCAATAAAAGGTTCAGCGCTTCCAGCTACCCGCCGCTGAACCTCATTCAGGCTAACGATGGTATCGTTCAATTCAGCGTCGGTGGTAGGACAGAGTGCTGCAAACGGCGCCAGCACACCGGTTGGTTGGGTCCATGCCATGCCCGGAGTGTAGAACGAATCGAGGGGGGTCCACGGAGGTTCAAGATCGATGGGGGCCGAGAAGGCAATGAACCGTTCACCATTTCGCTCCCCACAAGCGATGGCGGCAGCCGCAGGAGGCGACAGGGCCTCGGATTCCGCTTCGTCCGGGACTCCCGGAGAGCAACCAGTGGTTGCATGCGCACTCGAGGTCCACGCCCACCAAGCGCTGGGGTGCACGCGGCCAGAACCAGGTTGGAGTCGGACCAGGCTGAATCCCGCTTTGGATTGGTTTCGATCGGGGTGCCAACAGCGGCTGTAGGCAGCGGCATCGATTTCTTCGCCGCTGTGGTTCTTCAGCGCAACGTTTCCGCTCGCCCTGTTCAGTGTGATGGGAATGCAAACGCGCCCTCGTGGAGGCAGGGGCTGAAGGGCATTAAGGGGCGTTTCATTCAGTGAACACCCTGCGGGCTCAACAACTTCGCTTTCGGATGGATTGAAGAGCTCTACGAACATGCCCCAGGTGGCTGAGGTGCCTTTCGGATCGTGGGCAATTTCGGTGATGATCAAGTCGCCATCCTCTGGAAAATCCCCGACGTCGAGGGTGGCTTTCAAAGTCGAGGGCCTTGTGCTGAAACAGCCTTGAACTTCGGCTGCAGCGATGTGCCAAGTGGTGTTTTCGGTGAGGCTGTCGACGAGCCAAAACAACGCCTTCGGTTGATGTGCATTCTGCCAAGCCCAACCGCCTTTAATCGCAGGCGCACAATCCGGATGGATGGGCTGGTTGAGTTCGAACATTCCTTCACCCATGCTCAATGCCCTGGCCGATACAGCAATCAATGGGACGGCGGTATCCGTTGGCCATTCCAACGGGCCACGGATTCCAGGACTGGTTGCTGACCCCTCGTAAACCGAAATCCAGTTGTCAGCAACTGTGCAGCCCAACGGTTGCTTTTTTTGCAACCCAATCGTCTCGTTGGAGATCCACCAGTCGTTGCTGTAGGTGACTTCGTCAATCGTGGCGCCCGTGTTGGAGTGAAGCCCAATGGTCTCACCGGTGTTGGAGAGCGTCATGGACGGCTCAATTGCGGCAAATAAGAACGTCCCCCAATCAGCCATCCAAGGCGACCATTGGTTGGCCAACACCGCGCGTTCGCCTGGGGCGAGCAGGCCATCCCATCCGAATTCGGGGACAATCGCCTTGTTTGCATTGGCGCTCCCGTCCCAGATGCAGAGCCTGTTGACATCGACAGCTCGGTCGATGCCATTGAAGATTTCAATCCATTCGCCTTGCGCGGGGGATGCAATGAGGCACTCGGTGATGACAACGTCGCCCGCCTCAGCATGGGGTTTGACTGCGTAAACGTTGACGAGGGTGTCCGGGAGCGGTTGGCCGCTGAAGTCCTCGAAACCGGTTAGCCTGAATTGGAGGGTCCTTTCAGGGACGTGTGCAGGAAGCGCGATGCCCCTGCGGCTCGGAGGATTCAGCCACAGCAAGGGAAGGAAATCCTGTTCGGGTCCTTCGAGCACCATCCCTGCATCGGGGTTCATCGGCTCGGAAAAGGCCAGTTGCAGTCCGTATCCCGGTTCCCATCGCGCTTGGTGCAAGGCAGGTGCAACCGTATCTTGACAGTACGGGCCGTATTCCACGATTTCGAATGCAGCAGCGTCGGTATTTGACGCGGTGAAGTGGGCAGAGAAACCGATGCCAACGGGCACTTCATGTGACGCACATGCGGCAAGTTCTAACGCGGAACGGCGTTCGTCCTCGAATACATGCGCGATGGTAATCTGCACAGAATCGCTGCCCGGCCGTTGCGTCCACGTCAATTCAACATCAAAGGATGCAGGAAGATGTGCCCAGTTGAGTAGGGATACCGTTGAATCCCAAGACCCATTGACGCTTGGGCTGAACCACCGGATGGAATCGTTGGTGCCGGTTTCGCCTACGTGCATGAACGTGAGCGGACCGTGCTCCCCGAGAATGGACCAGTCGTCTGCAGGGATCGTAGCCATCGGAGAAGTGGACCAAGCGGTGGAATCAACGAGCCAATGCAGTCGGGTGAAGTTGGCACTTGACCCAGAAAACCCCTGGTTCCACCGCACGCGGAAGGTGCAGCCTGTAGAGTCGGTCATCGGTCCCTCTCGCAAAAGGATCAAGGAGGCCGTTCCGGCTTCCGACGCATTCAACTGCCACCGGTCGCCCTCGCGTATCCATTGCTCAACCGTTCCGTGCTCCACCCACAGCGACTGCCCTCGGGCATTTCCGATCCATACCCCGAGAGCAACCAACACCCCCAATCGAATTCTGTGCAATTCAGTTTTTCAACGAACCTCGGTAAAAACGAAATCGCCGTTTCATTGAATTCGTTGATGTGATGTGGGAATTTGCGGGTTGAATCAACAACCATGGATGGATTGAAATTGGCGATAATTGGAGCGACGGGACTCGTCGGGCGGACCATGCTCGAAGTGATGGAAGAACTCGCGTTGCCCGTGGATGAGTTGCTTCCTGCGGGAAGTGCGCGAAGCGCGGGCAAGGAGCTGGAGTTTCAAGGCCGGAAATGGACCGTGCAGACTGTGGAGGAGGTGCTGGCCGCCCGGCCGCAGGTGGCGCTGTTCAGTGCTGGCGGGGATGTGTCCAAAAAGTGGGCGCCCGAGTTTGCCAAGGCGGGAATCACAGTCATTGACAACAGCAGTGCCTGGCGCATGGATCCGGATTGTCCGCTCGTGGTGCCGGAAGTCAACGGCGACACGATTGGTCCGGATGACCGCATCATCGCCAACCCGAATTGCACGACGATGCAGCTCGTGATGGCGCTCAAGCCGCTGCACGACGCGTTCTGCATCCAGCGCGGCGTGGTGAGCACGTACCAAAGCATCACCGGTACAGGCAAAGCGGCCATCGTGCAGCTCGAATCGGAGCGCGCCGGGGAGCCGGTCGAAGCGCCGGTTTATCCCCATCCGATTGATTTGAATTGCCTGCCGCATTGCGACGTTTTTGGCGACAACGGGTACACGCGAGAGGAGATGAAGGTGTGGAATGAAACCAAGAAAATCTTGGGCGATGAGGACGTGCACATGACCTGCACGGCGGTTCGCGTGCCGGTGATGGGCGGGCACAGCGAAAGCGTTTACCTCGAGTTCGAGCATCCGTTTGAACTCCACGAAGTCCGGCAAAAACTGGCGGACTTTCCCGGGGTGGTGGTGCAAGACGAACCGACGCACAATCGCTACCCCATGCCGCTTACGGCTGTCGGCAAGAACGAGGTCTTCGTGGGACGCATTCGGCGGGATTTGGTCAATGAACGCGGGCTGCACTTGTGGGTGGTCGCGGATAATCTGCGCAAAGGAGCGGCCACGAACACGGTACAAATTGCTCAATACCTGCTCGAACGCGGGCGTTGGGCCTGAGGCTGCTTGATTTCCGTAGAGCACGCGCTATCTTGCGTTGCGAACGGCTCACGTAGCCACCACAACCAAGTCTTCCTCCGATGCGCCAAACGCTCCGACTCCTTTTGGGCAGCGCCCTGCTGATTGCATGTGCAGGCCTTTGCCAAACCCTCTCCGCTCAGACCCAAATCAAAGGCACCGTCCTCGATGCCGAAACCGGCGACGCCCTGCCCGGCGCCTCCGTATTCCTCGAAGAATCCCGCATGGGAGCCGTTTCGGATTACGAGGGTCGCTTCGCTTTCACGTCAAGGGAGATGGGAGCCGTTGAATTGGTCATTAGCATGATCGGGTACGAAACCCACCGACAAGCCTGCACGTTGGCGGCCGATGCCTGGGTGTTGGACCTCGGGCCCATCACCATGCAATCTTCGACCATCGGCCTGAGCGAAGCGAATGTCATCGCATCGGTGGCCATCGACCGGGAGACGCCGGTCGCCGTTTCCACGTTGGATGCCAAGACCATTCAAGAGCAATTGGGGGACAAGGAATTGGTGGAAACGTTGAACATCACCCCTGGTGTTTACGCCACCAAGAGCGGGGGCGGATTCGGAGACAGCCGCATCAACATCCGGGGGTTTGACCAGCGCAATGTGGCTGTATTGATCAACGGAATTCCGGTCAACGACATGGAAAACGGTTGGGTGTATTGGTCAAACTGGGCCGGCCTCGGCGACGCGGTCAACACCATGCAAGTGCAACGCGGCTTGGGCGCCTCGAAGCTGGCCATCAACTCCGTGGGTGGCACATTGAACATCATCACCAAGGCTACCGACACCAAAAAGGGCGGTAGTTTGATGCAGAGCATAACCGACTACGGCCGCTACAAAACCATGCTCTCCTTGAGTTCTGGGGTGATGGAAAACGGTTGGGCCGTGAGCGCCGTGGGCAGCCGAACGATGGGAAATGCCTACGTCGATGCCACGTTCATTGACGCGTGGAGTTACTTCCTCACTGCCGCCAAAGACTTCGGCGCCCACCGACTGGTCTTCACGGCCATTGGCGCTCCTCAGACCCACGGGCAACGCCGGGGTCAGTTGACTGTGGACCGCTTCAACGACATCCAAAACCTCGGCTACGAGGCGCACCGATGGAACGACGATTGGGGATACCTGAACCGCGGGGGGCAGGAGAACGAGGTCTTGAACGCACGGGTCAATGGGTACCACAAACCCCAGTTTGCCTTGAACGACTACTGGCAGTTGAGCGAACGCACGAACCTCGCCACCAGCTTTTACATCAGCACCGGCAAGGGCTACGGCTCGCGCTACGACGGCACCAGCAACCCCCGCGTCAGCGAGACGTACGTGGACACCGCGGGTGTGGAGCGCTCGGTCAAAACGTCCCTGAACTGGGACTACCTTTGGGATTCCAATGCCAACAACTCCCAGCCGGTCACGTACGCAGCGGACCAAATCGCCTACGACGTCGACGCGCAGGCGTGGATCGACACGCTACATGAGTTCGGCGATCCCATTGTGGTGGGGAACGATACGATTGTGGGTGGCCGCAGCCGCAGCGTCATCGAAAACGCGCACAACGAGCATTTCTGGACCGGCATCCTGTCCACGTTGCGGCACGAAGTCAACGACCGCGTGAGCTTGATGGCGGGGGTGGATGCGCGGTACTACAGCGGCAAACACTTCACCCGCGTCAACAAACTGCTCGGCGGGGATTTTTACCTCCAGTCTTTCAGCAGCAGCGACGGGTACGGCGTCAATCCAGATTACGCTTTGATGGCCCAGCCGGGCGACAAGGTGGACTACGACGACATTGGACGCGTGCAGTATGCGGGAGGATTTGCGCAGGCCGAATACAAGGACGACCGGTTTAGCTTGTTCGGTGCAGGGACCATTTCGTACACGACCTACCGCCGCATCGATCCCTACAAGTATTTCCGCTATGAAGAGACGGGGGTGCAGGAAGTCACCCAGGTCAATGAGCAAACAGGCGAACTCGAAACCACGGAAGAATTTGTTTACGGCATCAAGTCGCAAAAGGCCAGCAGCATCGGGTTCAATTTGAAGGCGGGCGGCAGCGTACGCCTCGGCGAGACCAGCCACCTGTACCTCAACGGAGGCTACTATTCGCGCGCGCCGTTCATCCGTTATGTCTTCACCAACTATTCCAACGTGTTGAGCAACGACCGCTTGACCAACGAAAAGGTGGCCGCCATCGAGGCGGGCTATCGGTTCCGCTGGCGCGGGGTATCATTTGATGTAAACGCTTACCACACGCAATGGCGCGACAAAAGCCTCATGAGCAGCCCGTTGCTCCGTCCGGACGGCACCGAATACCGCGCCTTCATCACGGGCCTGATCCAAACCCACGAAGGCGTGGAGATTGAATGGCGCACACGCCCCACTTCTTGGGCGGAGATTGGCGGCATGGCTTCTTTCGGAAATTGGCGGTGGGACAACGACGTCAACGCGGAGATTACGGCGGAAGAAGGCGGGGAAGTTTTGGAAACCCTCTACATCTATTCCGCGGGATTGAAGGTCAGCGACGCGCCCCAATCACAGGTGGGCTTCCTGTCAAACTTCAACGTGACGAAGCGCCTGCGACTCGGAGCCAATTACGTGTACAACTGGAACCTCTACGCGCGCTTCCAAGTGGACACCGACCGCACGAATCCAGACCGAGCCGGGTTGCAACCGGTCATGTTGCCGGCGTACGGTTACCTCGACCTTCGCGGCAGTTACCGGTTTGAGGCGGCAGGCATGAACTGGATGGCCAGCTTGAACGTGCAGAATGCATTGAACAACATCTACATCAGCGATGGGTTTGAGACGTTTGTGACGGATCCGCAGACCGGCGAGAAGATTCAGGGCACAGTCGAAAACGGCAAGCTCGAAGGTTACTGGGCGTATGGCCGCACCCTCTCGGCGACGCTCAAAATGATGTTCTAAGCAGAAAAAGCCGCCTCGAGGGCGACTTTTCTGGAGCCGATATGCGGACTTGAACCGCAGACCTACGCATTACGAATGCGTTGCTCTACCAGCTGAGCTATATCGGCAAAGCGTCGGCAAAAATAAGCAAGACCTCGGCCTGAGGTTGCGTTTTGGAGCGGGGAAATTTTAGCGAATCACGTCGCCGGCCTGTGTGCCTTCCTCGGGCGTCACGAAACGCAGCGAACCGTCGGCCGTCTCCGCCATGAGCACCATGCCCTGGCTCTCGATGCCACGGATTTTGCGCGGCGCCAAATTGACCAACAGCGTCACCCGTCGTCCCACCACCTCTTCCGGTGTGAAGTGTTCGGCAATGCCGCTCAGCACGGTGCGCTCGTCAAGCCCGGTGCGGATTGTCAAATTCAACAGGCGGTCCGCCTTGGGAACCCGCTCGCACGCGACGACCTCGCCTACGCGCAAGTCCAGTTTTTGGAAATCTTCAAACGTCATGATCTCTTTTTGGGGTTCGCATTCCGCCCGGCCACCGGTGGCTTCAGCGCGGGCAGATTCAAGTTTGGCCACTTGGGCATCCACGACTTTAGCTTCAACTTTTTCGAACAGGATGGGCAGTTCGCCCAAGGTGTTCCCGGCCTGAACCATGTCGGGTGCAGCATCGGCCCACGTGGGCTGTGCGATGTTGAATGCGCCTTGCAACTTGGCCGCGGTCTTCGGCAGGAACGGCTCCATGAGCACCGCACAGTTGGCGGCGACTTGGATGCACGTATTGAGGATGACCGCTGTCCGCTCGGGGTCGGTCTTATAGGCCTTCCACGGTTCCTGCTCGGTCATGTACTTGTTGCCCAAGCGCGCAATGCCCATGGCGGCTTGCAGGGCGTCTCGGAAGCGGTTGCGTCGGATGAGGTCAGCGATTTGTGCAGGGGCCGCCGACAGCGCGTCCAGCACGTCGCGGTCGGCCTCGTTCAAGTCGGCTTCGCTGACGGCTGGTACGGAACCTTCGTAGTACTTGCGGGTCAGCACCAACACGCGGTTCACGAAGTTGCCGAGCACGTCGGCCAGCTCGTTGTTGACCCGGTCGCGGTAATCGGCCCAGGTGAATTCGCTGTCCTTTTGCTCGGGCATGATGCTCGCGAGAACGTAGCGCAGCTCGTCGCTTTTCCCGGGGAACTCGCTGAGGAACTCATTGACCCACACTGCCCAATTGCGCGAGGTGGAAATTTTGTCGCCTTCCAAGTTCATGAAGGCGTTGGCTGGAACGTTTGAAGGCAAGATGTAGCCGCCGTGTTCCCGCAGCAAAATGGGGAAGATGAGGCAGTGGAAGACGATGTTGTCCTTGCCAATGAAGTGGATCAATTCCGCTTCGTCGGATTTCCACCAATCCTCCCACTGAGCACCGGTTTTTTCGGCCCACTCCATGGTCGAGGTGATGTACCCAATGGGGGCGTCGAGCCAGACGTACAGGACCTTGCCATCAGCGCCTTCAACGGGGACGGGAACGCCCCAGTCCAGGTCGCGGGTCATGGCGCGGCTCTGCAGTCCGCTGTCGATCCAGCTGCGGCATTGTCCGCTCACGTGCGCTTTCCAAGTCGACGCGTCGTGGTGCGGTTGGCCTTCGAACGTGCCGTTTTCGATGTACTCCTTGAGCCACACTTCGTGACGGCCCATGGGCAGGTACCACAAGGTCGTGTCCTTGAGTACGGGTGTGGCGCCGCTCAGAGTGGAGGTGGGGTTGATGAGGTCGGTGGGAGACAGGGCGCTGCCGCATTTCTCACACTGGTCGCCGTACGCGCCGTCCGCCCCGCATTTGGGGCAGGTCCCGGTGATGTACCGGTCCGCGAGGAATTGATCTGCTTCAGGGTCGTAGAACTGGGCTTCCGTCTTGACCTCAAAGCTGCCCTTCTCGAGCAGCGTCAGGAAAAAATCTTGGGCGACCCCGTGGTGCCGCTCGCTGGAGGTTCGGGAATAGTGATCGAACGACATGTCCAATCCTTCGAACGCCTGCTGCATTTCTTCGTGGTATCGGTCGACGATTTCCCGGGGGGTGACCCCGTCTTTCTTCGCCCGCAACGTGATGGCCGCACCGTGTTCATCGCTGCCGCACACCCACACCACGTCCGACCCGGCCATGCGCTCAAAGCGCGCACGGATGTCACCCGGCAGGTAGGCGCCGGCGACGTGTCCAATGTGAATCTGGCCATTGGCATAGGGCAAGGCCGACGTCATCATCAAACGTTTGGGGTACCGGTATGAGGGTGTAGATGCCATGGTGCGCGCTAAAGTGGTGCGAATTTCGGGCATTTTCCGCATCCCTTCCCATCTTGCGTGGAATCATGCCTTTCCCTTGCCAAATCCCCAAGGCGCTGCAGCCGGGCGACGGCGTTCTCCTCGCTGCTCCCGCGCGGTTTGTGACCGCCGAGCAAGTGGCTGCCGCGGAAGCCCATGTCCGCTCTGCAGGCTACACGCCCATTTTCTACGATGGGCTGCTCGAACGATCGGGGCAATTCGGTGGGTCGGATGCGCACCGTTCCAATTACCTCAATGCGGGCTTTGCCGATGCACAGGTGCGCGCCATCTGGGCGATGCGTGGGGGCTATGGATGTGGCCGGCTGTTGCCACTTTTGGATGCCGACGCCTTTGCGGCCGACCCCACGTGGTTGGTGGGGTTCAGCGACATAACGGCATTGCACGGGTGGGCACAGGTACAAGGCATTGCGTCGCTGCATGCCCCAGTGGCGAGCACCTACGACCAGGCTTCTGCGTCCATCCAGCAAGGCATGTGGCAGGCGTTGGAGCAGAGGGAGGTAGGGCTTGAAGCGGGCCACGCCGCCGTCGCTGGCGGCAACTTATCGGTGTTGTACAGCCTGCTTGGTACTCCCTACTTTCCACCGATTGAGGGGGCGTGGTTGCTGCTGGAGGATTTGGACGAGTACCTCTACCACGTGGACCGGATGTTGCTGGCTTTCCGGCTGGCGGGAGTCTTTGACCGTGTCCGGGGCGTTTTGGTGGGGGGCTTTACCGATTTGCATGACAACACCATCGCTGACGGTCAAGCGGTGGACAATCCGTTCGGACACGATGTGCGGCAAATGCTGGCCGAACACGTACCCGCGGACACGCCGGTCGTGCAGGGTGTCCCGGTCGGTCACCTGGCCGAGAACGAGTCCGTCATCTTGGGCGTTGCGTCGGCCAAATCGGTGCATTGGACGCGCGGGTTTTGACCTAATTTTGAGGCATGTACGGTTCCATGCAATCCCACCTCGAGTCCGAACTCGAGCAAATCACCGCCGCCGGTTTGTTCAAGTCTGAACGCGTCATCGCGGGCGCTCAAGACGTAGAAATAACACTGACAGACGGGTCGAAAGTCCTGAATTTTTGTGCGAATAATTACCTGGGATTGAGCAGCGATCCACGGGTGTGCGAAGCAGCCAAACGCGCCATTGACACCCACGGTTTTGGCATGTCAAGTGTGCGGTTCATCTGCGGCACCCAGGACATTCACAAGGAACTCGAAGCGAAGATTGCGGAGTTTCACCACACCGAAGACACCATTTTGTACGCCGCAGCATTCGATGCGAACGGCGGGGTATTCGAGCCGTTGCTCGGCCCGGACGATGCCATCATTTCCGATGCGTTGAACCACGCCAGCATCATCGACGGGGTGCGCTTGTGCAAAGCGGCGCGCTACCGGTACGCCAATGACGATATGGCGGATTTGGAAGCGCAACTGCAGAAGGCCCAAGCGGCCAATCACCGCTTCAAGGTCATCGTGACCGACGGGGTGTTCTCGATGGACGGGTACGTAGCGCAAATTGATAAGATCTGCGACCTCGCGGAACAATACGATGCGCTCGTGATGGTCGATGAATGCCACGCAACAGGTTTCATCGGCAAAACAGGCCGAGGGAGCATTGAATTGCGCGACGCCTTGGGCCGAGTCGACATCATTACCGGTACGCTGGGAAAGGCCATGGGCGGTGCCATGGGTGGGTTCACGACGGGCCGGAAGGAAATCATCGAGATGCTGCGCCAGCGGTCGCGGCCGTACTTGTTCTCGAACAGCTTGGCTCCGAGCATTGTCGGTGCGTCGTTGGAGGTGTTCAATATGCTGAGTGAGTCCACCGAACTCCGCGACCGGCTGGAGGAGAATACGGCTTACTTCAAAGCGGGCATGCGCCGCGTCGGGCTCCCCATCAAAGACGGCGAGTCGGCCATTGTGCCCGTGATGCTGGGCGACGCCAAGTTGTCGCAAGTCATGGCCAACCGATTGCTCGAAGAAGGCATCTACGTCATCGGGTTCTTCTATCCGGTGGTCCCGAAAGGCGAAGCACGCATCCGGGTGCAACTGTCTGCAGCCCACACCCGTGAGCAACTGGATCGGGCCATTGAGGCCTTCCGCAAAGTCGGCGACGAACTCGGGGTGCTCGAGGCGAGCTGATGAGCCCGGAATCTCCACACGTATTGATCGTCGGCGATGGGCTCGCCGGCTGCCTTGTCGCGTGGGAACTGCACCTGCGTGGCTGCTCTTTTGCCGTGTGGAGTGACGGCAGCCCAGCGGCGTCGGATGTGGCTGCGGGGATGTCTAATCCCGTTTCGTTCAAACGCATTTTGCCTCAATGGAATGCCCGGGAGCAGCAGGATGAGGCGCGTGCTCGGTATCAGGTGATTGGGTCGCAGGTCGGCGAGACGCTCTGGCGCGACGTCCCCATTGTCCGGATTTTCCCCAACGAGGAGTACGCCGAGCGTTGGACGGAACGCGCTGCTGGCGGGCATGGTGTTTCTCCATTCATTGAAGTGCTCAAAGCTGGGTATTTACACGAAAGCATCAAGGCGCCGCACGGCGCAGGGCTTGTTCCCGATGCGGGTTGGGTCAACGTTGTGGCCTTGACGGAAGCGAGCCGGGCGAAATGGCAAGGGATGGACCGTTGGGAGCGGCGAACCTGGAAAATGGCGGACGGGTGCCCGGAAGGGTTCGACGCCGTCGTGGATTGCCGCGGGACGGGTGCCGTGGAAGATTTGGCAGCCTTCGGATTGGAATTGAGAAGAAACCACGGCGAGGTGCTACGCGTCAGGCCTTCAGGCCCCTGGGGCGATCGCATTGTCAACAACGTTACCTGGGCGTTGCCCCTGGGAGACGGCACGTACCGCGTGGGCTCGACCTACCGTTGGGACATTCACGAGCCCGTTTGCCTGGATGAATCCCCCGCCGCTCTGATGCAAGGAGCTGCGAATGCCCGAACTACGGCACAGGACATGGAATGCCTGGAACACCGAGCGGGGCTTCGGCCGACGTGCTTTGATCGCCGGCCCATCCTCGGCGTCGTATCCAAGTACCATCCGTATTACCACGCGTGTGTGGGGTGGGGTACCCGGGGTGTGACCATTGGACCCACCGTCGCTCGTTGGACCGTCGAGGCACTGCTCGGAGACCGTGAGGCGGTTCCCGATGAGGTTCATCCCAAAAGATTCCCTACTTTCACAGAAAATTGAAAGTTTGTCAAAAATTCCAACAGAAAACACAAAAACCCAATGGGAGCTTGAGTTTTCGAAGCGTTGGGTAGCTGCAGGAGCGCATTGGGGAGTGCCCAAAACGACCTTGGCAGTGCACGGTTGGCTCATGGCCCAACCGCAGCCGGTGTCCACGGATGAGGTGATGAGTGCCCTCGAGTTGAGCCGCGGCGGCGCCCACAATGCCCTTCAATCGCTGGTGGACTGGAAATTGGCGCATGCATTTAAGCCCTTCGGGGCAAGGCAAGTGTTCTACTCGGCTGAAGATGATGCGTTCGCCATGCTGATGGCTGTCGTTGACAAGCGGCGGCAACAAGAACTCGTGCCGGTGGCCGAGTTGGATGCGTGGAATGCGCAGATGAAATCCGAGCTTTCGAAGCAGGGCCGGCAGGATTTTCATGAACGCCTGGCGGCCATTGCACACCGCGCCCGTCAATTGGATGCGCTTTTGGTGCGCACGGCCCGCGAGGATGAAGGATGGTGGTGGCGCTGGATTTTAGGGCCATTGCGAACAAAATAAAATTGCTTCATTTCCACTTCGGGGTTGCTTACCTTCGAGAAAAACATCAACCATGTTGCACGAAAAAATTGAACAGGCACTGAATGCCCAGATAACGTTGGAAGGCCAGAGCAGTCACGCGTATTTGGCAATGGCTGTTTGGGCTGAGACCAATGGTTTTGACGGAACCGCGGCCTTTCTGTACACCCACGCTGAGGAGGAGCGCCAGCACATGCTGAAACTGATGCGCTTCGTGAATGAGCGCGGCGGGACCGCATTGGTTCCGGCCTTGAGTGTCACGCAGACCAAGTTCACCGGCCTGGAGCAGATTTTTGAATTGATCCTGGAACACGAAACCCGCGTGACGGCCAGCATCAACGACGTCGTGGATACGTGCTTGAGTTTGAAGGACTACACCACGCACAACTTCATGCAGTGGTACGTGGCGGAACAAATTGAAGAAGAAGGCCTCGCTCGAAAACTGCTCGACAAGCTGGCGCTGGCCGGTGGCGATAAGGGAGCCCTGTACCTCTTCGACCGGGACATCAACACCTTGGACGAAGCTTAACCTGGAAAACGCCTCATTTTGACCCGGACTCGTTTCATCCCCGTTTCCTCGTTGCGTACAACCGTGCTCCGCTGTGCTTTTGTCGCTGTGGCATGGGCGGTGGGTGGCATGGCAATGGGCCAGGGGACGAGCAACGGGTTGGACGAAACGGACACGCGTGCCGTAACCAAGGCGAACTTCTTGTTCCATTTTGCGGCGTCCAATGAATGGCCCGTCTCGGTCAAAGAAGGCGAGTTCCATTTGACCGTTGTCGGAAACGAGCGGTTGCACGCGGAGTTGGTGGACAAATACGCCATGAAGCTCATTGGGGCCCAGCCCTTGACCATTCACGGGTACAGCCGTACCGAGGATTTGCCCTCAGACGGATTTCATCACCTTGTTTACTGCGATGTTGGAGGCGCCGAACTCAATCGCTTGGCGCTCGCCTTGGCGGACACCCCTACCGTGTTGGTCTCCGATTCTCCAGATGGCTTGGAGCAGGGAGCGCTCATCAATTTTGTGTCCATTGGCAACCGCATTCGGTACGAGATCAATGCGGCCGATGCCGCGAAAAAGGGGGTGTTGATTGGAAATAAAATCATGACTTGGGCCGTAAAATGAGAACCATGCACACGCCATCATTCCCTCGATTCACTTTTGCATTAACGGCCGTGCTCATCGTGCTGAGTACCTGGACGGCAGCCGCTCAGCGCTCGCTTGAACGAGCCGAGGCCTTTGTGCGTGCAGGCGATTGGGATGCGGCGCACGCGGTGCTGGCTCCGGAGATGGACCAAGCCGCCTATGCTTCGAATGCGCGTGCGTGGTTTGTGCTGGGGTTCGTGCAGAAGGAACAGTTCAAAGCGAGCGGTGCATCAGGATTGGATGCAGCGGAGCGGAGCCGCGCAGTGGGGAGCCTTCAACGTGCATTGGCCATGGGAACGCTGTCCATCCGCGACGAGCAGACTGCGCGGGATGCCTTGGATTTTTTGGGGCGTTCGTACTTCCGCGAGGCCATCGAACGCGTGGAAGGATTTACCCTTGGGGCGGAACCCGAGATTTTGGGGTTGATGGGTCGCTACGAATCGGTTCTTCAGTCGCTCAATCCAGCGTATGATGTGACCGAGCAGCGAGCGGATTTGCACCGGTACCTCGGCCAGGCACATGCCAACCTCCTCGAAACAGAGCGGTATGCAGGTACTTCGGAAGAACAAATGCTCTTCGACGGTGCCATCGCCCATTACGAGGCATCTCTCACGCATGCTCCAGCGCATTACGCCACCTTGTACAACCTTGCCATCACGCTTTACAACCACGGGGTGCGCCAGCTCAAGCGCATCAACCACGAAACGTCCATGTTTGAACTGATGGAAATTCAAGACGTCTGCGTGGGGCTGTTTGAGCAAGCCCTGCTGCCCATGGAACAGGCGCACCAGCGCCGGCCGGGTCGCCTGGAAACGCTGAAGGGCCTGATGACGGTGCATTACGCCCTCTCGCAACCGGAGGCTTCGGATGCATACAAACGCCAGATTGAGGCGGTTCTTCAGAAAAAGTAGCCGACGCGAAAAGCTGCCCTTCCCGCGTTAAATTGCCGACATGATTCACACGTCGGCACCCCGCAAAATCCAATGGGGCATCGGATGGCGCATATCCGTTGGCTTCGGCGTGTTTGGGTTGGCCGTAGGGGCGTTGTTCTTGATGACGCGCAGTACCCTCGAAGAAAGCCAACAACTCAGCCGGCACATCGATGGCGTGTTGACGCCGAGCATTCAGCAACTGGAGGCCTTGGACCGATCGGTGAGCGAGACGCGCATCTTGATCCGGCACTGGCTCTCTGTGCAATCCGGGCCACTCGATCCCGAGAAGGTCCAGCTGCAGCGGCTGATGGACGAGGACATTCCCCAGCAAGTGCAGGCCCTGCTTCCCTTGGTAGCCAACTGGTCAGACCCTGCGCTCCAAGCACAATTCGATTCGTTGAGCAGGGACATTGAGCACGTGTTCTTGGTGTACCGCGAAATCATGCGGCTGCTGCCGACGTTTCAGGCATACGAAGATCCCATCGCCATGATGGACGCGGAGTATTATGCGCTGGACGGTTCGAGCATCCCGGCCTTTTCGGAGTCGATCCGCCGCCACATGGATGCCATGTCGGAAGCCCAGACCAACGCGCTTCGGGCGTCGACGGCGCAGATGGACGCGCTGGGCACCCAGTTGCAGCTCTACGCCGGAAACGTAGCATTGGGGATTTTGATCCTCGGTTTGATCATCGCTTGGTGGGTGACACGTTCCATCGTCCGGCCCATCGGGGAACTCAAGCGGGCCTTGATTTACATGGGTCGAGGGGCTCCACTCGAGAAAAAAGTCGAAGCCACGGGGGACGAGATTGGCGATATGGCCGTTGCAGTGAACCGCCTGGCAGACGGCTTGAGCCGGACCCGGGAATTCAGTTTGCAAGTGGGTCAAGGCCAATTCGAAGCGGAATACACCCCCCTGAGTGAGGACGATGCGCTGGGACAGGCCATCCTCAAAATGCGCGATGACCTCGCCAACAATGAACGGGAGATGGAAGCCAAAGTCGATCAACGCACGGCCGAAGTCAAAGAACAAAAAGCCGTGGTCGAATCGCTTTACGGCGATCTGCGGGATAGCATCGATTACGCGAAACGCATCCAACAAGCCATCTTGCCTTCGGAAAATGACCGGGCGAAGGTCTTCGATTCGTCCGCGGTCTTTTACCAACCCCGCGACGGGGTGTCCGGGGATTTTTATTGGTTTCACTCCGTGGGCCGCGTGCGCATATTTTCCGCCATCGACTGCACCGGCCACGGTGTGCCAGGGGCTTTTATGAGCCTGATTGGACACCACGCATTGGAGCGCATCACCAAGGTCTACACCCAGCCGGACCGCGTACTGGAGCAACTCAATCGCTCCGCTTGTGCGCTGCTCCGCCCGGGCGGGTTTGGGGAGGAAGGCAATGACGCGGTCAACGACGGCATGGACCTCGCTTTCGTAAGCATCGACATGGAGCGCATGGAATTGGAGTACAGTGGTGCCAACTGTCCGCTTTACTTGGTGCGCAAGGGGATGCTGCAGGAGCTGAAGCCCGACAAGATGGCCATTGCATCATTCGAGCCGGGCACGCGTCAGTACCAAATGCAGACGTTGCCACTGGTCAGCGGAGATGTCATTTTTGCCGCAACCGATGGTTTCCCCGATCAATTCGGAGGCCCCAAAGGCAAGAAGTTCATGCGAAAGCGGTTCCGCGAGCTGTTGGTGCATGTTGCCACGCTCGAAAGCCACGAGATGGAGGCCGCGTTGGCCCAGGCCTTTCACGATTGGAAAGGCGAAGAAGAACAGGTAGACGACGTTTTGGTCGTCGGCGTTCGGGTTTGACCCCTTACTGTGCGAAAACGGAACCGCGGATGACGCGGGTCTCAATTGGATTGATGATGAGCACCGGCAGTTGTGCTTCGTTGGTGATGATCTGCTGCTCGTAGGTCTGACCGAGGATGCCCATGAGGCTCTTCTCGTGCAGGTTCATGATGCTGATCAAATCCGCTTCGATGGAGGCGGCATACCGCACCACGTCTTTCACGAATGAGCCAGAGCTATGTTCAGAGATCTTGACGGTGTATTCGATGCCGCGTTCGGTGAAGTACTCTTTGGCAAATTCGATGTTGCGCTTGAGCTGATTTTGCAGGAATTCGTCTGTCTCCGCGGGGCTGATGATGTGAACGCGGCCGTTGAAGTACGTGGCCATCTCTGCGACCGTCGACAGCTTTTGCTTCGTGTCTTGGTGCAGGTCGAGCGGGACCACGATGTCATCGTATCCGGTATCCTTGATGCCACGCTCTTGGGTTATGATGAACGGCGTGGAACAGTTGGTGACAATGCGCAAAGCTCGACCGCCGGTCAAGAACTGCATGCCCTTGAGTCCATGAGTGCCCATGATGACGAGGTTGGCGTCTTGCTCCACCGCGACGTCGTCAATGTCCTCAAAGATCGAGCCGATTCGGACCGCTGTGCGCACCGTGTGCGGGTACGCAGCCGCGGCTTTTTCATTCCAGGCTTCCATGCGCAAACGGGCATCGGTCATCTCCTTTTTGGAGCCGATGATGTGGAGCAACATGATTTCACTTTCAAACGCCTTTCCGACGACAATGGCGTGTTCGAGGGCAATGTCACTCACAGGAGTGAAGTCCATTGGGACGAGGATGCGGTGTTGTGCCATTTCGGTGTTGATCAATTTCTTAGCGAAGGTAGTTCTTTACCGATGATTCTGATGAAATTTGTCGCATGGAGAGGCGCCTACGCAAGTGGATTGTGAGTGCGGTGGATTCGGATTGGAAATCCTCCGATCGGGCGCTTTTGGGTTGGGCGGTTCTCACCGGTTTGGCCGCCGGATTGTTTGCAGTTTTGTTGAAACGCGTCGTAGGCGGATTGCACGATGGCATGTCGGGTTTTGCGGCGTGGTCGGCGTGGAGTTGGTGGCTGGGAATTGGTCCTTTGATCGGTCTGTTGGCCACGCGGTGGGTGGTGCGGAATTGGCTGCGTGGGGAGCACCCGGGTCCGGGCGTTCCGAGCATCTTGCACGCCTTATCCCAACGCCACGGCCGCATCAAACGCACTTGGATGTTCGCCCCGTTGATTACCAGCTCGCTCTCCGTCGGATTGGGGGGATCGGGTGGTTTGGAAGGACCTTCGCTGCAGTCGGCCGCAGCCATTGGTTCCGAAATAGGAAGGCAGACCAAACGCACATTCAACCGGCGCTTGCTGTTGATCGGCTGTGCGGCTTCTGCATCGCTCGCAGCGCTCTTCAAAGCACCGGTCGCAGCCATCATTTTTGCGGTTGAGGTCATCATGATTGACCTGACCGCTTCTTCGCTCGTTCCGCTCTTGCTCGCTTCGCTGACAGCGCTCATCACGGCTACCGCGCTGATGGGGGATGGCAACATCTTGACCCCGCCGGATCTGGATTCATTCCGCATGGCCAATCTTCCCTTGTACGTGTTGTTGGGGACGCTGTGCGGCGCCGGTTCCGTGGTTTTTTCAAGGTTGTACCTCGGGGCGAGTGCCGCGGTGAGTTGGCTCCCTTCGAGCAAACTTCGGATTTGGGCAGGAGGCGCTGTAATTGGTGGGGCCATCCTGCTTTTTCCCTCGCTGTACGGGGAGGGATACGAGGTGGTAAACGCCTTGTTCAAGGGGCATGTGCAGGTGCTGGCTTCCGACATGTCCATGCGGCGCATTGATCCGGAAGGGTGGACCCTGGTTGGATTTCTCATGCTGGCATGGGCACTCAAACCCTTGCTCACCGGGGTGACGTTGGGTGCCGGTGGGGTGGCAGGGGTGTTCGCCCCAGCGATTTTTTGTGGGGGGTTGCTCGGGTACCAGTTTGCCGTGGTTTCCGGGTGGATGGGCCCCATGTGGTCGATGCCCATTGGCAATGCGGTGCTCGCGGGAATAGCGGGGTTGCTGGCCGGGGTGCTGCACGCCCCCTTGACGGCCATTTTGCTCGCGGCCGAGGTCAGCGGTGGTTACGCCTTGTTCGTGCCGGTCATGCTGACTTCTGGCATCAGTTTTCAGTTGTCAAAATGGTGGATGCGCAACAGCGTCTACACCCGAGAGTTGGCGGAACGCGGGGAGCTCTTGACACACGACAAGGACCAATCGGTCCTCACCTTGATGAAACTGGACGAGATGGTGGTGTCCGACTTTGAAATCTTGAACCCGCATTGGACGTTGGGTCAGCTCATTCCCATCATCGAGCGGAGCTCACGCAACCTGTTCCCTGTGTTGGACCGCCATCGCCACCTGCTCGGTGTAGTGGATTTGCAAGATGTGCGTGAGGTGATGTTTGACCAGGCCTTGTACAACAAACTCAAGGTGCACGAGCTCATGGTTTTGCCAGAAGCAACGATTGAGGCGACCGGCAAAATGGAACACGTGATGCGGGCGTTTGAACGAACCAACGCGGTGTTTCTCCCGGTCGTGGACCAAGAACGGTATATCGGATTTGTGGCGCAGACCACCTTGTTCGATGCCTACCGCAAATGGCTCAAAGACACCAGCATTCAGTAGCGGTCAAGCACCGAGGAAATCCGCTACCTCTTCGAAGAATTCTTCCGGATGGCTGGCGTGAAGCCAATGGCCGGCGTCCTCGATTTCATGGGACTGAAACTGCATGCACGCAGATTGGAATTGGTCGAGGTCACTTGCATTGACATAGTTCGACTGGCCACCGTAGATCGCAAGTATTGGCAGGGTGTTCATGCTCAGCGGGACTTCGTTCACCACGGCGCCGATGGCCGGTGCGAGTGCGGCGATGTTGGGACGCCACGTGAATCTCCCCGATTTTTCGCGCCGCAGGTTTTTCATCAAAAAGGCCACCACCCCTGCGTCATCCAGTCGGTTTGTCAAGTGGGTCTCCACGACCGACCGGCTTTCCGCTGAATCGATCGGGGCGGACAGCAGGGCGTCGAAGATGGACCCGTGGTGTGGGGCGTAGGCGCGCGCGGCCATGTCCGCGACCACGAGTTTGTGCACGCGGTCGGGATGCCGATGGGCAAATACCAAGGCCGTTTTCCCGCCCATGCTGTGGCCGATGATGCTCGCGCGCTGGATGTGGCGTTCATCGAGGTAGTGAAGCAGGTCTTTTGCCATCGCTTCATAGCTGTGCACGGGGTGGTGCGGGCTTCGACCGTGGTTGCGCTGATCGATGAGGTGCACGCGGTGGGTTTCGGCAAATCGCTTGCCCAAGGTCTGCCAATTGTCCGAGGTGCCGAGCAAGCCGTGCAAGATGACGAGGTCTGGCGCGTTGTCCTCGCCCAGTTCGCGGCTGAAGAGTTCGAGTCGATCGGACGTCATGGGCTGGGGATGTCCAAGCAGTCCAAGTAGGTCTTCACCGTTTGTTCCAAACCGGCATACAGGGCTTCGGAAATGAGCGCGTGTCCGATGCTGACCTCTTGCAAATAGGGCACGTTGGCCGCAAAATGCCGGAGGTTGTTCGCGTCGAGGTCGTGGCCCGCATTGACCCCCAATCCGCAGGCGTGGGCAAAGGTGGCCGCCCGGGCGAAGGGCACCGCAGCTTCTGGCCGACCCAGGGCGTATTCCCGCGCATAGGGCTCGGTGTACAGCTCGATGCGGTCCGTGCCAATGGCCGCCGCGGCCTCGATGTCGGCTTCTTCCGTCCCGGTGAACAGGCTCACCCGTATCCCTGCCGATTGGAGTGCATGAATGGATTCTTTGAGCAGTTCGCGGTGCTGGGCGACATCCCATCCATGATCCGAAGTGAGTGCACCTGGAGGGTCGGGTACGAGCGTGACCTGCTCCGGCCGGGCCTCCAAAACCAACTCCAAAAACGACGCAGATGGATAGCCTTCCACATTGAATTCCGTGGTGACCACCTCCCGTAGTTCCCGCACATCCGCATACGTAATGTGGCGTTCATCGGGCCGAGGGTGGACTGTAATTCCCTGAGCACCAAGCTGTTGGATGCGGGCGGCGGCTTTTGCCACGTTGGGAACACTTCCCCCACGTGCATTGCGCAGGGTCGCAATTTTATTGACGTTGACGCTGAGTCGAGTCATCCGTACCTTTCGATTCCAACACCTCCGGTACATTCCATCGGTGGATTGACGCAAAATTACGCCATGTACGCAGAGCGCATAATGAATTCTGACCTCCCGGCCGTGAAACCCGAAGATTCGGCGGGTCGGGTGCTGCATTTGATGGATGAATACAAGGTTCGCCACCTGCCATTGGTCAATGGCGACGAGTTTTCAGGGCTCATTTACGAGGACGACCTGATGGATTTGGATGAGGAAACTCCGATGGCGGCGTTTCAAGCGCGCGCCGTATTCACGAGGCCGCAAAGCCACTTGTACGATGTGGTGGGCCAACTGGTCGCCGCGGAAGTGGATGCCTTGCCCGTGGTGGACGAGGGGGTGTACAAAGGGTGCGTGAATGCCGCTTCGGTGGTGCATTTCTTGGCCGAGCAGTCCCACTGGGCGACGCGTGGTGGTGTGGTGATTTTGGAGGTGCCCGAGGGCGACTTGTCCATTTCGGAAGTGGCACGGCTGGCCGAAGGTGCCGGTACGCGTGTCATCGCCTGCACGACCTCGCAGCCGGAGAATTCGAGCAATGTGGAGGTGACGTTGAAGGTGGCTACGGAGGACATTGAGCCCGTCATCCAGACCTTTCAGCGGTTTGGGTATTCGATTCAATCCTTCTTGCATGCACCGCAATTGGAGGAGGAAATGCGCGAACGATACGATGCGTTCATGCGTTATTTACGACAATAGCCGTTCCTTAGCAGTATGAAAATCGCCATCCACGGAAAGACGTTTGCGCCGGAGTACGATGATGCCATCAAGCACATCTTGGCGCGCATCCGCGAACTGGATCCGGCTCCGATTGTGGAATCGAATTTCAAGCGAATCTTGGATGAACGCATGGGCCGCGCCAAGGACTGGGAGGCGTTCGACGAGCCTTCCGCCTTGAATGGATACGATCTGCTCGTGGCCATCGGTGGTGATGGTACGGTGCTCGAAGCAGCCATTTGGGTTCGGGACACCGAAATCCCTGTTTTGGGCGTGAACACCGGTCGGCTCGGGTTTTTATCCAACGTCGGGATTGATGAAATCGACCTCGCGATGGACGCAGTCGCTGCGGGCAAAGTCTGGTACGAGGAGCGCTTGATGTTGCAGGTGGAGGTCGATGGCATGGAGTTGGGGGACTTCCCCTACGCGTTGAACGAAGTGGCCATTATGAAACGCGATACCTCGAGCATGGTGACGGTGGAAGTCCTGCGGGACGACGCCTTCGTGAACAATTACTGGGCAGACGGACTGATCGTCTCAACGCCAACCGGTTCGACGGCGTATTCCCTCAGTGCGGGCGGCCCCATCGTGATGCCCGGGTCGGAGGTGCTGTGCATCAACCCTGTTGCCCCGCACAACCTCAACAATCGCCCGCTCGTCATCCCGGCAGAAGGCACGTTGCAATTGGTCGCGGATGGCCGGGAGAACCAGTTTTTGCTGAGCCTCGATTCGCGCATGTTCATCCTCGATGGAGGGCGAAAAGTCAAGGTGACGACGGCCCCGTTTCGGTTGTTTTTGATGAACCTTGAACACCAAGAATTCTTCAGCACCGTGCGCGCCAAAATGCACTGGGGGGTGGACCCGCGCGACCGCTGATTTGTCGTGGATAAAGTCCTGGTTTTGTTGGGTGTTTTTTTCAATTGCGAGGCACAATTCCACGTATTTTCGTGCGTTATAGACTCGTTCGTTCGAAAGCCTTAGAACCGTTGGAAAAAGCCCACTCCACCGCCACTGCATGGATCTGTCTCTTCGCTCTCTTTTTGGGTGCTTCGTCTGTGGTGCCTGCGTGGGGCCAACGAAAGTTTGAGCAATCCAAAGAAATTGGCATCGCACTGGGAACGGCCTACTACAAAGGCGATATCAATCCCAATGCGCACCTTGGAGGCCGCTTGACGGTTGGGTATGGTGGATTTTACCGGCACAACTTCTCTACCCGACTGGGGTTGCGCATCAACTACTTCCAGGGACGCATAGAGGCGTGGGATGAGGACAGCCCCGATCCTTGGCAGCAGAACCGCAATCTCCATTTCCGCAACGACGTCGGAGAATTGAGCGCTTTGTTCGAAATCAACTACCTCGACCATCAAATTGGCAACCCAAGCCACCGCCTCACCGCATTTTTGTACGCGGGATTGGGTGTATACACGCACATGCCTGAAGCCGAATTGGACGGCCGCTGGACCCCGCTGCAACCGCTTGGAACGGAAGGCCAAGGAACCACATGGGGCGAAGCGAACAGCGTAGATGCCTATGGAACCACGGGGATTTCCATGCCGATCGGTTTCGGTTTCAAATCGAACATCGGGCCGTTCACCACGCTGAACATTGACTGGGGTGTTCGCAAAACATGGACGGACTACCTCGATGATGTGAGCGGGATTTACGCCGACCGCGCGGTGCTGTTGCAAGAGCGCGGGGAGGTAACAGCCGCCTTGGCCGATCGCTCGCTGCAGCCAGAAGGGGGCGTCAACAACCAGGGAGGGTTGCAGCGTGGGGACCCATCCCGCACGGACATGTACGCGTACATCACAGCTTCGTTGAGCTTCCGAATCAGCAAAAAACCCACCACGTGTTGGTCTGAGATATGAAGGCGGTGCAGAACGAACAATCGGAACGATGTGCTGCGTGGGGGTTGGATCCTCACCGCATTCCCAAGCACGTGGCCATCATCATGGATGGGAACGGACGTTGGGCGAAGGAGCGCGGAGAATCTCGGGTGTTTGGGCACATGAACGGCATCGATTCCGTCCGCGCCTCCGTTGAAGCGGCTTTGGAACTCGGGGTAAAGCACTTGACGTTGTACGCGTTCAGCACCGAGAACTGGAGCCGGCCCGTGGAAGAGGTGAATGCCCTCATGGACCTGTTGGTGGAGACGTTGGTCAAAGAAGTCGAGTCACTTGCGGACAAGGGCGTACGCTTGCGAACCATCGGCGACACCGGCGCCCTTCCGGCTTCCTGCCAAGCACAGCTTAAGCTGGCGGCGGAACAAACTGCTCATCAGCAAAACCTCGAATTAATCCTGGCCCTCAGCTACAGTTCAAAATGGGAAATGGTCGAGGCAGTCAAGACTTTGATGACCAGCGGAATCCAACCGGAAGAGGTCGATGCTCAAGTCATTTCCGACCATTTGACCACTCGGGATTTACCCGATCCGGAGTTGATGATTCGAACGAGCGGCGAACACCGCATTTCGAATTTCCTTCTGTGGCAAATGGCTTACACGGAGTTTTATTTTTCGCCGGTACTCTGGCCGGACTTTGGCAAGGAAGAGTTCGTGGGCGCTATCCACGATTTCCAAAACAGGAAACGTCGATTTGGTGGCCTGTTGGATACCAACCACAACGTTGAATCGAAATGAAGAAGACCGGAGAAGCAGCAATTAGAGCCCTGATACTTGGCTACACCCTGCTTGTGGTGTCTGCGGCGCAGGTGGCGTTGGCTCAAGTGCCGAATGCTGCGGATTACGACAAGAAATACACCCTTGCTGGATTGACAGTATTAGGGGCGGATTACACTGATGCTCAAGCGGTCAAGCTGTTCAGCGCGTTGCAAATTGGGCAGGAGTTGACCATCCCTGGAGAGGAGATCACCCGGGCCATTCGCAACCTCTGGGCCCAAAATCTCTTCGAAGACATTTCCGTCGATTTGGCCGAGGTTCGCGACAATGAGGCGTACCTGGTTATTCGGGTGGACGAACTGCCCCGACTGACGAGGTACACGTTTGAAGGGGTCAATCGGTCCGAGCAGGAAACCCTTCGGGGCAAAATCGACCTGCTCACTGGACGAGTGGTGAACGAGAATGTCATGGTGACGGCGCGAAAGCGGTTGCGGGACCACTACCGCGATAAAGGCTTCTGGGATGCGGACATTTCCATCACCCAATCCGCTGATACATCATTTGAAAACGGCGCCAAACTCAAGATCGCCATCGACAAGGGTGAAAAGATCAAGGTCGGCGAAATTGTTGTTGACGGCGTTGCGAACCTAGAGACCAAGCAGGTGCTTCGGGCTATGAAGGACTTGAAGGAAAAGAAATGGCACCGCATCTTCAAGTCAAGCAAATTCGTTGAGGCCAACCTCGACCAAGCGCGCAGCGAAATTATCGCACTCTACAACAAAGAAGGTTACCGTAACGCGCGGGTGTTAGGCGATTCCATTTACCGATTGCCCGAGGGCTTGGTGGGGATTAAAATCGAAATCAGCGAAGGCAACCAATTCCGGTTTGGGGAAATTTCTTTCACTGGCAACACCAAATACCGCAGCACGCAGCTTGATTCCATTATGGGCATCAACCGCGGAGACATCTATGACTTGGAACGCCTCGAAACCCGCGTCTTCATGGATCCGAAAGGGCTTGATTTGAGTTCGTTGTACCAAGACGACGGCTACCTCACCTTCCAAGCGATGCCGATTGAGACGCGCATCGAAAATGACACCATCGACATCGAAATACGTATGATGGAGGGGAAGCAATTCCGCATTGGCAAGGTCATGGTACAGGGCAACACCAAGACCAATGACCACGTCATCTACCGCGAAATTCGGACCCGGCCTGGGGACTTGTTCAGCCGAACCGACATCATCCGAACGCAACGTGAATTGGCCCAGCTGAATTACTTCAACCAAGAGGCTTTTGGCATCAACCCCATTCAGCACCCAGAGGATGGTACCGTTGACATTGAGTACACTGTGGAGGAAAAGCCATCTGATCAGATTGAATTATCCGGCGGATGGGGAGGTGGACGTGTGGTGGGAACCCTCGGGGTCAGCTTCACCAACTTCAGCGCGAGAAACATGTTCAAGAAAGGAGCATGGAAGCCCATTCCTACTGGAGACGGTCAACGCCTTTCTGTCCGAGCCCAATCGAACGGGGCCTTCTTCCAGAGCTACAACTTGAGCTTCATGGAGCCCTGGTTGGGCGGTAAGAAAGCCAACGCATTGAGCTTTTCAGCGTGGCGTTCAGTCCAGTCGAACGGCATACCCAAGCGCTACAGAGAAGATGTGTTTGATGCCAATGGTGACCTCCAACACCAAGAAGGCGATTTGAACGAAGCACGTCAATCCCTTGAAATCACGGGGGTACAGGTCGGCTTTGGACAGCGCTGGAAGAAGCCGGATGACTGGTTCACCATGAACGTCGCGCTCAGCTACCAGCATTTCAATCTTGATAACTACGGGGTGTTTTTCAGTTTTTCCGATGGCGTAGCGAACAACCTCGCTGTCAACTTTGCGCTGGCGCGAAACTCCATTTCGGATCCGATCTACCCGGTCTGGGGCTCGAATATTTCGCTTTCGATCAAGGCCACGCCACCGTATAGCATGTTCCGCCCGGATGGAACTTACTACGAAGGGATGAGCGACCAAGACCGCTTCCGATGGGTGGAATACCATAAGTGGAAAGTCAAGGCTGAGTGGTACACGCCGCTGACCCAGTCGGCTGGAGAGAACCCCCGAACCCTTGTGTTACGCACCCACGCTGGAGTGGGGCTCATTGGGCAATACAATCGAACGGTTGGCCTGTCGCCATTTGAGCGCTTCTACCTCGGTGGGGTCTTCTTAAGCGGCTTCGTTTTGGATGGAAGGGAAATCATCAACCTTCGCGGGTTTGACGACTTGTCGCTCACCATGCCCAACCAAAACACCGGCGCACCAGTCATCGCCAAGTATGGAGCGGAATTGCGTTACCCATTGAGCACAAATCCGAGCGCCACGATTTACACGTTGGCCTTCATTGACGCGGGCAAGACGTGGGCCGATGCGCGGGAATTCAATCCGTTCGAAGTGTACCGTTCAGCGGGTGTGGGCATGCGGATTTTCCTGCCCATGTTCGGACTCTTGGGCTTGGATTACGGATGGCGTTTGGACGATGTACCGACCCTCCCGAATATGTCGCGCGGACAGTTCCATTTCAGCATGGGCATGAACATGGGAGATTTGTAATTGAAAATTAGATGAAGATGAGAGGAATATCTTGGATAGTGTTGGGCCTGGCCTTGGTGGTGGGGCACCATGCGAATGCGCAGAAATTCGCATACATCGACACCGACTACGTTTTACTGCATTTGCCGGAGTACTCGGATGCCCAGGGACAATTGAACCAAATGGCCGTGGATTGGCAAGTGGAAATTGAGATGAAATTGGATGCGGTCGAGCGCTTGGAGATGGCCTACCGTGCGGAGCGGGTATTGTTGACGCAAGAAATGCGCGGCAAACGCGAGGAGGAAATTGACACCAAGCGACGCGAGGCGCGGGATCTGCAGAAAGCCAAATTCGGCGTGGAAGGCGAGCTTTTTCAAAAGCGCCAAGAGCTCATCCAACCCATTCAGGACATGGTGTTTGAAGAGTTGAAAGACATAGCCAGTGGCAGCGGCTACATGGTCATTTTTGACAAGAGCAACCAGAGCAACATGCTCTACACCAACCCCAAGTACGACATTTCAGATCGCCTCATCAAAGCCCTCGGATTCGTTCCGGGCGAGACCATTGAACCCGAAGCTGGCGAAGGGGAAGAGAACAAGTCCATTCAGGACCGGGCCAGAGATGCCGTGAACAAGGGCAAGGATGCAGCAACGGGCCGAATGCAAGGCGCTGCAGCGGGCGCGCGTGGCGGTGGAAATACCATCGGCCGCGGCAAAAATTGAGGTGTTTAAACGTACCTTTACACGAATTAAAACGATCACAACTTAAGATCACATGATGAAGCAGATTTCATTGGCCGTCGTTTTGATGGCAGCATGCACACTGACCAGTTTCGCTCAAAAATTTGGGCACATCGATACACAGGATGTTTTGTTGAACCTTCCAGAGCGAAGCGAGGCGCAAGCGACCATCGAGGCGCGTGCTGCAGAGTACGAGACCGAGTTGGCCCGCATGCAGCAGGAATTTCAGACGAAATACGCCGAATACCAGAGCAAGGGCTCTACGTGGCCAGCCGCCATTCTCGAGCAAAAGGAACGGGAACTGCAGGCGCTGGATCAGGGCATGCAGGAATTCGGATCAACCGTTCAGAACGAGTTGGTTTCACTCGAGCAGGAATTGTTAATGCCCATGGTGGAGCGCGTGCAAGAGGCCATCAATCAAGTGGGTGCCGAAAACGGATTCACCTACATCTTCGACACGAGCTCAGGCGCCACGGTCTACACCGGTGGTGAGGACGTGGGGGCCCTGGTTCGGGCCAAGCTGGGCATGTAAAACGCCTTGGCGCACGCATGCGACCCATTGGGATTTTTGACTCGGGCATCGGAGGCCTGACCGTCGCACGGGCAGTGGCTGAAGCCTTGCCCGAACATCCCATTTTCTACTTCGGTGATACCGCTCACCTGCCGTACGGGGAGAAGAGTCCTGCTCTCATCCGTCGTTATGCCACGCAAATCACCCGTGAGTTGGTGCGCTTGGGGTGTGGATCCATAGTCGTTGCGTGCAATTCTGCGTCGAGCAATGCGCTGGACGCCATTCGATCGGAGGCCGGCGAATCCATCCCTGTCATCGATGTCGTGCACCCGGTGGTCGATGCCGTAGCGGCCCGATTCTCTGGGGGTCAAATTGGCGTCATCGGCACACGGGCCACCATTGATTCCCACTGGTACCAGCGGCTCCTCGAGGCCCGAGGATTTGATGTGGTGACCAAACCGACGCCCCTGCTGGCTTCTGCGATTGAAGAAGGCTTCCATGGAGGCGAGGTGAGCGATGCCCTCATAGCCGCCTACCTCGAGTCGGGGGAGTTCAACGATGTTCATGCCTTGATTTTGGGCTGCACCCATTATCCGCTCGTCGCTAATCAAATTGCCGCGGCGTTGCCCGATACAGTCGCGTTGGTGGACAGCGCCGAAGCGGCTGCCCAAGCGCTCAAACGTGCGCTGGATTCGCTTGCGGACAAACAAGCGGCCAAGGGCGGACGAGGAGATCGCTTCATGGTTTCCGATTTAACGGAATCTTTTTCGCTGGGTGCGCAGCGGTTTTTCGGAAAGCCTGTAGACCTCGTCGAGCACAAGTTGCCGTCCGCTACCGGTTGAACCAGCCGGCGTATTCGACGTAGCGATCGGCGGTGGCGGCAAGGTGCTCCTGAAGCTCAGGGCGGACCTCCCCTCGTTGCTTTGCTGGCACGCCGGCCCACAGCGTTCGTGGCGGCACGACCGTTCCTTCAAGCACGACGGCTCCGGCTGCAATGACCGCGTGCGCGCCGATGACCGCACCATCCAATACGACCGCATTCATGCCGATCAATGCACCGGCTTGCACGTGGGCGCCGTGGACCGTTGCGTTGTGGCCGATGCTGGCCCCTTCATCGATCTTGGTTTCGCTCTTGTTGAACGTGCCGTGGATTACGGCACCATCTTGGATGTTCACCCGCGGCCCGATGGTGATGGGTGCGACATCCCCACGGATGACGCAATTGAACCAGCACGATGCGTTCTCCCCGATATAGACTTCCCCGACCACGGTGGCATTCGGCGCAAGCCAGCAGGTCGGGTGGATGGACGGGGTAAGGTCACGGCATGGGAGGATGATGGGCTGATTCGGGTTCATGGTATTTCGGCTTTTTCCCACCAACGGGGTCGGTCAAAGATGCGCAATTGACTCGCAAATGCCGCATCCACTTCCCCAATTTCAAGGGTGTTTGTTCGTGTGTTTTGCTCCAAAGCAGCATGCAGGCGCGCTACGGCTTTCAGGTGCCCAATGCCACGCGCCGAAGTGCTGAAGGCGTTGGCGTGCTGCTGGAAGACGGCCTCGGCTGCAGGGGAGGTGTGAACGGCTGAATGCGCAATGAGCCACTTCCGGGTGGCGGCAACCTGCTTACGCACGGCGTGGAGCGGTGGGGCCGGTTGCGCAGCCGATGCTCCGGCGTTCATCGTTTCTACATGCAGGGCAAACCGTTCTGCGATGGGTCCGGAAAGGCGCTTCAAGTAGCGCTGGACATGCCCTGCGGTGCAGGTGCAATGCCGCGGCCCCTCGTTGAAGCGTCCACACGGACAGGGGTTGGACGTTGCAACAACCCAGCCCGATGGGGATTCAATTCGACTCAGGCGGGCCCGCGAAAGGAGGAATCCTTTGCCTTCCAGAGGCCCGCGAAGCGCTTCAATGCAATCCCTTGAAAATTCGCACAGTTCATCAAGGCAGAGCAATCCGCGATGTGCCAAGCTCAATTCTCCAGGCGTCCAAGTTCCGTTCGGGTCAATGGTCCCCAGCAGCCCCGCTGCGGTGCACTGGTGGTGGGGGGCCCGCAGGGGTGGCTGTTCGGTCGCCGACAATGGGATTCCCTTGGCCCGGTAAATGCATTCGACCTCGTCGAATTGGTGGGCTGTCAACGGGGGTAAGAGTTCGTGCAGGGCACGTGCCATGTGGGATTTTCCTGTTCCTGCTGATCCAATGATGAGCAGCGGCAATTGACCGGCAGCAGCAATGGTTAGGGCTTTCACCTGAAGGGGAGTCAGGCGCAGGCTATTCCAGCTTTGCCCGTCCATTGGGTTCCAACGCTCGCGATGACCCCATGCCTGTTTCTGTGCGATGACAGGGAGGACTTGGCGGCCTTGCAAGTGCGCCACGGCTTGCTCGAGGTGATTGGTTCGCAACGCTTTGCCCGGTGGTCCCCAGGAAGCGAGTATTTGGCTCCATCCGTCCGGGAGCAAAAGGGCGTCCACGGAGAGGGGGGCGGGGGTGCTCCGCGGGGGTTCGTCGCGCTTGCTTGCGGGCGGTTGGAGGTGCCCGTCTAACCCCATTTCACCGGCGGAGAATAAGTGGGGCAACGCTTCAGCCGGGACAACCCCTGCGTGCCCCAACAGCGCCAACGCAATGGGCAAATCCAGTGCCGTGAGTTCTTTGAGTTGATCGGTGGGTCGGATGTGCAACGTGAACGCTCCCGCGACGCGGGGCAGGCCGCAGCATTCGAATGCGGCATAAATGCGGGACAGGGCGCTCCGACCGGCGGTCCATGGAATGCCGCTGACGTGAAATCGCGCACCCCGTGTTCGGTGCAGCTGCACATGCGCCACCCGGGCGTTGGGCACGGTTGCTCCGTACCCGAGGGTCGTAACCAGCATGGAAGGTGGTTTACTGGGCGCGTTCGATCAGGTCAATCCAGGCGTGGATGACTTTGATGTGGACCTCTTGAACCCGATCAGCATAGCCGTCCCACGGTACATCGACCGCAGCATCGCACAGCGCTTTCAAGGCTCCGCCTCCGCGTCCGGTCAGTCCGATGACGGTCATTCCTTTTGCCTTTGCGGCTTTGGCTGCTTCGAGTACGTTGGCACTGTTGCCACTCGTGGAAATGGCGAGCAGGCAATCTCCGGATTGGCCAAGTGCTTGCACGAATCGGGCGAAGACCTGGTCAAATCCGTAGTCGTTTCCGACGCACGTGATGTGGCTTGGGTCGCTGCATGAAATGGCCGGTAATCCCGGGCGTTCGCCTCGGTAGCGGCCGCTCAGTTCTTCTGCGAAGTGCATGGCATCGCTCATGCTCCCTCCATTTCCACATGAAATGATTTTCCCCCCTTGGGCAATGGCTTGGCACATGGCAATGCCCGCCGCTTCAACCGCATCCATGAATGCAGCGTCGTTCCGAACCGTATCCAGTAGCCGGGCTGCTTCGGAAAAGTGTTCGTCGAGTCGGTTGCGTTGATTCATGGGTGCAAGGTGGAGCGCAAGGTTGGACGTTCGCCGTTCAATTTATGCAAGGGGCCGCAGACTTCACGGGTCAACGGCGAAATGCCGCCAATCCCGATTCGAGGAATTCTACAAACTTGCTGGCATCGGGGTCATACCCTACGCCCTCCCCCAGTGGAGTTCCGTCGTGGTCGAGCATGACGTAAAACGGCTGGGAATTGGTGTTGAATTGCGATGCTTGCATGTACGACCACTTGTTTCCGACGGTCTTGATTTTAAAGGTCTTTCCACCGTAGGATTCTTCGCGGCGTTCCGATTCCGGCAAATCCTTGCGTTCATCGACGTAGAGGCTGACGAGCACCACATCATTGGTGAGTAGGTCGACCACTTGCGAATCGGGCCATACCTGCTCTTCCATTTTGCGGCAGTTGACGCAGGCCCAACCGGTAAAATCCAAAACAACTGGCTTGCCCTCGGATTTCGCCGCTTCCAATCCACTTTGATAATCGGTGAAGCGCGCTTCAACGTGCCCACTGGATTCACCGGAACCGCCGTGTCCACTGCCATCGTTCCATTCGCTGTAGAAAAGCGGGGGCGGGAAGCCACTGATCAAATTCACGGGCGCGCCCCACATCCCTGGCAAAAGGTAGACGCCGAGGGTAAAGAAGACCATGCCCATGCTGAATCGGAAGACTCCGATGCGCTCAGTTTTCGAGTCGTGGGGGAAGAGGATCCACCCGAACAGGTAGAAAGCAATGCACAAGGCAACCACCACCCAGATCGCGATGAACAGCTCGCGTTGCAGCAGTCCCAGCTGAAGCACTAGGTCGGCGTTGGAAAGGAACTTGAAGGCGAACCCAATTTCCAGGAGTCCGAGTACCACCTTGACGCTGTTGAGCCAACCGCCGGATTGCGGCAGGGAATTCAACCACCCGGGGAAAGCCGAGAAGAGCATGAAAGGCATGGCCAACGCTAGTGAGAAACCGAACATCACGGCCGTGGGTGCGGCGAAGGAGCCCGTCGCGGCACCGGCCAATGCACTGCCGACCAATGGACCGGTGCACGAGAACGATACGATGGCCAATGTGGCCGCCATGAAGAAGATGCCGATGAGTCCTCCGCGGTCGGCGGCTTGGTCGGTTTTGTTGGCCCAACTCGTGGGCAATTGAATTTCAAAGGCTCCCAAGAAGCTCGCACCGAAGACAATCAGCAGGAGGAAGAGGAACACATTGAAAAACGGATCGGTCGAGATCACATTCAGGATATCCACCCCAAAGACGGCCGTCAGCAACAAGCCGAGGCCGGTGTAGATGAAGATGATGAAGAACCCGTAGATGAGGGCGTTTCGGATGCCTTCGCTGCGCGTTTTGGATTGCTTCGTGAAGAAGCTCACCGTCATGGGAATCATGGGGAATACGCAGGGCGTCAACAACGCAGCAAAGCCGAGGAGCATGCCCAAGAAGAAGACGCCCGCGAGCCCTTCCTCTTCTGTGCCGTCCGCTGCTTCTGTAATCGACCCTTCGTTCGTGCCGTGGTCGCAGAGTCCCTGCAGCGGTGGGCAGTATTCCGGTCGGTCAGCCGCTGTCTTGCGGTCGGCAAACGCAGCCTCGAAATCCAAATCCGGTGGGAAGATGCACTTCTCCTCATCGCACGCCATGAACGTGATGGCGCCGGTGATGACCTCGGTGCCGGCGTCCGGTCCGGTGAATGATTGAACGAAGTAGACCTCCTCTTCGAACATGTTGACGTCCATTTCAAACGTCGGGTCGAACTGGACGAGGGGATCGCATTCGGTCACCTCACCTTCGGCTTCAAACCCCTCGGGCCAATCGATTCGGAAGGCCGTCGGCATGGGGCCGTCGAAACTTTCCAGGTGCTGGCTGTACGTGTGCCAACACGGGTCCACAACGGCATGGAACACCAAGTCATACTCGTCGCCGTTTTCGTAGATGTTCACGTCCCACACAACGGGCTCCAAGAGGCCGCTTTCGGCTTCCATCGGTTCCCCGTGGTCGGCGGCATCGTGGTCTCCACAGAGGTGCTGCGACTCCGGGCAGTAAGTCGGCAACGCCGGCGAAACATTGTCCAAGGCGATGGAGAAATCGATGTCTTCGGGCGGGAGGCAACGCGATGCGTCGCACACCATGAAACTCAAGAAGCCGGTCACGTCTCCGCTTCGCGCGTCGGCGTCCAAGCGAACTTTTTGCACCCAGTACACCTCCTCTTCAAAGAATTTCAAATCCATCATGAAGTTGGGGTCGTATTCCACCAGCGGATCGCACTCGGTGACGTCACCGACCTTTTCGACTCCGTCGGGAACCGCTACCTCGAAGTAGGTGGGCAAGGGACCGTTGGGATCGTCGAGGAATTGGCTGTAGATGTGCCAGCATGCGTCGACGCTGGCATGGAATACCACGTCCAATTCGTTCTCACTATCTGTTTCGTGGACCGAGAATTCCCACTTGACCGGTTCCAAGATTTGTGCGAAAGCAGTCGTCCATCCCCAGGTGAGCAGAACGGTCAAGGCAGCGATTGCCTTTCCAATTCGAAGATTCGATTGTTTCATAGCTCCGCGAAGATACTACCTGCAGGGGCGCTTTCCGCCGGCCCGGTGCCAACGACTGTTAGAGCTCAATTTCCTCCCCGAGGGCGAGGCCAAATGGGCGGCGGATGAGCCAACTTCCCGCGTAAACGAGTGGCGTATCGACCAGCGCTACGAGCACCTTGAAGACGAAGCCGTTGAGCAACAGGCTGGTGAAGAGGGCCCATTCGATTTGCCCCAGGCTGCACATCAGAAACAGCACGGCAAACGTGTCGACAAACTGCGAGGGAATGGTGCTGAGGTTGTTGCGGAGCCAGAGTTTTTTGCCGTTGGTCAGGCGTTTCCAGAAATGAAAAAGCCGCACGTCGAGGAATTGTGCTAGCAAATAGGCGGCCATCGAGGCGCTGACCGCGACGATGGTGGAACCGAAAACGTGGTCAAATTCGGCGTTGCTCACGGGCGACCAATCGGCTGCAGGCACGGACTGGCTGACCGTCACAATGACCAACGTGAAGGCGCTGGCGAACAATCCAGCAAGGACGACTTCGTTGGCCCGGCGCTTGCCAAAGCACTCCGAGATGAGGTCGGTGACCAAAAACGTAACGGGGTACGGGAGCAGGCCCACGCTTTGTTCGAAGGTCAATCCTTCAATGGGACTCCAGTGAAAAAACTTTCGGAAGATCAAGTTGCACGCCACCAGGCTCGCGATGAACAGTGCAGCGAGAATGAGGTAGATGCGCAAGGCGCGTTGCCGCAGGTCGGCGGAGTGCTCAGAGGTCATGCGGCTCAAGTTAACGGTATCCAGTGCAATGCGTTGCCGCGGCGTTCAACCCGCGCCGTTGCGCACACGAAGTGCGCTCCGGATTCAACTTGAGCCTCGGTCAGGTGCAGCAATTCGGGCACCGCGCGTGCGGCGATGCCGTGCTGGTGCGCCAATCCGTGCAGGATTTCCGCCCGCAGCGGTTCCGCGCGCCAAGCCGACAGGTCCAGCTCGCCCTTTCCGTCGCTCACTTTCCAGCAGCGTGCAGTGGCAGCATCGCGTTCTGTCGTGAAGAAGGACCGCAGCGATTCAAACCGATCCGCCCAATGGGCCACGTGGGCCGTCGTGCCGGGCCGGAGTGAATCGAACAAAGGCAGCACCTCGTGCCGAATTCGGTTTCGGAGGTAATCCGGTTTGGCGTTGGAAGCATCCTCGCGGTATGCCACGTTCCAGGCGCTGCACGCCTCGGCGAGCTCAGCTCGAGTCAGGGCGAGGAATGGGCGCAGGAGCCCACGTTCCGCATTTACAGCGGGCATGGCAGCGAGCGCGAGCGGATCGGCAGACCGCATGAGGTGGAGCAGCACGGTTTCTGCTTGGTCGTTGCCGTGGTGCGCCGTGACGATGTAGGCCTGGTGGCCCTGGCGGTCGCTGGCTTCGGTGCGCAACCGTTCGAAGTGGGCATATCGGATCTTCCGGGCTTCGGCTTGCACGCCGTGCTCGGTCGGATCCACTTGGGCGTTGAGCACGTGACAGGGGACGCCGCGTGCCTCACTCCACTCTTCGACCAGCGCTTGGTCTGCATCGGAGGCTTCGCCGCGCAGGTGGTAGTTCACGTGTGCGACGTGAAGGTTGATGCCCACGCGGTGAAGGGTTTCGGCCAAAACCATGGAGTCCAGGCCGCCGCTGACACCGGCGATGAGTGTGGCGTTGGCATCGATGCCCTGCCGCCCAAGCCACTGCCGCATGTGCTGCACCAATCTGTCGCGGTTATTCGCCATCGGCCGTCAAAGTTTGCATCATCGCTTCCGCCTTCAGCAGGCATTCGGCGTATTCACTCGCGGGATCGCTCAAGGAGGTGATGGCGCCGCCGACGTGCATGCTAATTCGCGGGGTGGCGGCGTTGTACAGCAGGCTGCGGATGACCACGTTGAGGTCAAAATCGCCGTTGGGTTGAAAGAAGCCAACGCTGCCCGAGTAGACGCCCCGGCGGCTGGCTTCGAGTTCGTCGATGATTTGCATGGCCCGCACCTTGGGGGCGCCGGTCATGGACCCCATCGGGAAGGTGGCCCGCAAGATGGATTCGGTGGTCACATCGTCCCGCAGCGTGCACTGCACGGTCGAAATCATTTGATGGACCGATTCAAAGCGGTGGATGCCGAACAATTCAGGGACGTGCACCGTGCCGGGGTTGGCAATGCGGCTCAAATCATTGCGCACCAAGTCGCAGATCATGACGTTTTCCCCGCGTTCCTTGGGGTCGTTTTGCAATTGATGAGCCAGCACGTCGTCTTCTTCCGGGGTGCTTCCGCGTCGAATGGTGCCTTTGATGGGAGAGGAAATCAACTGATCGCCTCGGCGCTTCAAGAACAGCTCGGGGGAGCCGCAAATCACGTGGAATTCGCCGGCTTTGACCAAGGCAGCGTAAGGCGGCTGGGTGAAGTGGTGCAAGCGCACGAAGGCGTCCCATGGGGATTCCAAATGCTCATCTGCACTCCACTCTTGGCAGAGGTTCATCTCGTAGATGTCTCCGCGTTGGATGTGCTTTTTGACGCGGTGGGCGCGCTGCAAATACGTACTCTCATCCCAGCGGGGTTTGAGCGTGATGCCCGGTCCTGGCGGCAGCGCCTCAACAGCGGCATCGCAAGCTGTTTGCACGAATTGTAGGGTGTCCACGGCATCGGGTTCGTTGTGACCAGAGGCGATTTCGCACCCCGTTTTGTCCCCGCCCCAAGCGATGACCAGACGCGGCTCGACCCAGTGCAGGGGTGGCAAACCGATGGCGTCGGGTCGTTGTGAATCGAGGCGTTCGATGCCGTTTTTCAGGTCGTACCCCAACCAGCCGAATGCCCAAGTCCGGGCTCCTTCAGGATGCAGAAAGGCCTGGAGGGCGCTGAGGCTATCGGAATCGGTGCCGTCCCAGGTGAACGAGCGCCGTGCCCCAATGGCAAGGAAGCAGGTACCGCTCGCGTGCGCATCGAAGTACAGGCTTGCATGCGTTTCCCGTTCGAAGATGGCCTTCAAATTCGGGAGGATACGCAGTGCAGGTGCTGCCATGGGAGATGCGGAAATTAGACGTGCAACGCCCGGTCACCGGTTGCTGCGAGGGCGGCTTCCTTGATGGCTTCAGTGAACGTCGGGTGGGCATGCGACATGCGGCTGATGTCTTCGGCGGTGGCTCGGAATTCCATGGCCACGACCGCCTCGGCAATCATATCAGCAGCTCGGGGCCCACACATGTGGATGCCGAGAATTTCATCGGTCTCGGTGTGCGCCAACACCTTGATCGAACCGTCGGTGTCCATGGAGGCACGTGCACGGCCGCTTGCCTTGAAGGGGAACGAACCGGTTTTGTAGGGAACACCGTCGGCTTTCAGTTGCTCCTCGGTTTGTCCGACGCCAGCGACTTCTGGCCACGTGTACACCACGTTGGGAATCAGGTTGTAATCGATGTGAGGGTGCTGCCCGGCAATGACCTCGGCGGCGACAACGCCTTCTTCTTCGGCTTTGTGGGCGAGCATCGCGCCGCGCACCACGTCACCGATGGCATAGATATGACCGACTGCGGTTTGCATTTGGTCGTTCACCGCGATGCGTCCGCGGTCATCGGTTTGCAGTCCGGCGGCTTCGAGTTTGAGGCCTTCGGTGTAAGGCTTGCGCCCCACCGAAACGAGGCAGTAATCAGCTTTCCAAGTGACTTCTTTGCCCTTTTTGTCATCGGCTTTGACCGTGACCTGTTTGGCTGTGGCCTTGACTTCCTTTACGCCGTGCTGAAGGTGGAACTTGACCCCCAACTTTTTCATGCTGCGCATCAATTCCTTGCCCATCGCGCGGTCCATTGTTGGGATGATGGCGTCTTGGTATTCGACTACGTGAACTTCGGTTCCGAGTCGGGCATAGACACTCCCCATCTCCAATCCGATTACGCCGCCTCCGATGACTACCATGCTTTTGGGCAGGGCCCCCAGGCTCAGGGCCTCGGTGGAGGTGATGATGCGTTTTTTGTCAATGGTGATGAACGGCAGGGACGCGGGCTTCGAACCGGTCGCGATGATGATGTGTTCTCCTTTGATGCTGTGTGCCTTGCCCTTGGCGGGCTTGACCTGGACAGTGTGCGGATCTTTGAAGCTGCCCAATCCGTGGTGCACCGTGATGCCGTTCTTTTTCATCAAGAAATCGATGCCGCCGACCGTTTGCTTGACCACCTCTCCTTTCCGGGCGATCATGCGCTTGAAATCCAATTTCAACCCTCCGGTTGTTATGCCGTGGGTCTCGAATTGATGTGCCGCCTGGTGGAAGTGCTCGGAGCTATCGAGCAATGCCTTGGATGGAATGCACCCCACATTCAAGCATGTACCTCCGAGGCAATTGTACTTTTCAACCAACGCAGTCTTCTTGCCCAACTGCGCTGCGCGGATGGCTGCTACATAGCCTCCGGGGCCGCTGCCAATAACGATTACGTCATAAGATTCCATGCCACAAAGGTAACAGTTGCCGAGCACGCGGGCACCTGAATTGACGAGGCTTTTATCCTTTACTTTGTAGGCTCGAAAATGCGGGCGTGAAACCGCTCGTGACCTCAACGTTTTGAACCAACACCTCAACCCCCATTTGGATGTGGAATAAAGTCGCCGGAGTCTTGATTCGCCAGCGGCTTCTCTGGTTGCTGGTCTTGGGAATAGGCACCATGTACATTGGGTCGAACATCCCCAACATTCGGCTTCAGTACCAATTTGGCGGGCTGTTGCCAGCGACGGATTCCACCGCCATTGCATACGAGGAGTTTAAATCGGTGTTTGGAACGGAGGGGAACGTCATGGTCATCGGGAGCGAATTGTCCCCCCTCCAATCCGCCAAGGCCCTGTCGGCTTGGGATGGGTTGGCGCACTCCATTCGGACCATGGAGGTGGTGCGGGACACCACCGATGACGGAAAGGACAATCCAGTTCTGGTGTCTTTGATCGACAGCGTATTTTGCATGACGGCGGCGTTCGATGTTGTGCGAGATACGGCCGATCGTCGGTTTTTGCTTCGGCCGTTGTTGCCCGATTCAGTCTGGCATAATGGACTGACAGATGAGGCCGCTTCGGCGTTTTTTGAACGGCTATTTGAATTGCCCTTTTACGAGGGATTGCTGTACAACGAAGAGCGAGATGCGACCTTGATGACGGTATTTATGAACCCGGAGCTATTCGACTCAGAGCGCCGGGGAACCATCGTGGAGGATGTGACGGCCATTGCCGATGAGTGGAGCGAAGACCATGGGGTGCCGTTGTACTTGAGTGGTTTGCCTTTCATCCGGGTGGAGATGACGAATAAGGTTAAACAGGAAATTGGGTATTTCATCGGTGCAGCATTTGCCGTTACGGCGTTCTTGCTCTTTCTGTTTTTCCGGAACCTCATTGTCATGGGGGTGAGCATGATTGTGGTCGGAATTGGAGTGATTTGGGCTGTCGGAAGCACCGCACTGTTCGGCTATGAGTTGAACCTCATGACCAGCTTGATTCCTCCGCTGATGATTGTGATTGGGGTGCCTAATTGCATTTACCTGGTCAACAAATACCACGCGGAGTACAAGCGGCACGGCAACAAGGCCATGGCCTTGCAGCGAATGATTGTCAAGGTTGGTAATGCCACGTTGCTGACCAACTTCACCACGGCCCTTGGATTTGCCACGTTTATTTTCACGCGCAGTGAGGTTCTCAAGCAGTTTGGGGTCATCACTACCTTGAACATCCTCGGTATGTTCGTGATTTCCATTATCGTCATTCCGGCCTTGATGGCGGGATTGCCGGCACCGAAGACCGCGCACACCCGGCACCTGGACCGGCGCTGGATGTTTACAGTCGTGAATAAATTGGTGCACTTCGTGGAAGGCCAGCGCACCAAAGTGTACGTAGGTGCGGCCCTGGTGCTACTATTCAGCTTTACGGGCATCGTCCAAATGCAGACCACCGGCAACATTGTGGACGACATACCCGACCACGACCGGGTAATCCAAGATTTGCAGTGGGTGGAGGCTGAATTTGGCGGTTCCATACCGTTTGAAATCATGGTGGACACACGTCGCCCTGGGGGCGCCACCACCACCAACTCACTCAAGCACTTGGACCGCTTGCAAAACGTTTTGAAAGAATACCCCGAGTTCAGTCGTTCGGTGAGCGCGGCGGATGCAACGAAGTTTGCTTTCCAGGCGTTCAAAAACGGCCACCCCAGAAACTACAGGCTTCCGCGCACCGGGATGGAAAGGACCCAATTTGGTCCTTGGCTTCGGGGGTCTGCAACTGCAGCCGAAGGATCGAAAATGGCTGAAGGGGTGACCGGAAACTTTTTTGATTCAACGCGGGCAGTAACGCGCATAAGTGTGCAAATGGCCGACGTTGGCACCCTCGAAATGCGGGAATTGTTGAATGAGGTTCGTCCGCGGGTGGATTCCATTTTCCCTCCGGAGAAGTACGGCCTCACCATGACGGGCACTAGCGTGGCCTTCTTGGAAGGGACCACCTACATGGTCACCAACTTGGGCATTTCCATTGCCTTGGCCATCTGCGTCATTGCGTTGATTATGGCGAGCCTCTTCAAGTCCACTCGGATGGTGGCCATCGCCTTGGTGCCCAACTTGTTTCCGCTGCTTTTCACGGCAGGGGTCATGGGGTGGTTTGGTATTGCCATCAAACCTTCCACGGTGCTGGTGTTTAGCATTGCGTTTGGCATTTCGGTTGATGACACCATTCACTTCCTGGCCAAGTATCGTCAAGAACTCAACATGAAAAGTTGGAACATTAGGGAGGCGGTCCTCATGGCGCTCAAAGAGACGGGCGTGAGCATGATGTACACCTCCATCGTCTTGTTCTTTGGGTTCTTGATGTTTGCCATATCAAATTTTGAAGGGACGCGTTTTTTAGGCGTTTTGGTTTCCATTACCTTGGCTGTAGCGATGAGTACGAATTTGCTGCTGCTGCCCTCCCTGCTGCTGGAGTTCGAAAAAGCCCTGACGACTCGGTCGTTCTCAGAGCCGTTTTTCTCCCTGATGGATGAGGAAGAAGACATCGAATTGGAAGAGTTGGCAATTCAACAGGGGCTTTCCCCAGGCAAAGGAGATGAACAGCATGAAGCATTGAAGGGGCAGCGCGAACAAAACAACTAAGTCAAAGACACCATGAAAGGCATCATTTTAGCAGGAGGATTGGGCTCCCGATTGTGGCCGCTGACCAAAGCTGTTTCGAAGCAGCTCATGCCGGTTTATGACAAGCCGATGATCTACTACCCGCTCTCTACCTTGATGCTAAGCGGCATTCGCGAGGTGTTGATTATCAGCACGCCGACGGACTTGCCGGGTTTTAAGCGCCTGCTGGCTGACGGTTCGGACATCGGGTGTCAGATTCAATACGCAGAGCAGCCGGAGCCCAACGGGCTGGCCCAAGCGTTCGTCATTGGTGCGGATTTCATCGGTGATGATAAGGTGGCGTTGGTGCTGGGGGACAACATCTTCTACGGTCCGAGTTTTGGCCGTCAGTTGCGCGCAAACACCAACCCGGATGGCGCCATTGTGTATGCCTATTACGTCAATGCCCCTGAGCGGTATGGCGTGGTGACGTTTAATGAGAGCGACAAGGCGGTGAACATTGTTGAGAAACCGGTCAAGCCGCCTTCCAATTACGCCGTACCGGGCCTTTATTTCTACGACAACGACGTTGTCGAGATCGCAGCAAACCTCGAGCCGAGTGCCCGTGGGGAATACGAAATCACCGACGTGAACAAGGCATACCTCGAAGCGGGCAAGCTCTTCGTATCGAAAATGGACCGTGGCATGGTATGGCTTGATACCGGCACGCACCATTCGCTGATGCAAGCTTCGCAATATGTCCAGGTCATTGAAGAGCGGCAGGGATTGAAGATCGGCTGCATCGAAGAAATCGCCTGGCGCATGGGGTACATCGACGATGCCACCCTCGAAAAGGTCGCGCGCCCCCTGCAAAAATCCGGATACGGTGATTACTTGTTGGAACAATTGAAGCGCGGCCGCGGTAGTTCCAGAAAATGACGCATCCCAACCTCACCCGACTCAAGGACCAGGCTGATGCGGCCATCGAAGCTTTTCTGAAGCAGTGGCCCGAATCTGCGGGCGACGGCTTGTATGCGCCGGTTCATTACCTCATGCAGTTGGGGGGCAAACGCCTGCGCGCGGTGCTGGCGCTGTCGGCAGCGGAAGCCGAAGGTGCCCCGTGTGAAGTGGCCTTTCCGGCCGCCATGGGCGTGGAGTTGTTCCACAACTTCACCTTGATGCACGACGACATCATGGATGCGGCGCCGTTGCGCCGTGGGAAGGAAACCGTGCACATTAAGTGGGACGAGAACGCCGCCATCCTCTCGGGGGACGCGATGTACACCTTGGCGCATATTGCGTTGGCGCAATTGCCAGCGGAAGGGCTGCCCAAGGCGCTGCGGTTGTTCAACCAAACGGCGCTCGAAGTGTGCTTGGGCCAGCAAAGTGACATGGCGTTTGAAACGCGAAACGACGTCACGGTTGCGGAGTACATGGAAATGATTCGCCTCAAAACTTCGGTGTTGGTCGCTGCGTCCTTGGCGCTGGGGGCGATTGCCGCTGGTGCGTCGGAGGAGCGTGTGAAGTTGTGGTATGCGCTTGGCGAAGAATTGGGCCTCGCGTTCCAGATGCAGGACGACCTGTTGGACGCGTTCGGCGATGAGCAAGTGGGGAAGCAACTCGGTGGCGACATCCTCGCTGATAAGAAGACCTTCTTGCGCCTGTACACCCAGGAAAACGGAGGGGGAGCTGCCCAAGAGGTCCTTGCGAAATGGGATGGGCAACGGCACGACGCCCCGGCGAAAATTGAGGCCGTTCGCTCAGCGATGACCGCTGCCGGTGCAGCCGATGCAGCGCGCGAGTTGATGCACGGCCACGTGGCCAAAGCGATGGCGAGTGCCGAAGCATTGGGGTTGGAAAGCAGCCACCTGGAGTGGTTCCAGTACCTCGGTGGCATGGTGACCCAGCGAACGTCGTAAAGGTGGAAAAAGAAACTGCGCTGACGCACTGGCTGGAAGGCCGCAACCTGCCTGAGGGCCGCTCCGTCGAAGCGTTCAAGCAAGCGGTACAGCACCAGCTCGTCAAGGATTTTCAATGGGATGCTGAGCGTGTGGGTGAAGTGCGCATCTCTTTATTGCAATTGTTGGAAGACGAAATCAACTGGGGTATGGAACGGAATCCGACCGGTTTGTTCGCGTGTTTCTACCGCTTGGATCTGGGGGAGGCGGTCATCCGCGAGGTGATGGATTGGAACGAGCGGCCTCAAGCCGCGGCCAAGTTGGCCGAGTTGTCCCTCGAGCGCGCGGCGCAGAAGGTGTGGCTGCGTTGGACCTTCGGCGCCGTAGACTCGGCAACAGGGTAGAGGGTAGCTTCCTTCGTTATTCCTTCTCCTTCTGATGGGCTCGGTGTATCTTTGTTACACGAACCCACGTATAGTCCGCATGGACCCTTTAGATTTCATCAGCCAAGCTGAGCCGCAAGCGATTGAATCTCTGTACCAGCAGTACCGTTCAAACCCGAATTCCGTTGACGCGAGTTGGCGGCTTTTTTTTAAGGGCTTTGATTTGGCTACCGCCTCTTATGGCGAGGATGCAGCGTCCCCTCAGACCCTCAAGGAATTTCAAGTCATCAACTTGATTCACGCGTACCGCGTCCGGGGTCACTTCTTCACCAAGACCAATCCGGTGCGTGCGCGTCGAGTATACAGCCCGGATTTGAGCTTGGAAAATTTCGGCCTGTCAACGGCGGACCTTGATACGGTCTTTCAGGCGGGAACGGAGGTGGGCATCGGGCCTTCGACGCTGAAGGAGATTATCGACCACTTGGAGCTGACATATTGCCACGCCATTGGCATCGAGTACATGTCCATTCAGGACGTGGAGCGCCAGGCCTGGGTGCGCGAGCACATCGAGCTCGCCAACCGCCCGCGCATCGGCGTAGAAGACCGGGTTCAGATTTTGAAAAAACTCGCACAAGCGACCTTGTTTGAAGAGTTTCTCCAGAAAAAGTTCGTCGGCCAGAAGCGCTTTTCCCTCGAGGGCGGTGAGACCTTGATTGCGGCATTGGATGCCGTGGTGGAAGAGGGCACAAAGCACGGGGTGAAGGAAGTGTTCATCGGCATGGCCCACCGCGGTCGTCTGTCGACATTGGCGCACATTCTCGGCAAGCCCTACGAGGAGATTTTCTGCGAATTCGAAGGGAAGGCATATGACGAAGAGGGCGAATTCGATGGTGACGTCAAGTACCACCTCGGCTACTCGCGCGCCTTGAAGGCCGATACCGGTGAGGAAGTGACCATCTCCCTCGCACCCAACCCGTCTCACCTTGAGGCGGTCGGGCCGGTGGTGGAAGGGTTGTCGCGGGCACGCATCGATGCTTTGGGCGGCGAAGAATCGGCGGTCCTACCGATCCTCATTCACGGGGATGCGGCCATTTCTGGCCAAGGCGTCGTGTACGAGGTGGCGCAGATGGCCCAACTCGACGGCTACCGCACGGGCGGAACCGTCCATTTCGTGGTCAACAACCAAGTGGGCTTCACGACGAATTACTTGGACGGACGGAGTTCGATTTATTGCACGGATGTCGGCAAGGTGACCCAGTCACTCGTATTCCACGTCAATGCGGACGAGGCGGAAGCCGTGGTTCAGGTCATGCGCATCGCGCTGGCCTACCGCCAGCGGTGGAACCAGGACGTCTACATCGATTTGCTGGGGTACCGCAAATACGGCCACAACGAAGGCGACGAGCCCATGTTCACCCAGCCGCAGTTGTACAAGGCCATTGCCAAACACGACAATCCGTTCAAGCTGTACACCGACCGGCTCGTGGCAGACGGCAGCATGAAGCAAGAAGAAGTGGAGCGGGTGCGTACGGATTTGCAGTCCCGCATGGAAGAGGCGTTCGAAAAAGCGCAGAAACGCGAGATGGCGAGCGTCGAGGATTTCTTGGGTGACCTCTGGGCGTCATACAGTGCGGCTGACGAGGCGGCCTTGGCGAGCACGCCCAAAACCTCCGTAACCGAGAAGAAGCTCAAGTCGTTGGCTGTGGCCATGTCGACCTTGCCCGAAGGCAAAAAGTTTTACCGCAAGGTCCAGCGCCTCATGCGGGATCGGTTGAAGATGATCGAGGAGGACCGGTTGGATTGGGCACTGGGTGAATTGTTGGCTTACGCCACGCTGTTGGTGGAAGGCCACCCCGTGCGAATCAGCGGTCAAGATGTTGAGCGTGGGACGTTCTCGCACCGCCACGCGGTGGTGAAAACCGAGGACAGCGAAGAGGAAGTGATTCCACTGAACCTGCTGGATAAGAAACAAGCCAAGTTGACCATTTTCAACTCGCTGTTGAGTGAGTACGCGGTGTCTGGATTCGACTACGGATACGCCTTTGCAACGCCCAATGGCCTGACCATTTGGGAGGCGCAATTCGGCGATTTCAATAACGGAGCGCAGATTCTGTTCGACCAGTTTTTGAGCGCAGCTGAAGACAAGTGGCGGACCATGAACGGCCTCACCCTCTTGTTGCCGCACGGTTACGAAGGCATGGGTTCGGAACACAGTTCGGGCCGCATGGAGCGGTTCTTGCAACTCGGCAGCGGAGACAACTTCTTCGTCTGCAACATCACGGAGCCCGCGAACTATTTCCACCTCTTGCGCCGACAAGTCAAGTTCGGATTCCGCAAGCCGCTGGTGGTCTTCACGCCCAAAAAATTGCTGCGTTACCCCAAGGCTGTGTCCGGTTTTGCCGCCATGGCCAAAGGAGGTTTCCAGAAGGTCATTGACGATCCGCGCATGGCCACCGCAGCGGCGCGAAAGCCCGTGAATACTGTGGTGTTGTGCTCGGGTAAAATTTACTACGACTTGATCGAGCGCTTGGAGGAACAGGCCGCCCCGAACATCGCATTTGTGCGCGTGGAACAATTGCATCCGCTACCCCAAGCGGAATTGGACGCGGTTGTTCAGCAATACGGTGCGGATGCCAACTGCATTTGGGTTCAAGAGGAACCCCAAAATATGGGCGCCTGGTCGTTCATACTGCAGCATTACACCGCGGTTCCGTTGAGCGTGATTTCGCGCAGCCTGAGTGCGAGCCCTGCTTCGGGCAGTTCGGCAGTCCATGCCAAGCGTCAATCGGCCATTGTCGACGAGGTTTTTTCGCATGCCAACGGTTAAGAAAAGATTCAGCGTCGCCCCCAATCCGGTTGACTTCCGTTGTTAATTGCACGCTAACGTCCATTCCAATACACGACGAATCATGTCCCAACTTGAAATGAAAGTCCCGAGTCCGGGAGAGTCCATCAGCGAAGTGGAAATCGCCACCTGGCTTGTTTCCGATGGCGATTACGTGGAGAAAGACCAAGCCATTGCGGAGGTGGATTCGGACAAGGCCACTCTTGAACTTCCCGCCGAAGCGGCCGGAATTATCACGCTCAAGGCAGAGGAGGGGGACACCATCGAAGTGGGCGCGGTGTGTTGCTTGATTGACACATCGGCTAAAGCGCCGGCCAAGAAAGCCGCACCTGCTCCAAAAGCGGAACCAGCACCAGCACCAACTCCGGCTCCTGCGCCGGCCCCCGCTCCAGCCGCGAAAGCCACCCACGCCGCCGGACATCCTTCGCCAGCTGCTAAGAAAATGCTGGCCGAGAGCGGCTTGAAAGCCAGCCAAGTTCAAGGCACAGGACGGGACGGTCGCATTTTGAAACAAGATGTACTCGCTGCTTTGGCGGCAGGATTTGACGGTTCTTCCGCAGCCCAGTGGGGCGGTACACGCGAGGTGCGACGTGAGAAAATGTCCATGCTGCGCCGCAAGGTTGCGGAGCGCTTAGTCGGGGTCAAAAACGAAACGGCCATGTTGACCACGTTTAACGAGGTAGACATGAAGCCGGTGATGGACCTGCGCGCGAAGTACAAGGATGCCTTCCGCGAAGCGCATGGCGTCGGTTTGGGCTTCATGAGCTTTTTCACCAAGGCGGTTACGCATGCCATTGCGCAATTCCCTACGGTCAATGGCATGATCGATGGCAAGGAAGTCATTTTGCCCGAATACGCTGACATTGGGATCGCTGTGAGCTCGCCAAAAGGCCTAATGGTTCCCGTTGTTCGCAATGCGGAGACGATGAGTTTGGCGCAGATTGAAGCCGATATCAAACGCTTGGCCATCCGTGCACGAGACGGCGAATTGGGCATCGATGAAATGCAAGGTGGTACGTTCACTATCACCAACGGTGGTGTCTTCGGATCCATGTTGTCCACGCCCATCATCAACCCACCACAGAGCGCCATTCTGGGCATGCACAACATCGTGGAACGCCCCGTCGCAGTCAACGGAAAAGTTGAGGTGCGCCCGGTTATGTACGTGGCTTTGAGCTACGATCACCGCATCATTGACGGAAAAGAAAGCGTCGGATTCCTCTACGCGATCAAAGAAATGATCGAGCAACCTGAGCGCCTGCTCTTCACGGGCAAGAGCCCAGAGGAAGTCCTGCTCGGCCTTTGAACAAAAAACCCCGTACACATGGCACGGGGTTATAGGTTTGAATGGTTTGCTCGCCTTGTTTGTTCCAAATGAGGAAACCCATTGCGGCAGGCTGGCTGCACACAATGGGTCTCTATTATCATTCCAAACAAAGCACGCCCAAAGGTACAAATTTTCATCCTGTAAAACAAACTAAACGGATAAATTATTCGATTAAATATATATAAGTATCGATTAATGAAGAATCGTGAAACGCTCGGCATCCAACCGTAACAGGACGAAAATCAATAAGGTAAATCCGACCAAGGACGAGCCACCTGCGCTGATAAAGGGCAACGGAATTCCGATGACCGGAGCGAGTCCGAGCACCATTCCCACGTTGATGGCGAAGTGCATGAACAGAATGCTGGCCACGGCGTATGCGTAAATCCTGGTGAAATCGCTGCGCTGCCGTTCAGCCAGTGCTAGAATGCGCAGCAGCAGGAGTGTGAACAACAACAACGTGGCTGACGTGCCCATCAATCCCCATTCCTCTCCTATGGTGCAGAAGATGAAATCGGTCTCTTGTTCGGGGACAAATCCATAGGCGGTCATGGGGCCTTTCAAATAGCCTTTTCCCGTGAGCCCACCCGAACTGATGGCCGCTTTGGCGTGACGGATGTTGTAATCGGCATCGGGATTGCCCACATCGATGCCGAACAATACGTGGATTCTATCTTTCTGGTAGGGCCGGAGCACTTCCTCCAACCCGAATTGCAATCCAACGGACAGAACCAATGCCGCGGCAAAGCTGAAAAGGACTGCCCGACGGTTGCGTTTTCTCCGCCGCGGAACGGTCCACTGGGGCACCGTGGCCCAGAGAAAGCCACCGATGCTCAGCAGGATGCCCCAGAGGATCCAGGCTCCAGTGGCTTCGCCTGCACCCGGGTAATGCACCGTGCTTGCCCCACTCAGAATGGTCGCGATGGTGACCAGTAGCGCACAGAGCACAGCGATTAACACATTGCCCGAAAGCCCTTCCCGGTAGAAGACCAAAATCAACCCGGTAAACACCAACACTGTTCCGGCATCGGGCTGAAGCAGGACCAAGGCTGCTGGCAAGGAGACGATGGCTACCGCCTTGATCAATGAGCCCCATTGGTTGAACCGGTCCTGGTTGCGGCTGAGCATCCAAGCGAGCATCAGCGAGGTGCCGGTCTTCGCAAACTCCGAGGGCTGGATGCCGATGCCCCCGAATGAGAACCACGATTTGGCCCCGCCAATGCGTTTTCCCACGGCCAATACTGCGAGGAGGAGCAGGACGTTCACGGCGTAGTGAATCACTGAGGTGCGAATGAAAAATTCCCCTTCGATGACCAGCAGCAGGAAGGCCAACACCAAGCTCGCCCCGACCCAAATGAATTGCTTCCCGAGCTTCCCGCTGAAATCGAACCACTCGACCGTGCTCGCACCGGCGGTGGCGCTGGCCACGTTGAACAGCCCGATGAGCATCAAGGCGAACACCAACCCGGCTGTGAGCCAATCAATGCGCTGTGATATGGGGGCTGTTCTCCTCACAACGGCAATTCTGGAAAGGGGTAAGTGGCTTCAAGGATGCGCTGTTCCTTGGCGCTTTGGGTCACGTCTTGATTCAGGTACTTTTCGATCATCAAGCTGGCGATGGGGGCGGCCCAGTCACCTCCGGCTCCGGCATTCTCCACGTAGACGCTGAGTGCGATTTGCGGGTTGTCGGCCGGCGCAAAGGCGATGAACACCGAGTGGTTGCCGTTGGGGTTTTGGACGGTTCCCGTTTTGCCGCACACCTCCACGCCCGGGGTGGCTGCCCGTCGTCCGGTACCATCGTTGGCAGTCACCACCGTCGACATCGCGCGGATTACGGCATCGAAGTGCCGGTCATCGACGCCGGATTCCATTCGTTCAATGCCTTTGCTTCCGCGGACCGCGTGTGGCGTGATGTAGTGCCCTCGGTTCGCCAACGTTGCTGCGAGGTTGGCCATGTGCATGGGGGTGGTGAGCAATTCTCCTTCCCCGATGGATATGGAGTAAATGGTGGAATAGGCCCACCGTTTGCGCCCGTACATCTGGTCGTAATTCGTGGTGTCCGGGACCGATCCAGATCGCAAGGCCGGAAAGTGCCCGCCCAAGTCCGTGCCCAGTCCGAAGGTCCGTACGGACTCCGACCACGTTGCCAAGTTATGGTGCGCGTCGCTGAAGATGCTCCCCGTTGAGCCATCTTGGATCATGCGCTTCATCACTTCGTGGAAATAGGGATTGCAGGAGTGAACGATGGCCTCCTCGAGGTTGTCAAACCTATGCGGTCCGTGGCAGCCGATGATGTTGCGATCGCAGACAATCCGGCTGGAAGGGCGCAGCACCCCTCGGTCCATGGCGATCAGTCCTTGGATCATTTTGAAGATGCTGCCAGGACGGTAGGTCGCACGCAAGGTTCGATTGAAGAGCGGCTTGTTTGGGTGGTTGATGAGGCTGTCGTAATTCGCACCGCGGTCCCGTCCCGTGAGCAAATCGGTTCCGTAACTCGGTGCGCTGACCATCGCAAGGACTTCCCCGGTGGCGGGCTCAATGGCAACGATGGCACCCCGCTTGTTGGCCATGATGTTTTCTCCGTAGGCCTGCAATTCCAGATCCAACGTCAGTTGAATGTCGTCACCGGGCACAGGCAGGGTGTCGAGCATACCGGCTTGGGCCGGTTCACGGAAGTCGTTTCGGATGTCGACGATGTGGTGCCGGGTACCGCGTCTTCCGCGTAGCGTGGATTCCCATTGAAGCTCCAAACCAGACTTCCCCTTGTAGTCGCCGAGCCGGTAGCCCTGGTTGGACGCCAGGTCGTTTTGATCCACTTCACGGAATTCGCCCACCAAGTGGCTCGCGAGTCCGGAGGGATTGGTTCGAAGGGACCGCCGGCGCACCTCAACGCCTGGGAAGCGCCACATTTCGCCGGATATCCGGGCATAGCTCTCTGCCGTGAGTTGTTTTTGAATGCGCGAGGGCCGGTAGGTTGCGTAATTCTCGGCGCGGCGGAACGCGCGTGTGAGCCCGTCGGGTGTCATTTCAATCAACTCAGCCAAAGCCAGGGTGTCGAGCCCTCCTGCAGCCGAGCATTTGCGGGGTGTAAACCAAATGTCGTACCCGGCTTTGTTGTTGACGACAACCTTGCCGTGGCGGTCGCGGATGAGGCCGCGGGCCGGTTCGAGCGTTTCCGTTTCTTCGGTCAAGCGGGAGGCATACGCTTTCCACTCGTGAGCAAACACCTGCATCTGGATCAATCGTCCGAGGTAGATGACCGAGATGAGAAGGAAAATGCCTCCAATGATCCATTGGCGTTCGCGCAGCTTCATCGGGCGGATCGTTGGCGACGGGTGAGCAGCAGAACGAGCACAAAGGCGCCTGTGGACAAGGTGGATGAGGTCAGCGCCTTGCCAATGGCCCGGGGGAACAAATCCCACCGTCCGGCCTCCAATCCAAACATCCACAGGTGGTGAACTGTCAGCAAGAGCAGGCATCGGATGGCGAACCACTGAACGCCCATGGACGAAACAGTCGGTTGGTCGGTGACTTCATACCCCTCGCGAGGTGCCAACAACCGGTTTACGGCAGGGGTTGCCAGGGCCATCAGGACCGCACTTGACATGAACAGCCCACCTTCCAATGTGGCCGTGTCGACGATGCTGCCAAATCCTGCAGCGACCACCAACAGCAGCAGCGGTGAAGATTGCAAGGGCATCAGCATCAATCCGAGCAAGTGAAGGCCGACAAACCACCAACCCGACGCGAATGCAGCGTACTGAAAGAAAAGCACGTGCAGAACCAACGGAACGAACACCCTGCCGTATGTCAGCACCTGGTTGTTCATGGCGATTGTTGGCTGTCGGAATGTGAGAGGCCGTTGATTTCGGATTCCCCTATCGGAGCCGCGATCTGCACATAGCGAATGGCCCTGAAGTCGGCTGCAAGGGTGATGGGGACGTTCAAAAATTGACCGTCAAACTCCGGGGCCTCATCAGCGATGCTGCCGACGAGTAACCCCGCGGGAAAGTAACCTTGAAAACCGGAGGACAAGACGGAATCTCCCGGGCTGAATGGCGCGCTCCGCGGCACATCGTACACGGTTGCACGCGTCACATCACCCCCTTCCCAGACCAGCCGTGCGACGGGTCCGGAGCTGCCGATTCGCACGCTCCACTCGATGGAGGAGTTGATCAGCGGCAAGGCCAAAGCGTAGTTTTCCGATGCTTCCACCACGCGTCCCACGACGCGGTTGTTTTGCAAGAGGCCATTGCCGGGTTTGACGCCGTGGGTTGTTCCTTTATTCAGCACCATTTGATTGGAGGTGCTGTTCCAAGTGGAGCGAATGACTTCAGCGCCGTGGTAAGTGCTATGAATGGCATCCCCGCGGGCGCTGTGCAATTCGGCGCGGAGGGTGGCGTTTTCGGCGAGCAATTCGCGGTTGAGGTCGTCCAATTCGGTCAAGCGGTTCCATTGGCTGATGCGTTGGTCCCATTTCCCCTGCCATTCCAACGAACGTTGCACCCACTTGCCGCGCGAGTACCCGTGGCTCCCGACAAACCACGTCAATGCGATGCCCTGGAAAATCACGAAGACCAAGGCGATGTGGTATTGGACGAGGAGGTTCCAGAGGTTTCGCATCCGCTACCTGCTGGAATTAGTTGCGCATCAGGAACGTGAAGCGGTCGATGTTTTTGAGGGCAATCGCTGTGCCTTTGGCCACCGCGTGCAAGGGGTCGTCAGCGACGTGAACGGGCAGCTTGGTCTTGGCGGAAATGCGTTTGTCCAAGCCCCGGAGCAATGCACCCCCTCCAGCGAGGTAGATGCCCGTCTTGTAGATGTCCGCAGATAGCTCAGGCGGTGTCTGCTCCAATGCGCTGTGGATCGCTTCTTCGATTTTCGAAATGCTCTTATCCAACGCCTGCGCAATCTCTACATACGATACGAGGATCTCTTTGGGGATGCCGGTCATCAAGTCGCGCCCCCGCACCGGGTAATCCTCCGGGGGGTTGTCGAGGTCTGCCGTGGCGGCGCCGACTTCGATTTTGATTTGCTCGGCAGTGCGCTCTCCGATGAGGATGTTGTGCTGACGGCGCATGTATTCCTCGATGTCGGAGGTGAATTCGTCCCCTGCGACGCGGATGTTTTTGTCTGTGACAATGCCGCCCAACGCAATCACGGCAATTTCTGATGTACCCCCTCCGATGTCGATGATCATGTTGCCCATGGGTTCTTCGACGTCAATGCCGATTCCGATGGCTGCGGCCATGGGTTCATGGATGAGGTAAACGTCTTTTCCTCCGGCGTGCTCGGCGCTATCCCCAACGGCGCGCTTTTCCACTTCGGTGATGCCCGAAGGGATGCAGATGACCATGCGAAGCGAAGGGTTGAACCACGACTTGCGGCTGTTTATCATTTTGATCATGCCCTTGATCATCTCTTCGGCCGCTTGGAAGTCGGCGATTACGCCGTCCTTCAAAGGGCGAATGGTCTCGATATTTTTGTGGGTCTTGCCGTGCATCTGCTGCGCCAAACGCCCGATGGCGACGACGCGGTTGGTCCCGCGGTCCTTGGCCACAATGCTGGGTTCATCCACGACCACCTTGTCCTCAAAGTAGATGATGGTGTTGGCGGTACCGAGATCGATGGCGATCTCTTGCATGAAAAAATTGAACAAACCCATGGGCTTCAAGTGTGTGGAGAACAAGACGAAGTGAACACTCAAATATAGCAAAGCGCCCTCCGCAAAACCCATTGAATTTTTCACAAATTCTCCGGCTTTCTGAGGCCCTCAGAAGGCACCAAAAACACCCAAGATCAGTGACGGAAATGCCGCACGCCCGTCATGTACATGGCGAGGCCATGTTCGTCGCAGTAATCGATGCTCAGCTGGTCTTTGACCGACCCTCCTGGCTGGATCACCGCCTTGATTCCGGCGTCATCGGCCAGTTCCACGCAATCGGGGAAGGGGAAGAACGCATCGGAAGCCATGGCTGCACCGTTCAGGTCGAACCCGAAGCTTTTGGCCTTCACCACGGCTTGCTTCAATGCATCGACGCGGCTCGTCTGTCCCGTCCCGCTGCCGCAGAGCTGCTTGTTTTTGGCGAAGACAATGGTGTTGGAGCGGGTGTGCTTCGCAATTTTCATGGCAAAAATGAGGTCTTCTTGCTCGCTCGCTGTCCCCGCAGTTTTGGTCACCAAGTTCAAGTCTGCTGTGCCTTCCATTTTGGCATCAGGGGATTGAACCAAGTAGCCATTCAGCGCGCTCCGCACGGTCACATTCGGGGTGCTGCATGGCTTCTGCACCACTAGAATTCGGTTCTTCTTTTGCTTGAGGACTTCGAGTGCTTCTGCATGATAAGCCGGGGCAATGGCCACTTCGAAGAACAATTCATGCATGGCTTCGGCCGTGGCCTTGTCGATGGGGCTGTTGCAAATGAGGACGCCGCCAAATGCCGATACGGGATCGCCGGCCAAGGCATCCGTCCATGCTTCCAACACGGTTGGCCGCGTGGCAAGGCCACAAGCGTTGTTGTGCTTCAGCACGGCAAAGGTGGGGTCGTCGGATTGGAATTCGCGCATCAACTGCACCGCCGCGTCGACATCGAGCAAGTTGTTGTACGACAAGGCCTTCCCATTCAACTGATCGAACAGCGCGTCGAGGTCGCCGAAGAACCGGCCCGGCTGGTGCGGGTTTTCTCCATAGCGCAATGACTTCGAGGTCATTTCGGAGAGGTTCAATTGCTCCACATTGGCACCGCCTTGCATCCATTCGTGGATGCGGGTGTCGTAATGTGAGCTGATTCGGAAGGCGCGTGTAGCGAGGGCTTGGCGCTCTTCGCGTGTGGTGACGCCTCCTCCGTTTTCGAGCAAGTCCAACAACGTGCCGTAGTCGTCCTGGCTGGGGACAATGACCACATCTTCGAAGTTTTTCGCCGCAGCCCGGATCAGGGAAATCCCCCCGATGTCAATCTTCTCGATGATCTGCTGGTGCGTTCCGCCTTGCGCAACGGTGGCCTCAAAGGGATAGAGGTCAACAATGACGAGGTCGATATGCGGCAGCTGGTACTCCTCCATGTGGGCCACGTCTTCGGCCAAGTCGCGGCGGTTCAGGATCCCTCCAAACACCTTGGGGTGCAAGGTCTTCACCCGACCACCCAAAATGGAAGGGTAATCCGTGATCGATTCAACCGGAACGACCTCAGCTCCCATCGCCTCCACCGCTTTTTGCGTTCCACCGGTGGAGTAGATGGTCACGCCGAGGCGCTTGAGCTGCTCGACGATGGGCTCCAGACCTTCTTTGTGAAAGACGGAAATTAGGGCGGATTGAATGCGGCGTGGTGCGTTCATTTCAAGTGATTTGGAAGTGCGAATCAAAGGCGCAAAACTACAATTAAACCCCGACATATACGCGGACTTGGCGGGCAGGAATTAGCTTTGTTGCATGCTCTGGCTTCGCCTGCTTTTTGAAAGCTTCGCCTTCGCTTGGTCCGCCATCGTGACCAACCGCCTCCGGACCTTCCTGTCCCTGCTCGGGGTCATGGTGGGCATCTTCATGATCACGGCTGTTTTTGCGGTGGTGGATTCCCTCGAAGACGGCCTGAAGAGTACGTTCAATATGCTCGACGATGAGGTGCTGTTCATCCAAAAATGGCCGTGGGCGTTTGACGAGGATTACCCGTGGTGGAAGTACGTGCAGCGCCGGGAGGTGAGCCTGAATGATGCCGCGCTCTTGGAGGAGCGATTGACCCAAGCCAAGGAGGTGGTCTTTCAAGCGAAGACGATGCTCGCCGTTGAGTCGAGCAACAGCCGCCTGGACGGGGTCGGCATTGTCGCGGTCTCTCAGGGATACGATGACGTGATTGCCCTGGACATTGCAACGGGACGCTATTTCTCGCCCATGGAGGTCGCATCGGGGCGAGCTGTTGCCATCATCGGGCACGATGTTGCAGTGGAATTGACGGGCGATGCCGATGCGGTGGGGGAGGTCATCGAAACAAAGGGACAGCGGTTGGAGGTGGTCGGCGTATTCGCCAAACAAGGTGCTTCGGCCATCAACGATGGGTTTGATCGGGCAGCGCTGGTACCGGCCAAATTCGGGCACCGCATCATGGACTACGGCATGGGAACCAGCATCATGGTCAAGCCGGTTGAGGGCGTGACCACGGAAGTGTTGTCGGATGAGATTGTCCAGCAATTTCGGTCGGTGCGCCGGTTGCGGCCGCGTGAAGAAGACGACTTCTCGATTAACCAAATCGATATGCTTACGTCCATTTTGGATTCCATTTTTCAGCAAGTGGAATACGGCGGCTGGTTCATTGGCATCTTCGCCATCCTGGTGGGCTGCTTTAGCATTGCCAACATCATGTTTGTAAGCGTCCGCGAACGCACCCGCATCATCGGTGTGCAGAAGGCCATTGGAGCAAAGTCCAACTTCATCATGCTGCAGTTCCTGTTCGAGGCCGTTGCCCTCTGCGTCATCGGTGCGCTGTTTGCCTTGATTGCCATTGAGGCCATCGTGTTGGCGGTGAATGCCGTGGATGTGGGATTCCTGCTGCAAGTGCGGCCTTCCCGCATCATCATCGCTTTGAGTGTAGCGGTGGCTTCGGGCTTGATCGCGGGGTTGGCCCCGGCGCGCCGGGCGGCAGAAATGGAACCCGTGGAGGCCATGCGCACTACCGGATGATGATCCGTACGTAAATTTCGACCATGCGAACAGTTTTGGTGACAGGGGCGAATGGCCAGTTGGGTTCGCGATTGATGGAAAACCCCGGCCAAAGCGACCTCCGCATCGTCGGTTTTGACCGCGACGAGCTGGACATAACCGCTCCTCAGTCCATTGCGGATGCGCTGAGAACGCACCGCCCAGATGTTGTCATCAACGCGGCGGCGTACACGGCCGTCGATCGTGCGGAAGAAGAACCAGAACCGGCGCATGCCATCAATGCGTTGGGACCGCGGCTGTTGGCTGAAGCCTGTGCTGAGCACGGCATTGACCTGATTCACATCAGCACCGACTACGTGTTTGATGGCACGCAAGACCGGCCGTATGTCCCATCCGATGGGCCCAATCCCAAGGGCGTATACGCCGATTCAAAACGCGCCGGCGAGTTGGCTGTAGCAGCGACACCGGGGTGCCGTTGGTGGGTGGTTCGGGTTGCTTGGCTGTGCGACACCCGCGGCCAGAATTTTATGCAAACCATGCTGCGCCTGGGAAAATCGGGCAAAGCCTTGCGTGTGGTGAATGACCAACACGGCGTTCCCACCTTTGCACGGCCGTTCGCCGAAGCACTGTTGAAGCTCGCGGCTCACCCGGACCTGGTCCCGGCAGGGATTTGGCACTACGGCCTTGAGGGCCCGACCACGTGGTACGGGTTTGCGCAGGCCATTTTTGATGGGCATGGGATGGATGTGGAGCTTTCGCCGTGCACAACGGCAGATTACCCAACACCTGCAGAACGACCCGCCTACTCTTACCTCGATGGAAAGGCATTTGCGGAGGCATTGCAACTGCCCTACGTCCATTGGAAAGAGGCCTTAAGGCATGAAATAGAACGTGGATAAACGCCTATTTGAATGAGCATGGAAGGAAAAGAACTGACGGATTTTGCCGCACAACGTGCGCACAATTGGACCCAAGCCCCCTACGACGAAGCCACCCAGAGTGAGGTGCGTGCGTTGCTGGAAGAAGGGGGTGAAGCACTGGTGGAAGCCTTTTACACCGACCTGGAGTTTGGCACGGGGGGACTGAGGGGCCTGATGGGGGCGGGCACCAACCGGATGAATGCCTACACGGTCGCCCAAGCGACCCAAGGCCTGGCCAACTACATACTTGAAGCCGTGCCGAGCGGTGCTTCCATTGCCATTGCGTACGATTCCCGCAACAACAGCCCGGCATTCGCTCGGGTAGCAGCCGAAGTCATGGCAGGCAACGGCATTGAGGTGCACCTGTTTCCCGCTTTGCGTCCAACGCCTCAGCTTTCATTCACCGTCCGAGAGCTCGGTTGCACAGCGGGCATTGTCGTCACAGCGAGCCACAATCCGAAGGAGTACAACGGGTACAAAGTCTATTGGAGCGACGGCGGCCAAATCGTGCCTCCGCATGACAAAGGCATCATCGAGCGCGTGCGCTCGGTGTCAGGGCCTGCTGAAGTTCAGTGGGGCCGGGATGCGGCATCGCAAGCCCGCATTCACTTACTGGATAACCAAGCAGACCAAGCGTACTGGAAGACGGTCCTAGATTTGCGATTGAGTGAGGATTTGATTGCAAACGGCAGCGACCTCAGCATCGTGTACACACCGTTGCACGGCACAGGATCGGTCTCCGTTATCCCCGCTCTCGATGCCGCCGGATTCCGCAACGTGCACATCGTCGAAAGCCAGCGGCATCCCGACGGCAACTTTCCGACTGTTCACAGCCCCAACCCCGAAGAAGGTGCGGCGCTTTCCGAAGCCATCGAATTGGCCAAAACGGTCAATGCGCAGTTGGTTCTGGGCACCGATCCCGATTCGGACCGGGTGGGCATCGCCGTGCCCGATGCGCAATCCGATGGCGGGTGGCGGCTCCTGAACGGCAACGAGACCGGAGCGCTGCTCGTGGACTACGTGGTTTCCCAGCGCGCCCAAAAGGACTTGCTCGCGTCGGGCGATTTCGTTGCCAAAACCATTGTCACTTCGGAGCTGATGGCGGACATCGGACGCCACGCCGGTCTCGATGTGTACGAGACCTTGACCGGATTCAAGTGGATTGCGGACGCCATTCGCCGGGAGGAAGGCAAAGGACGATTCGTCGCGGGTGGTGAGGAAAGCTATGGCTACATGATTGGCGATGAGGTTCGCGACAAAGACGCCGTAGCGGCGGCATGTGTGTTGTGCGAACTGGCGCACGTGGCGCACGCCGAGGGGTCGGATTTGCTCGGTCGACTGGAGGCCATTCACCGCACCCACGGGGCGTACAAGGAGGCGCTGGTGTCGCAAACGAAACAAGGCCGCGCGGGCAAAGCGGAAATCGCGGCCCAAATGGAAGGATTCCGAACGTCACCACCGGCTGAATTGGCCGGAGAGCGCGTCATTGAAGTTCGGGATTACGCGGCCCAGCGTGCGACGGACGTACGGGACGATTCAACCCGAACGCTCGACCTGCCGGCATCGAACGTCGTGCAGTTGGTCACGGAGCAGAACGCCCTCGTCACGGCACGTCCCAGCGGAACAGAGCCGAAAATCAAATTCTATTTCTCAGTGCGCATGGCGGTGGACAACTGGCCGAACGGCGACTACAGCCAGGCCATGGACGCATTGGAAAGCCGCATCGCTCAACTCAAGCAAGAAATGGGCGTGGCCTAACGGGCTAATCGCGGTCGCTGACCCGCTCGATGGCCGCTTCTTCCATGCGCTCCATGCCGTCTTCAAAGCGGTCGCGCAGCTGTTCCCACGGTGTGGTGCGTTCCATGTCCGGCACCACGTATTCGATGGCGTCCTCGACAAACGGGTACAGCACCGATTGTTCGACCTGCGCTTCCGGCAGCCATTGGCGCGGTCCGAAAACCCCGTCCAAAGCATAGGTCAATGCGCTTAAGAAAAACAGCGTTTGTACCAGTCCGAGTGCCAGGCCACCGAGTTTATTCAGCATGCTCAACGCGGTGATGTCAACGATTTTTTCCAAGAGCTTGGCAATGAAATGCACCCCCAGTACCACCCCGAGGAAGGTCAGACCAAAGGCACCCACTTCCGTCGTCCGGGTGGACCAGTCGAATTGTTGATTCAGCCATTCGGCAGCGAAACTGGAAAAGTGAAAGCCGGCGTAAATCCCCAATACCAAGGCCACGATGGAGGCGACCTTGATGATCAGGCCTTTGCGAAAGCCATTAAACATCGCCCACGCCAGCCAAATGCCCAACACGGCATCCACCGCCCCAATTTGATCCCATTGCATGCCGCAAAATAGAAAGAAAGCAGCGCTAACTTTCGGCCATGGACCAATCACAAACGGCATTTACCATCCGCAAGGGGAGGCCAGAGGACGCCGCAGCCATTCACCGCCTCATCGTCGAGTTGGCGATTTATGAGCGAGCGGAAAACGAGGTGACCACGACGGTCGAACAGCTCGTAGAAGACGGCTTTGGAAGTGACGCCATTTACCGGCTTTTCGTGGCCGAGGTGCAAGGCGCATTGGTCGGCATGGCCCTGTGGTACGAGAAGTACAGCACATGGAAGGGCCGGTGTGGCTTTTTGGAAGACCTCGTGGTGCGGGAGTCGCACCGGGGCCAAGGCATCGGTAAGGCGTTGTTTCTGGCAGTGGCAGAAGCGTGTGCCGCGGCAGATTACGGCCGGATGGAGTGGCAAGTGTTGGATTGGAACGAGCCGGCGATTGGATTTTACAAATCGCTGGGTGCCGGATTGGATCCGGAATGGCTCAACGGGAAGCTGACGCGCGAAGGACTGAGCGCCCTGGCGTCGGGTCGCTAATATTCGTCTTCGTTGAAAAAGAAGTCTTCCTTGCTGGGGTAATCGGGCCAGATGTCCTCGATGGTTTCGAATGCATCACCCTCGTCTTCCAATTGCTGCAAATTCTCGACGACTTCGAGCGGTGCGCCGGTGCGCATGGCGAAGTCAATCAGCTCGTCTTTGCTGGCGGGCCAAGGAGCGTCTTCGAGGTAGGAAGCCAATTCAAGTGTCCAATACATGGTAAGCGTCTTCAGCGCGCAAAAATAGAAGAATCGCAATCACATCCAAGAAAATCTTCAGAAACGGCGCTTTTTCGGCTGTTTTTGACGCTTATTGCCCGGTTAAGGCGCTGATTCCCATGGAATTTCCGGAGTGTCCGTAGCGGTGTGCAAGTGCCGACTCCACACAAAAAACAGGTCGCTCAGGCGGTTCAAGTAGGCGACCAACCCGTCGGGGATGGCTTCCTCGCGACCAAGGGCGATGACCCTTCGCTCGCCCCGCCTGCAAACCACGCGGCACGTGTGCGCAGCCACCACCGCAGGGTGCCCCGCGGGGAGGATGAACTGACTCAGTGGGGGCAGGGCATCGTTTTTGGCGTCCATCCAGGCCTCCATTTCGTCGATTCGGGTAGCCGGTACGGGCGGCAGGTGTTTGGCCATTTCGGGATCGACGGTGGCCAGGTGGCTTCCCCACGAGAAGACGTCCGATTGGATGGTCCGAAGGAATGCAGCGTCTTCAGATTCGGCAACAGCAGCGCAGCTGCCCAGCGCTCCAATGCATACATTGAGTTCATCCAGTGTGCCGTAGGCCTCGATGCGCAAGTCGTCCTTGCTCAACCGTTGGCCCCCAAACAACGATGTGGTGCCGTCATCCCCTGTTCGCGTGTAAATCCGCATTTGGCATTCTTTCGAGCTAGCAAGCTACAACGCAACGGACAGACCCCTACCTTTAGGGGCGTAAATCACGACGCACTTGGAACCGGAATCAATGCAAACTCCCGAAGCGGTAAAGCAGCTGCGCTACGACGAAGCGTACATGCGCATGGCGGCCGAATGGGCGCAGTTGTCGCATTGTGTGCGCAAGCAAGTCGGTGCCTTGATCGTCAAGGACCGCATGATCATCGCCGACGGATTCAACGGCACACCGACGGGTTTTCCCAATGTGTGCGAGAACGACGAGGGGGAAACGAACTGGTACGTGCTGCATGCGGAGGCCAATGCCATCACCAAATTGGCGCGCTCCAACAACTCGGCGGTGGGGGCCACGCTGTACATCACGATGTCCCCGTGTCGCGAGTGCGCGAAGTTGATTCACCAAGCCGGCATCAGCCGTGTGGTTTATCGCGATGAGTACAAAGATCCCCAAGGGCTCGAATTCTTGAAGCAGGCAGGCGTGGAGCTGGTTCACCTCGAACAACAGCGGAAGTTGAGGAGTTAATAGGGGGATGAGCGAAAACGGGAAATCACCAACTCCGTCTTGGCAGCCACTGGCGTATGCTGTCATCTTGATCCTGGGGGTTTACATCGGGCTTCAAACCGGCGGCGGATCTTCGAATGGCTTGAACATGGTCGGTCCCCGCAGTGCGCTGAATGGCGTGCTCGACCGCGTGGAACAGACCTACGTGGATCCTGTTGTGCGGGAGGAATTGGAGCAAGTCGCCCTTGATGCCGTATTGGAAAAATTGGATCCGCACAGCTTGTTCATCAGTGCCGAAGAATTGGCGGCCCTTGCCGAACCCATGGAGGGCAACTTTGAAGGCATCGGCGTTGAGTTCATCATCCAGCAGGATACGCTGATGGTGGTCGCCGCCATTCCCGGAGGGCCCTCGGAAAAGGCTGGAGTTCGCGCTGGCGACCGAATTCTGACGGTTGACTCCGTGGCCATATCCGGTTCGGACCTGACCAACCAACGCGTCATGGAATTGCTCAAGGGCCCGCGCAACACCACGGTGGTCGTCGGGTTGGACCGGGCGGACACGGTCAAGCACGTACTGCTGCGCCGGGACCGCATTCCCATCCACAGCGTCGTGTGTGCAGCCAATTTGGACGGCCAACGCGGGTACATCAAGGTCATTCGCTTTGCGCAGAACACCGCCGAAGAATTTGAATTGGCGATGGAGACCTTGGCCGAGCAAGGATTGAGCGAAGTGATTGTCGATCTGCGCGGAAACGGCGGGGGGTACTTGAACGCTGTCGTACCCATGGTGGAATCATTTTTGGAAGCCGATGACCTGGTGGTTTACACGGAAGGCGAACACGTTCCGCGCCGCACGTACAAGGCACGCAATGACGGCCGTTGGAAAGACTGGGACGTCGCCGTACTCGTCGACGAGTCGTCGGCTTCGGCTTCGGAGATTTTTGCGGGCGCCATCCAAGACCACGACCGGGGGCCTATCATCGGTCGCCGAACGTTCGGAAAGGGATTGGTCCAAGAAGAGTTTTCCATTGCCACGCTCGGGGCATTGCGGTTGACCGTGGCGCGGTTTTACACCCCCACCGGCCGTGCCATCCAACGCCCGTACGGTGAAGGTGTGGACTACGGCGATGACTACTTCGCCCGGTATGAACGGGGCGAGTTGTTTCACCAAGATAGTATCGCCACCATAGACTCGTTGACCTACGTGACGCCGGCGGGCAAAGTCGTGCACGGGGCAGGTGGCATTACACCGGATGTATTTGTCGCACTTGACACGGTTCGGTGGTCCGGATACCTATCGGATTTGAGCTGGACGGGGACGCTTCGCGATGCAGCTTTTGCCTACGTCGATGCCAACCGAGCAGAAGCAGAACGCCAGGCACAAAGTGCAGGCGAGGGGTTGGAATCCGACGCTTTGCTCACCTTTCTCATCGAATACGCAGAAGGAGAAGGCATCTTACCACCGGCCGAGTGGACCGAAGCCGAACGCAGTGAATTGAGCGACCGCATGGCGGCTCAAGTCATCCGCAACTTGGCTGGGGAGCAGGCGTATTACACCTTCCTGACTCAAGGCGATGACGCCATTGAACGCGCGGCGTATTGGCTGGAAAACAAGTCGCGCATGGGCATCGTCGACGGTCGATTAACTTTGCAGTAAGAATCGCATTAACTCATAAAATCAAAAACGGATCATGGCTTTTGAACTCCCAACCCTTCCTTACGCCTACGATGCATTGGAACCCCACATCGATGCGCGCACCATGGAAATCCACCACGGCAAGCACCACGCTGGCTACACATCCAAGTTAAACGCAGCCATTGAAGGCACGGAAATGGAAGGCAAGGACATCGAAGCCCTGTTGGCTGACCATTCGGACAACGGCGCCGTGCGCAACAACGGAGGCGGATACTACAACCACACGCTCTTCTGGAGCATCATGTCACCCAATGGCGGCGGAACGCCTACGGGTGATTTGGCGGCCGCGATTGATGCCGACCTCGGTGGATGGGATGCATTCAAGCAATCCTTTGCCAATGCAGCGGCCACCCGATTCGGTTCAGGATGGGCGTGGGTCTGCGTGAAGGACGGCAAACTCGAAGTGTGCTCATCCGCTAACCAGGACAACCCGCTCATGCCCGGTGTAGGATGCGGTGGAACCCCCATCATGGGATTGGACGTGTGGGAACACGCTTACTATTTGAACTACCAGAACCGCCGCCCCGACTACATCGCGGCGTTCTTCAATGTCATTGACTGGGACGCAGTGGCCCAGCGATACGCAGCGACTCGCGCGTGAAGCGTTACCTGATTGTTGTTGCAGGCGGTACGGGGACGCGCATGGCGCAGCCCGTGGCCAAGCAATTTCTCTTGTTGGAGGGTCTGCCACTGATGTGGTGGACCCTTCGGCGTTTTCGCGCGGCGCTGCCCGACCTGCATGTGGTATTGGTGCTGCACGAAAGCTTGTTCGACACCTTCCGTTCGTTGGAAGCCACGCACGGGCCGGCCGGGGTCGATCAGCTCGTGGCCGGAGGTGCCGAGCGGTGGCACTCGGTGGCCAATGGCCTTGCTGTGCTGCCAGAGGATGGCGTGGTTGGCGTTCACGATGCGGTGCGGCCGTTTGTTTCTGAGGCGACCATTTGCCGATGCTTCGAGGCAGCAGCTGACGCAGGCAGTGCCGTTCCTGTCGTGCCCGTAAAGGACAGCATCCGAGAAGTGAACGGAGCGGCTTCCCACGCGGTGATGCGCGATCGGCTGCGTGCGGTTCAGACGCCGCAGTGTTTCAGTTTAGCGGGCTTGAAGGCCGCTTACAGCAGCGGATTCCGTCCGGAATTCACGGATGATGCCAGTGTCTTTGAATTTGCTGGCCACCCCGTTCAGTTGGTGGACGGCGACCTCGAGAACATCAAAATCACCACGCCGGAAGATTTGTACGTGGCGCAAGCGTTCCTCAGGGAACAGCGCAAAGGTCAGTGAACCGGGTGGTGCTTGGGCCAAGTGCCCGTTTTCCGCACCCACCGCACCAAATAAATGCCCACGAACAAGGAAACCGCGGCGATGCCGTAATCCGAAGCTGCCCATTCGGGCGCAGCATTCATCTCCTGTGCAACCCATTCCGGTCCGTAGATGGCTGCCATGAAGATGGCACCGGCGTTGTTGAAGAAGTGGGCTGCGATGGCGGGCCACAGGCTGTTGCTGTAAATGACGAGGTAGCCGAGGCCGGCCCCGAGCACCATGCGCGGCAGGAATCCGTGGAACTGCAGGTGGATTGCACTGAACAAGAAGGCGGCCATCCAAACAGCGGCGTGGATGTTGTTGGTCCATTTGGCCACCAGCGGCTGGATGACCCCACGGAAGGCAAACTCTTCACATACTGCGGGAAGCAAGGCGACCGTCAGCAACGTCGCGGGAAACTGCCATGCTGAGTCGTACGTGAGCATCGACTGTGTCACCTCCGCTGCCAATTCCTCAAAGCGGTCCGCATTTGCTACCCAGCTTTCTGGCAAGGCTTGAAGCGCCAGTCCGTTCAAGCGAAAGGTCAAATCGATCAAGGGTTGGGCGGCCCATGCCAATCCCATTCCGACTGCAATCCAGGCGGCTTTGGGCCAGCGCAATGCGAGGAAGGTGCGACCCGCAAACAGTTTGCTCGCCAACCACGCCATCAGGCCGAAGGACAGCACTTGGTTGACGCCGTTGATGATGAGGTTGTAGACCTTGCCCTCGCTGGAGGTGGCATCCGACGCAAAACCGATGGCCTGCTCGGTGGTGTGTCCGAATGCCGTGGACAAAGCAGCCAGTCCCATCCCGGAGGCGAGGCCCATGCCCGTGAGTACCATGCAGAAAAAGAAGATCAGTTGCCCGAAAGGGTGCATGGTTTGAAAGGCGGTTCGAATCATGGTGTAATTTTGTGCGGTGCTTTCGCGTGCAATTTCGCCGAAAAGACACAAACACAATCACGTGGTACGCATAGGTGACATCGACATCGCGGAATTTCCCTTCTTGCTCGCTCCGATGGAGGACGTGAGCGATCCGCCGTTTCGCGCGCTGTGTAAGAAGTACGGCGCCGATGTCATGTACACGGAGTTCATCAGCTCGGAGGGGTTGATTCGTGACGCTGCGAAGAGCCGGGCGAAACTGGATATATTCGAATACGAGCGCCCCATTGGCATCCAGATTTTTGGAAGCGAGATCGATTCGATGCGCCAGGCGGCGGCCATCACGGAGGAAGCGCAACCGGATATCATCGACATCAACTACGGTTGCCCGGTGAAAAAGGTCGCCTGCCGTGGTGCCGGCGCGGGCATCTTGCAGGACATTCCGAAGATGGTCGCCATGACCAAGGAGATTGTTGACACGTGCACCTTGCCGGTCACGGTCAAGACCCGACTGGGCTGGGACGACAACAGCAAGTACATCGTGGAGGTCGCCGAACGCCTCCAGGACATTGGCATCCAAGCCATCAGCATCCACGGCCGTACCCGCGCGCAGATGTACAAAGGCCAGGCGGATTGGTCGTTGATTGCCGAGGTCAAAAACAACCCGCGGATGCACATTCCGGTCTTCGGCAATGGGGACATTGACTCCCCCCAAAAGGCGGTTGAATACCGCAACCGGTACGGCGTCGACGGCATCATGATCGGACGGGCCAGCATTGGCGCTCCGTGGGTCTTCCGTGAGATGAAGCACTACATGGCGACGGGTGAATTGCTGCCGCCGCCGGGCATGACCGAGCGGGTCGCCGCCGCCCGAGAGCATTTTGAGAAGGGAGTGGAATGGAAAGGCGAACGCCTGGGGGTTGTCGAAATGCGGCGGCACTATGCCAACTACTTCAAGGGCCTTCGGGATTTCAAGCAGCACCGCTTGCAGCTGGTCACGCTGGACGGCGTGGATGACATCCGGGCCAAGCTGGACGAGTTGGAGACCATACCGTTCGAGCCGGCGGTCTGATTAGGCCGCTCCAAAGCGCCGCACCAAGTTGCGGACCATCCAACCCGAACCAATCCCACCGATCAATACCACGACGCCGAGGGTGCCCAATACGTCACCAGCGACGAGTTCGACCGGATAGGCAGGGATGACGGAACCTTGAAGTTTTACCCAACCAAAGTGCTGCTGTCCCCAGACGAGTGCGATGCCGACGGCTGCTCCGACCAGTCCGCCTACCGCGTTGATCATCACCCCTTGCCAAGCAAACACCTGCTCGAGTCGCCATCCGGTGAGGCCCATGGCATTGAGCACCTCGATGTCTTGGCGCTTTTCGAGCAGCAACATCGTCAACGATGCCATCACGTTGAAGGCAGCGACCACGAGGATGAAGCTCAAGATGACAAACGTCGCCCACTTTTCAGCCTGGTTGGTTTGGGTGATAAGGGCGTTCTTCTCTGCTCGGGTGCGTACCCGCCACGGTTCACCCGCGGCATCGATGGCGTCCTGGATCAACCGGGCAACTTCCGGTTCGTTTGCTTCCGCCGCCAGCCCCAACTCGAAGCGGGTCACGGATTCCGGGCGCTTGAACAAGGCGCGGGCTAGATTCAACGGCGCCAAGGTGTACTTGCGGTCGATTTCGGCATTGACAGAGAACACGTCACAAGCATAAGCCGACTCCGAGTGGAAGGCCCGTTCCTTGAACCGAGTGAGTTTTCTGCCTCGAATGGGCGCGCGAAACTGCAAGGCGGGCAGTCCTTTTTCGGCATCCAGGCTGCCAATACCGAGCATGTTGCGGACCCCTAGTCCCAGCGCGACGCACGCTGCGCCTTCGGTAAATTCGGGATTCCACGTCTGGCTTCGCAGGGTGGATTCGATGGGGGCTGCTTGCAGCATGGTGCTGTCGAACCCCAGCACGGTGACGACGTGCGGTTGGCCGTCGCCCCAGGCTACGACGGCTTCATCTTCAATCACCGCCGCGGCGCATTGCACGACGGGGTTGGTGCTCTCGGGACCAAAGCGGTCCATCACCCAGGTGCATACACCATTGGGCACCGAGGACCCTTCTGTGGGCACAACGGCGACCGGGGCATCGAGGCTGCGGAAGAGTTCGGTGACGACGGATTCAATGCCGTTGAATGCGCTTAGGATGGCGATCATGGCGGCCGTGACGGCGGCGATGACGAACATGGAAATTCCCGAAATCAGGTGCGTCAAGCTCCGGTTTCTGCGTGTCCACGCGTAGCGCCAAGCGAGCCGAATCGGGAGTCGCATGCCCTTACTTTTTCAGGGCTTGGTCGATGGCTTCGTAATAGTCGAGGCTATCGTCGAGGTAAAAATTCAGCTCGGGCACAATGCGGACTTGCTTCCCAATTTTGGCACCCAATTCTTTGCGCACCCGCCAGCCTTCTTGACGAACGGCGGCCAACGCTACTTGTTTGTCTGGCACGGCCATAAAACTCAAGTAGACCTTGGCCAGTCCCAGGTCGGGTGCCATGCGCACTTGCGTCACGGAGATGAACATGCCCCCAAACCACACACTGGCTTGGCGTTGAAAAATCACGCTCAAATCACGCCGAATGAGTTCGGCCATTTTCTCTTGACGAATGCCTGCCATGGTCTAAAGGTCGGAAACTAATACAAGAAATTGTGGTAGGGGTACCGTTTGACGTGGATTGCCTTGACGGCTTCGAAGACCACGTTGCGGAGTTCTTCCATGCCCCATTTCTCCTTGGCGGAGATGAAAATGACCTCGCGGTCACCCCGTTCGAAGCGTTCGCGGATGCCCGCCATGATGTCCTCACGGGTCGGCCCAAAGGGTTCCACCTCGATGCGGTCCACCTTGTTGAAGACGATCATCGTGGGCTTGTCATCGCTGCCAATTTCGGCGAGCGTGGACTCGACAACCGCGAGGTGGTCTTCGAATTGCGGATGGCTCACGTCCACCACGTGCAGCAGCAGGTCGCTCTCGCGCGTCTCATCCAAGGTGGATTTGAAACTCTCGATGAGTTGGTGAGGCAGCTTGCGGATGAACCCTACGGTGTCGCTTAACAGGAACGGGAGGTTTTGCAGCACCACCTTGCGAACGGTGGTGTCCAGGGTGGCGAACAGCTTGTTTTCAGCGAACACATCGCTCTTGGACATCAGGGTCATCAAGGTGCTTTTGCCGGCGTTGGTGTAGCCGACCAACGCCACCCGAACGAGCGCCCCCCGGTTGCCGCGCTGGGTGGCCATTTGCTTGTCGATGGCTTTCAGTTCCTTTTTCAGGTGGGCAATGCGGTCGCGGATAATCCGGCGGTCGGTCTCGATTTCTTTTTCACCAGGCCCCTTCATGCCGATGCCGCCTTTTTGCTTCTGCAGGTGCGTCCACATGTTGGTCAGGCGGGGCAGGAGGTACTGGTACTGGGCCAGTTCAACTTGGGTCTTGGCGTGGGCCGTTCGGGCACGCTGCGCAAAAATGTCCAAGATCAAATTCGGGCGGTCAAGGATTTTGCGCTCGGGGATTTCACGTTCGATGTTCCGCAGTTGCGTCGGCGTCAATTCGTCGTCGAAGATGAGGATATCGATTTCATGCTCCTCCACGTATTCCTTCACCTCCTGCAACTTGCCGCTTCCCACAAATGTGCGGGTGTCCGGTCGGTCCAGGCTCTGCACAAAAGTGCGCTTGTTGATGGCGTCGGCGGTTGTGGCGAGGAAGGCGAGTTCCTCGAGGTGCTCGGCGACTTCTTCCCGGGTTTCCCGGCTTTGAACAAGTCCAATGAGCACGCACGTTTCCGGCTCGAGGGCAGTGGAGTGCAGCTTCTTTTCGAGCATTACTTGACGTCTCGGAAGGTCTCAATGTACTCCGCGATGCCGCGAATGGTCGCCGCGTCGAGGATTCCTTTTTGTGGAGGCATGGTGCCTTTACCGTAGGTGATCAACGCAATGCGGCTTTCGAGGTCCATGGTGGATTGGCTAAGGTCCGGGGCTTTGGAGGCCATGAGTTTGCCGTCTGAGCCATGACACAGGGAGCATTTCATGGTGTACGCGCGCTTGATGCTGGCCTCGGATGGACGCATCGAACCGCTGTTTTGGCTCGGGGCATCTGCCCCGCCACATCCGGCCATCGCCAGGACCACTGCAGCGGCCACCGCTACAATTCGCCGACCTCTGTTTATCATCAGAACCAACCGTAGGCCTCGAATCCAGGTCGGAAGGGCCAAGGAATGCTCGCGACGATGAGCAGCAAGGCGATGCCGAAGTACCGCAGTTGGCGCTTGTACTTCATATCATCCGATGCTGCCCGCTTGGAGAGGCTGTGCCCCAACGTCCCAAACAAGATCGCCAACAGCATGCCCACGAGGTGTTCCACGGTAAAGAACCGCATGACGGTAGACTCCATCACGCCGGGTTGACCGAGCATGGATGCCCACCCTTTCATCATGTACAAAGCCAGTCCTAACAAGAGCTGGATGTGCATGGAAATCATGGTGAAGAGGCCCAGTTTGGCCTGCCCTGCCGTGAAGGAAGATTGGCGGTTTTGCCACGCCTTGACAAGGGTCACGACGAGCAACGCAAGAACGACCCAGCGCAACGCGCTGTGCATGTGTTGGAATCCTGTAATCATGGCACAAAGATAGCGCCACGTGTGGGGTTACACGACGCCTTGGTCAATCATCGCATCGGCGACCTTGACGAAGCCAGCGATGTTTGCGCCCTTGACGTAATCCACATAGCCCGAGGCATCTTTGCCGTAGGTGACACATTGCGTGTGGATGTCCTTCATGATGATCAGCAGGCGTTCGTCAACTTCCTCGCGGGTCCAGTTCATGCGCAAGCTGTTTTGGGACATCTCGAGGCCGCTTGTCGCCACCCCTCCAGCATTGGACGCCTTGCCTGGAGCGAAGAGCACCTTGGCTGCTTGGAAGGCCTCGATGGCCTCCGGCGTCGACGGCATGTTCGCTCCTTCAGCCACCACTTGGCACCCGTTGGCGATGAGCTGCTTCGCTTCGGCTTCGTTCAATTCATTCTGGGTTGCGCACGGGAATGCCGCTTCGCAAGCCACTCCCCACGGGCGCTCACCCGCGTGGAATGATGCCGTAGCGTGGGCATCTGCGAATTCAGAAACGCGGCCGCGGCGAACGTTCTTGAGGTCCTTGATCCAATCGAGCTGTTCCATGATCAGGCCATTGGGCTCGTGGATGTAGCCGGAAGAATCCGACATGGTCACCACTTTTCCGCCCATTTGAATCACCTTCTCTGCAGCGTTCTGGGCGACGTTGCCAGAGCCGGAAATCACTACGCGCTTGCCTTCGAAATTCTGGCCTTTGGTTTCGAGCATTTCGGTAGCAAAGTAGACCGCGCCGTAGCCAGTGGCTTCCGGACGGATCAACGACCCGCCCCAGTTCCGGCCTTTGCCGGTCAGCACGCCGGTAAACTCGTTCCGCAGGCGCTTGTACTGGCCAAACATGTAGCCGATCTCACGGCCACCCACGCCGATGTCACCCGCAGGCACGTCGGTGTTGGGACCAATGTGGCGGGCCAACTCGGTCATGAAGCTCTGGCAGAAGCGCATCACTTCATTGTCAGATTTCCCTTTGGGGTTGAAGTTGGAACCACCCTTTCCGCCGCCCATGGGCAACGTGGTCAAGCTGTTCTTGAAGACCTGCTCGAAGCCGAGGAACTTCAAGACGCTCAGGTTGACCGTTGGGTGGAAGCGCAAACCGCCTTTGTAAGGGCCGATGGCCGAATTGAACTCGATGCGGTAGCCCTTGTTGACCTGCACTTGTCCGCTGTCATCGGTCCAAGGCACACGGAACATGATGGTCCGTTCGGGTTCAACCATGCGTTCCAAGATGCGGTGCTCCGCATACTTTGGGTGGTCAGCAATGAAAGGAATGACGGTCTCTGCAACTTCTTGCACCGCCTGAATGAACTCGGGTTCATTCGGATTCTGAGCAGTCACTTCGGCCATGAAGGCCGCAATTTGCTCGTGGTGAGGGTCAGTCATCAACGTACCTATTAACGTTTAAACAAGGCAAATCTAACTCACAGGGAAGAAGTTCGGCCTCCGTCGACCGGTAAATTGATTCCAGAAATGTAACTCGCTGATGGTGAGGCCAAAAACGCGATTGCGCGGCCCACTTCTTCCGGCTCTCCGGTGCGTTTCATGGGCACTGAATTGGCCATTTGTGCCCGAATTTCTGCGGTTGAGGCTCCAGTTTTGCTCGCTTTGTTCGAAACGATTTGTTCCAATCGGGCTGTGTTTGTGGCGCCGGGCAGCACGTTGTTGACGGTGATCCCATGCACGCCCACTTCGTTGGCCCAGGTTTTGGCCCAATTGGCCACCGCACCCCTGATCGTATTGCTGACTCCCAGGTTGTTCAGCGGTTGTTTGACGCTGGTGCTGATGACATTGATGATGCGTCCGTATCCAGCTGCTTTCATGCCCGGCAGTACCGCTTGGGCGAGCAGATGATTGCAAACCAAATGCTGCTGGAAGGTGTTCATGAACGCTTCCACTTCGGCGTCGACGATGGGCCCACCTGCTGGCCCGCCTGTATTGTTCACCAGGATGTGCACCGGTTGAGCGTTGACCACAGACTCAATGGCGGCTTTGACCTCTTCGGGACGGCTGAAGTCGGCTTGAGCGGTTCCGTGTCGTTCCGGCTGGGACAGCGAGCGCCGCGCTTCTTCGAGCCGCTCGGCATTGCGCGCCATCAGGGTTACGCGCGCTCCGAGCCCGGCCAAGTGTTGGGCTGCCGCCAGTCCGATGCCTTGGGTGGCTCCGCACACTACCGCGTGCTTTCCTTCGAGCCCTACGGGCATCCAGGGGTTGTTCGTATCGGTCATGCGACGAAGGTAGCCACTCCCCCGTCAAATTGGCTGTATTTTTACGAGCAAACCCCGCCCATGAAACGCATTGAACACATCGGAATCGCCGTCGCTGATTTGCAGGCGGCAGAACGGATTTTCTCAGACGTATTGGGCGAATCACCTTTCAAGCGAGAGCACGTGGCATCGGAAGGGGTGGATGTTAGTTTTTTCCAAACGGGCGAGAGCAAAGTGGAACTGTTGGCCAGCACTTCGCCTGAGGGCCCCATCGGCCAGCACATCGCCAAGCGCGGCGAAGGCCTGCATCACCTGGCGTTTTTCGTGGATGACATTCGGGGGGAAATCGACCGGCTCACCGGATTGGGATACCGCGTCATCAGCGGCCCGAAAGAGGGTGCGGACAACAAAGAGATTGCGTTCTTGCATCCCGGGGATACGAACCGCGTGTTGGTGGAGCTCTGTGCAGAGCGGGGTTGATTACCACCGGTTCTTCTTAGCCCGTCGCTTCTGCTTTTTCAATTGCTTTCGTCGGTCTTTCTGCATTTGATCACCAAATAGGACCTCGCCCGGGCGGTCTTGGGATGGCGGTTTGGCGCAATCCTCTACAGGCTTGGACCGCAACAGATCCCAATGAAGCGTGAGGTTCCACGGTTGGTAGTGGCCTTCGTACCACTGCACCCGGCCGTCCCCTTCCTCGGCCAAGGGAGCCAACTGCAATCCGTCGCACGTGGCGTGGATGCGCAGGTACCGGCCAGAGCGCGTGCGTACGCCGAGCCCAGCACCCAATTCCAATGCAATGCGATCCGTCGCCGGTGCGGCTCGGGTGACAAATAGGCTGTCTGGGCCCGTTCGGCTGAACGTGCCGCCCCATTCCCGGTCCCACCCGATCCCGAGCTGGACTTCGAAGAAAAAGTCGGTTTTGATCTCGAATGCGCGCTGAAGTTTGAACGTCAGTTCAGTGGTCACCACCGAACGCCCGCTGTCGAGTAGGGTGTTGGGTTGCAAGATGCTGTCCGCATTGGCGACCAATCCCTCAAAGGTGGAGGTGGCCGCGTTCCGGGTTCCTTGGAGTTCGATGAACCAGCGGTCCCAGATGAGCGGCCGTCGGGCGATGCCCCAATAGCCGATGCCTAGGCGGAGGGCGTTGTTGCCCGCGTGGCCCCATGTGCCGGCGTGCAGGGTATCAATCGCACCAGATGGGCGCACCGTTTGGTAGACTGCGGGCACCGAATCGGGCCGAGCACTGAAGGCGTGGTACCCAATGGCATAGGTCCAGCCATGGTTGCGATGGGTTTGGCTTTCGGCATTGAAGGGCGTCGACTGCGCCGCCGTGCCATTGATTCCACCGACCAAGATCCCAATGAAGACGGCCGTCAGGCGCTTTGCGATTCCCATGCGTCGAGAATGGATTCAAAGGTTTCGGGCCGGTCCCAGTTGGCCTCGATGCCTTCTTGGGACAAGATTTTCTCCATAATACGATCTTGGCGCTGCCCGGCCTCCAGCGCCTCTTCGTACGGCGTGTGGCTGAACGTGACTTGGGAGTAGAGGGGAAGCCAACGTCCGGGGTAATTGGTGGCCAATTTGGCCTCGATTTTCTTGCGGAGGAGGAAAGCGGGATCGCCTGTTTTGTCGCGCATTTCGATGTAATTCCGCAAGGCCAACTCGAGGATGGCATCGCCGGAAGGCTTTCGCAATTCCGTATAGCGCTGCATGGTTTTTGCCCAATCTTGGGACGATTCCATGCTGTCGAGCAGTTCGCTCAACACCGAGCAATCCTCCATGCCGCTGTTCATGCCTTGACCGTAAAAAGGAACAATGGCGTGGGCGGCATCGCCCATCAAGCAGATGGCATCGCCGTGGTGCCATGGATAGCATTGGGTCATGACCAATGAGCTCGTCGGGTTGGCCAACCATTGAGCTGCATAATCTGGAATCAACGGGATGACGTCCGGAAAATGCGTGCTGAAATACGCCGTGACCGTGGCTTCGCTGTCGAGTCCGTTCAGTCCATTGGGGCCGTCGTAGGGAGCGAATACGGTGCACGTAAAGGTGCCGTCGGGATTGGGCAATCCCATCAACATGAACTCGCCGCGCGGCCAGATGTGCAAGGCGTCTGCCTCCATCTTGAACTGGCCGTCAGCCGTGGGACGCATCTCAATTTCCTTGTAGCCGTGGGTCAAATACCGCTGAGCAAAATCAAAACGGTCCGTGCGCATCAGCCGGTCCCGGACCGCACTGAACGCCCCGTCTGTCCCGAAGATCCGATCAAACGCTTGCGCGTGCGTCTGGTCCCCGCCGTTGTCTAACGTCAGTTCGTTGGCCTCCAAATCAATGTCGACGCAGCGGTGGTCAAACCGGTAGGTGACTTGTGCGTGTTTCTCCGATTCTTCCACCAACAAGCGGTTGAGCAAGGCCCTAGATACCGAGTAAATGCACTGCGGATCGTCAAATTTCCCCTGCGCTTCTGGCAGGCCGTACGGTTGGCGTGTGAGGGTGCCGTCCGTTGCGTGCATGGTGCGGTGGGTGATGGGAAGGGCGATTTCACGGACCGCGTCCGCGATGCCGGCTTTCTCGAGGGCGCGCCATCCCCGGTCGCTCAGGGCGAGGTTGATGCTGCGGCCTCCTTTGTACGCTCCGGTCCGTGGGTCAGGTCGGCGTTCGAACACGTCAACATGGTGCCCGCGCTGCGCGAGCATCAACGCCCAAAGGCTTCCCACCAAGCCGGCGCCGACTACGGCCATTTTCTCCGGCGCCAAAGCGTGTTTTTCGGGTGTGGACATGCGGTGTTTAGTGGACGGTGGCTTCGATGGCTTGGTGCAAATCGGCAATGAGGTCGTCGGCATCTTCGACCCCGACGCTCAGTCGGACAAATCCATCGGAGATGCCCAGTTCAGCGCGGATTTCAGCCGGTACGCTGGCGTGCGTCATGGCCGCAGGATGTTCGATGAGCGACTCCACACCGCCGAGGGATTCTGCGAGGGCAAAAATTTGCGTAGCCGCAACCAGGTTTTTCGCTTGGTCGAGGTTGTTCCCCTTGATTTCGAAGGCAATCATTCCACCAAAATCATCCATTTGACGCGCTGCGACGTCGTGACCGGGGTGGTCTTCAAACCCGGGCCAGTAGACCTTTTCGATCTTGGGGTTGTCGCGCAACCAGTGCGCCACTTTCCGGCCATTCGCACAGCTGCGCTCCACGCGCAAGTGCAGCGTCTTCAGCCCGCGCAAGACCAAGAACGAATCGAACGGTTGGGCGATGGCTCCGCAGTTGTTTTGCAACGTCCGCAGTGGGGCGTCGATGGCTTCGTCCTTCGTGACGAGCGCGCCCATCACCACATCGCTGTGGCCGCCGAGGTACTTGGTGACAGAGTGCATGACGATGTCCGCACCGTGCTCCAACGGGCGCTGCAGCATGGGTGAGGCGAACGTATTGTCCACGGCGAGCACGATGCCGCGGGGCTTTGTCAGGTCGGCAATGGCCCGGATGTCAGTGATCTGCATCAACGGGTTCGTTGGGCTCTCGAGCCACACCAATTTGGTCTTGTCCGAGATGGCCGCTTCCACGAGGCTCGGGTCTTGGGTGTCGACAAAATGGAACACGATGCCCATCGGCGCGTGGTTGGTCCGGAACAGCCGCGCAGTGCCGCCGTACAGGTCCTGACCTGCGATGACTTCGTCACCAGGCTTCAAGGTCTTAAGCACCGTATCAATCGCCGCGAGTCCCGAAGCAAAGGCCAAGCCGTGGGTTCCGCCTTCCAGCTCCGCAAACGCCGTTTCAAGCGCGGCCCGTGTCGGGTTGTGGCTGCGCGAGTACTCCCAGCCCTTGTGCACACCGACGGCCTCTTGCACATAGGTGGACGTCTGGAAAATGGGGGTCATGATGGCCCCCGTCGAAGGATCCGGCTCCACTCCGGCGTGCACCGCGCGCGTGCCTTTGCCCAATTTTTTCAAGTCTTTCATGGTGTTCCAAAGTTACGTTCCTTTCTCCGGGTTCGCACCAGCCAACTGGGCAATACAAACGCCCCTGCGACGAGGTAGATGAAGTAGGTAAACGTCCGCCAAATCAGCACGACAGCAGCGATGTAGGCCAACCCCGTCAGCTCCCCAAGGAAAGCGGGCAAGCCGAGTTCAGCCGCACCGGAAGATCCCGGGGTAGGACTGATGGACAGCACCAACCAGAGCACCAACTGACGGGCCATAACGGCCGCGTGATCCAAGGAAGGGTAAAAAATCAGCAGCACCATGTTCAACGTGGCAAACCGTGCCGTCCAGCTCGAACACGTTGCCGCGAACCCACCCACCCAGTACCTCCACGAGGCGGATCGGATGTTGCGGGATGCCTCCAACAGGTCGCTTGACCAGGCGTCGATGCGATCGCTCCAGCGACGAAGGAGCCAAGTGGTTCGGGCCCATTGCAGCCCGCGGTAAGTCCCCTGCGGCCGGATGACCAACCCGAGCAAAATGGTGGTCGTCAACGTCGCTATGAATGCGTAGGCCACCCAAAAAAGCGAGCCCCACGCGGCCGATTCGAGGCCCTCGGGAAATACGGATTGCCCACCGAAGCTGGCGAGCAAGAACACAAGGGGCACGGCAATCAAGTAAAACGCCTCATCCATCAAGGCCGTAGCAAACACTGTTGCCAAGCTTTTGCCCCATCGGAGGCCGTCGCGTTTCAGGATGACCACGGCCACCGCTGAACCACCGACCACACTCGGGGTGAGCGCAGAAGAAAGCTCCCACAGTAGGATGTTTTCGGTGGCTTGCCGCCACGAGAAGGATTGAAAGGAGAGGATGCGCAGGCGAACGATGTAGCCGATGTCCCGGACGAGCACACAGGCGATGACGCCCAGCAAGGCCCACGTGGACCGCCGGGACCATTCAAACTGTTGGAGCAGGGCCCACGAGGTGGTGGCTTCTCCCGTCTGCGGGTCGGTCACTTCGTGATGCGCACCAAACCACGCCACAGCCCCAGCAGCGACCGTGCCGATGAGCAAGGGGGCAATCCATTGGGTCCACTTGAAAGGTGCGCCTTCCGCCATGCCCACAAGTTACCTCGAACTCAAGCGTAGGCGTGGCTGCCTTCGGAACAATTTTGGCACATCTCCAGGGCGGATCGGTTGGAGAAAATTTGGGCGCGAAATGCCTCGTATTCCGGACTGAACCAGATGTCCTTGAACGGCTGTTCCCCGACCGAACCCATGGTGTGGTGTGCGTCCTTGTCGAAGCAGCAGGGGACCACCTTGCCGTCCCAGGTCATCACGCAGCCGTGCCACATACGCCAGCATTCGTCCGCCAGCGGATTGCGTAAAAACCACTCGCCATTGGGGTTGCGGTCGTAGCGGCGCAGCTCGGGGGATTCGGTCAGCAGGGGGTGTCCGTCTTCCGGCTGATCGATTTGCGCGGTCTTGATGACCAGCTCATCCACACCGATGCGTTGCGCGTGCTGCTTGATGGTGTCGACTTCGTGCTCGTTGGGTCCCACCACCAAAAACTGCCACACCAGGTGAGGCCCGCGGCCGCCGTTGGCGCGGCGCGCTTCCACCATGTTGCGGGTGCCTTCGAGCACCTTGTCCAGTTGCCCACCGACCCGGTAAGATGCATACGTGTCCTGGGTCATGCCGTCGATGCTGATGATCAGGCGGCTGAGGCCAGATTGCACGATTTCGGCGCAGCGTTCAGGACGCAAGAAATGCGCGTTGGTTGACGTCGAAGTGTACAGCCCGTGGGCCGCACCGATCCGCACCAATTCGTTCATGTCCGGGTGGAGGTAGGGCTCGCCTTGGAAGTACAAATTCAAGTACACCAGGTGCCGCCCGATTTCATCCAGCACCCGTTTCAAGGTGTCAACTTCGAGCATGCCCGTTGGTCGGGTGAACGACCGCAAGCCCGATGGGCACTCTGGACACCGAAGGTTGCAGGAGGTGGTGGGTTCCACGCTCAGGCTCATTGGCCAGGCGGACTGGGCTGTGGCGATGCCGCGCTTGTTGCGGCTGTACCCGCGGTAGGCCCGAACGACGTTGACCAGCCGGTGCCGGTCGAGGGGCCGGAGTCGGTTCCATCGATCGCGAAATGCTGCGCGGGTATTGCTCCATCCGAGGGCCATACTCAAAGATAGTTCCGTTCGCCGTTCTCGATTAATTTCGTCCCATGATTGCACTGGGTGATACGTTGATTTCTGAGGATGTTTTCGAAACCCTGTTTGCGTGTGATTTAAAAGCATGCAAAGGAGCCTGCTGTGTCGAGGGTGAAAGTGGAGCGCCGCTGACGGAAGAAGAAGTGGAACGACTGGAGGAGGCGTTTGAAGTGGTCAAAGGCCAATTGCGCCCCGAGGCCTTGGCGGTCATCGACGAGGTGGGGTTGTTCGAAGTGGATCAAGATGGTGATTACGTCACGCCCATCATCAATGGCCGCGAATGCGTGTACGCCACATTCGACGCCGATGGCACGGCCAAGTGCGCGTTCGAAGCGGCCTGGCGGGAAGGCAAGTCAGATTGGCCAAAGCCCATTTCCTGCCACTTGTACCCGGTCCGACTCAAAGAATTGCAAGACTTCACGGCCTTGAACGTCCACCGCTGGCCGATCTGTGACGGCGCCCGCACCTGCGGCGCCAAGGCCAACATCACGGTACTGGATTTTTGCAAAACCGCCTTGATTCGCCGATTCGGTGAAGCCTGGTACGACGAAGCTCAGCTCATTTGGAAAGCATGGAAAGCGCAACAGGCCTGAGCATCATTCGCCGGGTCATGGCGTTTACAATGGCTGCGGCAATCGGGCTTTTATCCGATGGCCCCCGAGCCCAGCAGGTTGTGCCGTTGGATGCCCTCAATACGCCCAACGATGAAGTGCTCCTCGGGTGGGATGGCAGCGACTTGTTTTACCGCAGCATCCCGCGGACTTCCGATACGGTGAAAGCAGGGGATTGGTTTTTGTCTCCAGGCCGGGAATACGCTGCGACGCCAGCGGAAGGCTGGGCTTCATTCGAAGTGGGCCAGCCCATGAACCTGCGCGCTTGGAGCGCCGCTGATTGGCCGGGCATTGGCGAGGTCCAGCACGTGACGATTGACGCTGAACGGGGGGTGCTCGTTTTAAGTGCATTGCAACCAACAGGGGATTTCGATTTGTTCATGGCGCAGCGCTCGGGCAGTGCTTGGTCCGATCCGCAGCCGCTCGCGGGGCTGAACACAGCGGCGGATGAGGTCTTCCCCAATTTTGACAACGGCGCCTTGCTTTTTGCATCCAATGGCCACCCGGGCCAAGGAGGATTTGACGTCTACCGTTCGGAACGCCGTTCGCATTATGCCAAATGCAAAGGGCTGGGGCATGGCGTGAATACCGCCGGTGATGAGTTGGCTGCGGTTGCAGCGGGAGCGCACGTGGACCACGGTTACTACGTTTCGGCCGTTCGAATGGGTGGACGGGGCGTGGACTTGTATTGGGTCGGCGCCATGGCCGATGTGGGTGCGGATCGGAAGAAAGAATTGGCGGTGGAGGTCGTGTACCGTCGGGCTCCGGTGGAGTCGGCGTTGTTTGAAATTCGAGACCGTGCTGGGGCATTGGTTGTGCGCCGTTCAACCGATGGGCAGGGCAGATTGATCCTCGGGGCGTTGGCTTTGGATGCGGCGTTGGAGGTGCAGGTGAGCATGAAGTCGGGCAGAGCGATTCCAGATGGTGCCATCTGCCACGTCTACGAGCGGTGTGGCCGCGCAGATTGTGGTGAGGCCCATTGGCCTGGCTGGAGGCGTGTTCGCAGTTACCGCATTGAAGGTGGGGCGGCGTTTGTTTTTGATTTGCTGCCGCTGGATGCCTTGGAACGATGGCCCCGGCCGTCGGATGAAGATGCCGCCCGTTGGCAGAGCGATGTGCCGACGTGCCGGGTGAAATTTGCCACCGCTGAATACACCCTGAGAAGCAGTGCGGAGCAGCAATTAACTCAGTGGTTGGACGGCTTGAACTGGACGACACAGTCGGGGCATTTTGAGGTGCGGGGCTATACGGATGCACAGGGAGAGGTGGTCCGCAATCAGGTCCTGAGCGAACAACGCGCCGAGCAAACGGCCCGCATGCTCCAGCGCGCCGGGGTCCAGCCGTCGCAAATCCAATGGAGTGGTCACGGTGTGGCTTCCGAAGGCGCTAATGAAGCCGACCGGCGCCGGGTGGAAGTACGTTGGGTGGCGGCCGCTGACTGACCCGTTACATTTCCGCTCACAAGGACGAATCCCGGCAGGTGAATTCGTACTTTTGCGCCCATGTTGGTTACCCTAATGCGATCAAAGCTGCACCGGTTGACGGTGACGCAAGCGAATTTGAACTACATCGGTTCCATTACGTTGGATCCCGATTTGCTGGATGCGGCGGGATTGTACGAGGGGGAAAAGGTGCAAATCGTCAACATCAACAACGGCGAGCGGTTCGAGACCTACACCATTGTCGGTGAGCGTGGCTCGGGCCAAGTCGGCCTCAACGGCCCCGCCGCGCGCAAGGTGCAGTTGGGCGACATCATCATCGTCATTGCCTATGGCCACATGACGCCTGAGGAGGCGGCTGTGCACAAACCGACCTTGGTCTTTCCCGATACCGAAACCAATCGCCTCATCTCGTAATTTGCGAGCATGAAGGCCAAGCAAGTCCTTACCTACGTCATATCCCTCGGCATCGGGGTGGTATTGTTTTACGGGGCATTCTCGTTCATTGACGACAAGGAAGCGCTCTGGGAAACCATGCGTTCAGCGCGTTGGGAGGGGATTGCCGCTTCGTTTGTTATGGGGTATTTGGCCATCGTCAGCCGCGGCTTGCGTTGGGGCATTTTGCTCGAACCGCTGGGTCGCCAGGCAGGCAAGGCCCGAAGTGTACACGCTGTGGCCTTTGCCTACTTCGCCAACACGTTTGTACCGCGCAGCGGCGAACTGGCACGGTGCGCCGCATTGAATCAAACCGATGACATTCCGGTGGATGAGCTGTTCGGTACGGTGATCAGCGAACGCGTAATTGATTTCGCCTTCCTCATGGTGTTGACGGCTGTGGCCGTTTTAGGAAATTTGCCGGCGTTTGTGCAATTGCTGGACGGTGCTGTGCTGCCAGATTTGAGTAAACTCATCGCCTTGGGCGCCATCGCCTTGGGGTTAATTGGCGTCGGGGTGTGGAAACGCAAAGCGCTCACGGCCTTGCCGTTTGCGCAACGAATCGCGGAGTTTTTGGCTGGGGTGTGGAACGGGCTCAACAGCATCCGCCACATGAAGCAGAAAGGGCGCTTCATGGCCCACACATTCTTCATTTGGCTCATGTACTTCTTCATGGCGTGGGTCATTTTCAAATCCTTCGATGAGGTGCAAGACATTACCGTATTGCAAGCCTTGTTCATCATGGTTGCCGGTGGGTTTGGCATGGTCATCCCCGCTCCGGGCGGGGTTGGTTCCTACCAGTGGGCGGTCATGTCGGGCTTCATGGCCTTGGGCTTCGGGAAGGCGCTCGGCCTCGCCGTGGCAAACATCATTTGGTTCACCCAGACGGCGATGATCGTCATCATGGGCGGCATCGCGTACATCTACCTGCTGGTGTACCGCTTGAGAAAAGACCGCGCATGACACCTCAAGAACAAGCACTCATTGATGGCTGGCGGGCTTCCGGTGAGACCATCGTCTTCACCAACGGGGTCTTCGACATTTTGCATGCTGGGCATGTGACCTACCTGCAAGCAGCAAAAGCCTTGGGTGGCAAATTGGTGGTTGGTTTGAATTCGGACGCAAGCGTGCGGATGTTGGGCAAAGGACCGGAACGCCCCATCAACGAAGCGGCGGACCGCAAAACCGTGCTCGAAGCCTTGCAGGCAGTGGATGCAGTCATCGTTTTCGAAACGGAAACGCCGGCAGACCTGATTGCAGCGGTGCAGCCCGACGTGTTGGTCAAAGGGGGCGATTACGATCCGGAGGCCAGCAAAGGCGAACGCGGCTTCATTGTCGGCTCCGAAGAGGTGCGTGAGCGCGGTGGACGGGTGGAGGTGATTCCTCTGTTGCCGGGCCGATCCACAACGAACATCATCAAAAAAAGCCGATCGCATTGACCGGCTTTTTTCGTTTAGGGTGCAAGGAAATCAAACGTCTTCCTCCTCCATGAATTTCGTGGTGAAATCCCCGCTGCGGAAGCGGTCGTGGCGCATGAGGCGCTGATGGAATGGGATGGTTGTTTTGATGCCTTCAATGACGTACTCGTCCAAGGCCCGTTGCATTTTCAAAATGGCTTCCTCCCGGGTTTGAGCAACAACGATGAGCTTTGAAATCATCGAGTCGTAGAACGGCGGGATCTGGTACCCGGAGTACACGTGCGTGTCCAACCGGACCCCGTGTCCGCCAGGGGCGTGGTAGTCCGTGATGCGTCCTGGGCATGGTGCAAAATTGCGCGCTGGGTCCTCTGCGTTGATGCGGCATTGGATGGCGTGCATCTGCGGGTAGTAATTCTTTCCGCTGATGTTCTCGCCTGCCGCCAACTTGATCTGCTCCTTGATGAGGTCGTAGTTGACCACTTCTTCCGTGATGGTGTGCTCCACCTGGATGCGCGTGTTCATCTCCATGAAGTAGAAGTCACGGTTGGCATCCACCAAAAACTCAACGGTGCCTACGCCCTCGTACTTCACGGCTTCTGCCGCCTTGATGGCCGCTTCCCCCATTTTCTCGCGGAGTTCGTCCGTCATGTAAGGCGAAGGCGTTTCCTCCACCAGCTTTTGGTGGCGGCGCTGGATGGAACAATCCCGCTCAGAGAGGTGGCATGCCTTGCCGCGTTGGTCGGCGGCCACCTGGATCTCGATGTGACGCGGCTCGACGACGAACTTCTCCATGTACATGCCATCGTTGCCAAATGCCGCTCCAGCTTCGCGGCGGGTGGATTCCCATCCTTCGGCGAGGCCTTCGTCATCGTGGCACACCTGCATGCCTTTTCCTCCGCCACCAGCGGTGGCTTTCAGCATGACGGGGTAGCCAATTTTGTTGGCGATTTTGGTCGCTTCCTCCAGGCTCTCGAGGATTCCCTCGTTGCCGGGAATGGTCGGTACACCAGCGGCCTTCATGGTGGCCTTGGCTGAAGCTTTGTCGCCCATGGCCTCAATCATCTCCGGACTCGCCCCGATGAACTTGATGTTGTTCTCGCCGCAGATGCGGGAGAACTCAGCGTTTTCGGAGAGGAATCCGTAGCCGGGGTGAATGGCGTCGGCGTTGGTGATTTCCGCTGCCGCGATGATCTTGGGAATGGCGAGGTAAGAATCCACGCTTTTGGGTGGGCCAATGCACACCGCCTCATCTGCGAAGCGCACGTGCAGGCTGTCTGCATCGGCTGTGGAGTACACAGCGACGGTTTTGATGCCCATTTCCTTGCAAGTGCGAATCACGCGCAGGGCGATTTCCCCGCGGTTGGCAATCAGGATTTTCTTAAACATGGTGAGGGATGTTTAGGAAGGATCCACCAAGAAAAGTGGCTGATCGTATTCTACAGGGCTGTTGTCGTCCACGAGGATCTTGACAATCTTGCCGCTGACTTCCGATTCGATTTCGTTGAAAAGCTTCATCGCTTCGATGACGCACAGCACATCGCCGTTGCCGACGGTCGATCCAACCTCCACAAAGGTGGGCTTGTCCGGAGCAGAACGACGGTAGAAGGTGCCGATCATGGGCGACTTCACGGTGATGTAGTTGTCTTCGTCAGCATTGGCTTTGGGTGCCTCAGGTGCCGCCGCTGGGGCGGGTGCCGGAGCAGCAGCGGGTGCCACAGCGGCTACCGGTGCTTGTGGCATCGCGGCCACGGGGACAGGCACTTGAATGGTCGCTTCTGCTGCTGCAGCTGCGCCTTTCTTTTTCGGCATTTCGGACTTGATGGTAATCTTAAAGTCCTTCTTCTCAATCTCAACTTCAGTTACACCGGCTTTTGCGATGAACTTGATTAGGTCTTGAATTTCAGAAATGTCCATGGTTATGACAATTTAAAGGCCAAATGTAGGCAGTTTTAATTGGTCGGTTTGAAGTAAGGGTATGCGTAGTGTCAGCTGTTGTACGCCCACTGGAGGTACACGGCTCCCCAAGTGAATCCACCCCCAAAGGCGGCGAGGATAATGTTGTCACCAGCTTTCAATTGAGATTCCCAATCGCGCAAACACAATGGAATGGTCGCCGCAGTGGTATTGCCGTATTTCTGGATGTTGATCATCACCTTTTCGGCAGGGAGGCCCATGCGGCGCTGGGTGGCGTCGATGATGCGCAAATTGGCTTGGTGCGGCACCAACCACGCGACGTCTTCCGGGGCGAGGTTGTTCTGCTGCATGATGTCATAGCTCACGTCCGCCATGCCCTTGACGGCTGCTTTGAATACCGGCTGGCCATCTTGCGTGATGTAGTGCTCCTTGGCGTCGACCGTGTCGTGCGTGGGCGGATGCAGTGATCCACCGGCTTTTTGGCGGAGGAAATTGGCGCCTGTTCCGTCTACGTGGAGTTTGTGGTCAATGACTCCGTATTCTTCAGAGGGCTCGAGCAACACAGCCGCGGCGGCATCACCAAACAAAATGCAGGTGGTGCGGTCTGTGTAGTCGATGATGGAGCTCATTTTGTCTGCCCCTACAATGACCACCTTTTTGTACCGGCCGCTTTGAATGAATTGGGCACCAGTGGTCAGGGCAAAAATGAATCCGGAGCACGCCGCGCTCAAGTCGTATCCCCATGAATTGACTGCCCCCACTTTGTCGGCGATGAGGTTGGCCGTCGCGGGGAAGTGCATGTCGGCGGTAACGGTAGCGCAAATGATCAAGTCCACCTCCGTCGCGTCGATGCCGCGCTTCTCCAACAATTCCTTGACGGCTTCTGCGCCCATGTCCGATGTGGCCTTGGTGGGGTCCTTGAGGATCCGGCGCTCTTGGATTCCCGTTCGGGAACGGATCCATTCGTCATTGGTGTCGACCATCTTTTCGAGGTCGGCGTTGGTCAACACATCATCGGGCAAGTATCCTGCTACGGCAGTAATGGCAGCGCGCATGGGCTATTGGTTTTGTTACGAATAGCCGCCAAAGATAGCGGGTGGAATCATGCGAAAAAGGGCTTTTTTTCCCGGAATTCCGGTGAAAATGTGGAAGAATGGCATAAAAAAAGGAGGCGCTGGGCCTCCTTTTTGGTAGTTCTGGCCGCGAACGGCCAATACTGACATCAAATCGTTTGGGTTAGGCTTCCGCCTTTTCCATCACCACTTTGCCTTTGTAGTACAACTTTCCTTCGTGCCAGTGGGCGCGGTGGAAGAGGTGGGGTTGGCCAGTGGTTGGGCATGCAGCTACCTGAGGTGCTGTCAGTGCGTCATGTGCGCGGCGCTTGCGCGTGCGGGCCTTACTTTGGCGTCGTTTGGGATGTGCCATGATGGTATTATTTCAAGTCTTTCAATGCATTCCAACGCGGGTCAATTCCGTCGTTCTCATCCGTTCCCCCATCGTCCGATGACCCATCCGGTTCGGCCGAAGTTGTTCCGCCACCATTCAAATACGCCGTCATCGCAGGATCACATTGGTCTTCGGATGCGTGGAGCCTGCGCGAGGGCAGGTGCAAATGCATCCATTCGAAGATGGGCTGGCTGAGGTCCAGTTCGTGGCACTCGGGGCCCAATGTCCAAATCTCTTCTTCGGTATTCGTCGACTCGCCGAGTTGAACCACCAGGCGCTCGTCAAATGCGAGGGGGATTTGAACATCACCAAGGCATCGGTCGCAGGGAAGGATTGCGTGGCCCTCAAAGCGCACAATGCAATCCATTTTCGAGCCGAGCTTGTCAATGGTCACTTCTGCTTCACCGCTGATTTGATCGGTTTCAGAAGAGGGAAAAGATTCAAAGAACAACGAATCCACCTCCATTTGGAAGTCGTGTTGACCGGGCTTCAGTCCCACGAACGGGATACGAAAGGGTGCCAAGTGATCCACAACCTCCTCATTTTGGGGAGTGCAAAGGTAGTCACAACAACTCGATTGAACAAATTTCAATTGCGGGCCACTTTGCAACCGACCGGAACGGGCTCAGTAGCGCTCTTTCCGCTTGGGTGGAGCGATCTCGAGGGGGTTCGCCGTCAACTCGCGGTATGCGATGCGGTTGAACCGAATGTCCCGGGCCATGAAGATGGCTGCACGCAACGAATCGGGACTGGCGATGCCTTGTCCAGCAATATCAAAACCCGTTCCGTGGTCCGGGCTGGTGCGCACGATGGGCAGGCCCGCTGTGAAATTCACGCCGTTTCCGAAGCTCAGCGCCTTGAACGGTCCGAGCCCTTGGTCGTGGTACATGGCCAACACTCCATCGAATTGTTTGTGCGTGCCGGCACCAAAAAATCCGTCTGCCGGGTAAGGCCCCATTACAAACTTGCCTTTCGCACTGAGGTCCTTGATGGCCGGTGCGATGATGCGTTTTTCTTCATCACCCGTCAGTCCGTTGTCGCTCGCATGGGGATTCAGGCCGAGTACCGCAATGCGCGGCTGGGCAATGCCAAAATCGCGCATGAGGGAATCGTGCATCAACCGCGCTTTGGCTTTGATCAAATCCGGATTGAGCAAGGCCGAGACGTCTTTCAGGGCGACATGTCCGGTGCACATTCCCACCCGCAGGTCGCCAGAGACCAAGAGCATGAGGACTTCATCGACGTTGGCAAAGTCCGCGAGGTATTCGGTGTGTCCGGGGTGTTTGAACGCCCCTTGGCGCATGGCCTCCTTGTGAATGGGCAACGTGACCAAGACGTCGACTTTCGTGCTCGCCAGGTCATTGACAACCGTTTCCAATGCGCTCATCGCAAAGGCGCCTGCAGCGCCGTCGACTTGGCCCCATTGGATGTCCCACGGCTCCTCTTGAATGTTCACCACATTGACTTGGTCGGCCTTCGCCTTGTCGGCCCCTTCCACAACGGCCCAATTGACCTCGGGTTCGCCGGCCTTCTCAATGGCGGCTTCAATCAAATTGGGCGTACCGTAGAATACGGGCGTTGCTTCCCGGAACATGCGGTTGTCTTGGAACACCTTGACGAGGATTTCAGCGCCAATCCCGTTGGGGTCGCCGCAACTGAATCCGATGGTTGTTGGTTTTTTTTTGGAAGCCATTCGTGGGCGCAAAGTTAACGGTTGGCTTCCTTGTCCTAACTTGCATCAAGATGGTTTTTCAACGGTTTTTCGCGCGGACATTTCTGCTGCTGTTGCCCCTCTTTTTCGGGGCGTCACCAGCGCATGCAACGCACAACCGGGCCGGTGAGATTACCTACACGCACGTGGAGGGGTTGACCTATGAAATCCTCATCACAACCTACACCAAAACCAGCGCTCCGGCCGACCGGCCTTGGCTGTATTTGTACTGGGGGGACGAGGTGGATGAACCCATTGACAGCCTCGAACGGGAAACCGTCCAGTTGCTGCCCGACGACATCCAGATCAACCGCTACCGTGGCAATCATACGTATGGCGGGCCGGGCATTTTTGAAATTAGGGTGGAGGATCCCAACCGCAACCAGGGCGTGCTTAACATTCCGGGCTCTGTCGATGTTCCGTTCTCCATCAGCACGTTGTTGATCATTGACCCGTTAGCCGGGCACAACAATTCGGTCCAGCTGTTGAACCCGGCGCAACAAAACGCCTGCTTGTTCCAGCCGTGGATTCACAACCCCGGCGCCCACGATCCCGACGGGGACCTGCTCACATATGACCTCGTCCCGTGCCGGGGATTTGACTCCGACATCATTCCGGATTATGTGCCACCGGATGAAGTGAGTCCTGCCGATGACAGTTTCACCATTGATGCCGATTATGGCGATGTGGTGTGGGATGTTCCGCAGATAGCGGGCATCTACAACGTCGCCCTGCGCATCCAGGAATGGCGCGACGTAGACGGAGTGCTGATCAAGGTGGGGGAAGTGGTACGCGACATGCAGATTACCGTGGAATCCTGCACGAATCAGCCGCCGGAGATTGCCAATATCCCCGATACCTGTGTGGTGGCAGGTAGTTTCCTGTCGTTTTTGGTCAATGCTTCGGATCCCGACGGAGACAACATGGACCTGGATGCCATCGGAGGCCCAATTTCCGAAGTGGAAAACGCGGCCAATTTCTCCGATCTCGGTGCCGGAATCGGCCAATTCGTGTGGTCCCCAGAGTGCACAGAAGTTCGGGAAGCGCCCTACCAAGTCGTGGTGCGCGCCGAAGACAACAGCGGACAAGTGCAATTGATGGATTTGGAGACCTTTCAAATCCGGGTGGTCGCACCGCCTGCTGAAATGACCGCAGCGGAACCGGTCGGTAATGCCATTCTCTTGGAGTGGAATGCACACGAATGCACCGGAGAATTGCCCGGCTGGAAGTCCTCCGCGGGCCGCTACCACATCTACCGCCGGGTGGATTCGCTCGACTGGACACCTCATTCGTGCGAGACGGGTATCCCCGACACCTACGGCTTTACCTTCCTCGGAAAGGTTGAAGGATTGGACAATACCGCGTACATCGATGACGACTTGCTCTCTTTTGGGGCAACGTACTGTTACCGCGTGGTCACAGCGTGGCCGGGCAGTGGGGAGTCCATTGCGAGCAACGAGGTTTGTGCGACGATCCGGAAGGACGTGCCCGTCATCACTCGCGCGTCCGTTGAAGCAACGGATGAGGCGAACGGATCCGTGGAGCTGCGCTGGTCGCCGCCCACGGATGCCGACACGGTGGTTTTCCCAGGGCCATACCGGTATCAGGTGTGGGGCGGTGCTGAGGGAGACTCGGGGCTGGACCTGTTGCACGAGACTGCACCAGGCCCCTACCTCAATGCACCGGATACGGCATGGGTTCACGAAGGCATCGACACCCAGACCCGCAGTTGGGTGTACCGGGTGGAATGCGTGAGCGCGACGGGCGAAATGGGCATGTCTGCTCCGGCTGAGACCCCTTGGTTGGCGCTGGAACCCAACGACAATGCTTTGACACTTACCATCTCGGGTTCGTTCCCCTGGTGGGTTGACGCGTACGACATCTACCGAGAGGGCGATGCAGGATTCGAGTGGCTCGCGACCACGAGCGCCCCGACCTATACTGATACGGGACTGGTCAACAACCGCACTTACTGCTACCGCGTCGAGACGATTGGGCACTACGACGGGGACGCACTTCCTGGACCGCTATTGAATTGGAGCCAACGTGCGTGCGCCAAGCCGTTTGATTATACACCGCCCTGCCCACCTGATTTTGCAATGGAATCGGATTGCGTGGAAGAGCAAAACGAGCTGGCGTGGAGCAACATCGCCGGTTGTGCTGACGATGTCATGGCGTACCAATTGTACTGGGCACCGACGCTCGGGGACACCTTGCGGCCGGTCGAAATTTTCAGCGACCCCGAACAATTGACCTATACCTGGAATGAGCAGGGCGAGCGCGGAACGATAGCCGGGTGTTTTGCCGTCACTGCGTTGGACAGTTTGCAGCCTGGACCGGATGGAACGCTGCGTCGAAACGAAAGCGCGCTGAGCGACACGCTGTGTGCAGACAACTGCCCGTTTTACTTTTTGCCCAATGTGTTCACGCCGAACCTCGATCAGGTGAACGATACGTTCCGGGCCTTTCCGTGGAAATTCATCGACTCGGTGGACGTGCGCATCTACAACCGCTTGGGGGAAGAGGTATACCAAACAAACGATCCCGACATAAACTGGAATGGCATGCACAAGGATGGGCGGATGTGCGCGGACGGGGTGTACTACTGCACCGCCCGGGTGTGGACGATCCGGCTGGTGGGCTTGGTCGAAGAGCGGTTCAGCGGTGAACTTCACTTGATGGGAGGTGTTGCACCCCTGAGCGAATAACATGTTTACAGGAATCATAGAGCAAAACGGCCGAATCGAACAGGTGGAGCGCGAAGGGACCAACGTCCACTTCACCGTTTCAGCCCCGTTCGCAAGCGAGTTGCAGGTCGACCAAAGCGTGGCGCACGATGGCGTCTGCTTGACGGTCGTGAAATTGGCCCCGGGTTCATACGTGGTGACGGCCATTCAAGAGACCATGGACCGAACGAGTTTGGGCCAGTGGAAGGAAGGCCATGTGGTCAACTTGGAGCGCTGTACGCAACTCGGTGGGCGCCTCGACGGTCACCTCGTTCAGGGGCACGTGGATACCACAGCGACGTTGCGTCAGGTCCGTGATGCCGACGGCAGTTGGGTGCTGGAGTTTGCCCACGAAGCGCATCCCGAATTCGTCACAGTGCCCAAAGGCTCCATCACCGTCAACGGCATCAGCTTGACCGTCGTGGATTCCATGCCCGATGGCTTTAGCGTGGCCATCATTCCCTACACGTGGGAACACACCAACCTCCATACGCTCCAGCCGGGTGACCGCGTCAATTTGGAATTCGATGTGATCGGAAAGTACGTGGCCCGGATGCTCAGTCAGCAAGGGCGGATTTAGAGCGCAGCACAAAATTCTGCCCCAAGTACACCCGCCGCACTTGTTCGTCCGAGGCCAACTCTTCTGCGGTCCCGTGCTTGAGGATGCGGCCTTCAAATAGCAAATACGCCCGGTCGGTGATGTGCAAGGTCTCCTGCACGTTGTGGTCGGTGATGAGGATGCCGATGCCGCGCAAGCGCAGCTTTTCGACGATGCGCTGGATGTCCTCCACCGCGATGGGGTCGACCCCGGCAAACGGTTCGTCGAGTAGGATGAATTGTGGATCCGTTGCCAGTGCCCGCGCAATTTCCGTCCTCCGGCGTTCGCCGCCGCTCAGCACGTCGCCGTTGGACTGGCGGACCTTCTCCAGACCGAATTCGCGGATCAACTCCTCGAGCCGGTCTTTCTGCTCGGATTTGGACAGCGGTTGCAATTCGAGGATGGCCATGATGTTGTCCTCCACCGTGAGCTTTCGAAAAACCGAGGCTTCCTGCGGCAGGTATCCGATTCCCATTCGCCCGCGCTTGTACATAGGCAGGTCCGTGACCTCTTGGCCGTTGACGAAGACCCGACCCGCATCCGGTTGCACCAAGCCGACGACGGCGTAAAAGCTGGTTGTCTTGCCCGCACCGTTTGGTCCGAGCAGGCCCACCACTTCACCGGGGTTGACCTCAAGGGACACACCGTCGACCACCCGGCGTTTGCCGTATTGCTTCACCAATCCTTCTGCGCGCAGGGTGGCTGGGGTGTCGGCTGTTTTCATGGGTCAAAAATAAGGACGCTGCCGTGTCAAATGCCTACCGAGAATCCAAGTCGAATACCTCGGCTGGCCGGATCCGCCAAAGGCAGGTCGGTGCGCCACACCCCATCAACGCGCAAAACACCGAAGATGTTTTCCAAGCCGACGCTGCATTCGGAGTAGACCCCGTTGAGTCCTGTGGTTTCTTCCGGCAGTTCCAACAATGCTTCATGGCGTGAGTCCCAGTTGCCGGCGATGCCTTTTACCCCGATTACTTCGCGCAGTTCAAGCCGCCGGAGCAAGGGCATGTGATTGAAAAGAATGCCCTCCCCGTGCCACTCGACGTTGGCGCTGACCCATTCGTCGGTTACCTGCTCGAACAGGCGCAGCATGTTGAATGCCTCCTCCGTCATGAAAAATGTCCCGCTTGCCGGCACGACTTCCATCAACGGGAAAGGCGCCGTACCGAAATACTTTCCTGCAGTGGCGAGCCATTCCATTCGGCCCCACCACCCCAAGCGGACTTCATCGAAGGCTTCCAAGGTGCACCGGGTGTAATTGTACTGCGATCCGAGCACGTTGGGCATGGCCCAGGTGACGGTCGCGTCCAGCACGGGCCATTCCGTTCCCAAGCTGCGCCTAACGAATTCCCCGCCGATGAACCGTTCGCCTTTCGCAAACCGCAGGGCGCCCGTGGCTTCGGTGGTAATCAAGCGCTCGATGGGCAGCCCCGTTTGAGGGTTGAGAAAGTTCCATTCGCCTCGACCTCCGACCCGGCGGTGTCGCCATTCGAACAACACTGTGAACCCGGCGCCGAATTCATGCATAATCGACGCCTCGCTTCTGAAGACTTCCGATAGCAGGTTGACGGTGTCGGTGCGCAGCACTGAGGTAAATGCTTCGCCCTGCTCCAACAGGCCGACCATGCCGAATTGCTCGATGTCGTGTTTGATTTCGAAAAACGCCTCTGTTCGGGGTGTCTTGCGGAAGATGAGGTCAGCCGCGACACCTGCTTTCCAGCGTCGGTCGTAGGTGCCATACGCGGCGAACACCGAAGGCATGAACCGGGTGCTGAAGGCATTGGACGTTTGAAGGTCCAAACGGAAGCGGTTGCCTTCGGTGGGGTTTCGGGTATAGGCTGACCACCACGCACCGACTTCAAGGGGTCCCGCCAGCACAAAGCCCGATCCGAGGAAGTATCCGGCGCTTTTGACGAACCTCCACTGGGGGAGGGACATGACGGAGTCGGTCATTTCGAAAATACCGGCTTCGGTGTCCAACAAAGGCACCGTCCGCATGCGGTTCCACTGGGCATCGGTTCGCAGGATGGCGAGCGAATCGAAGGTCATGCTGCGCCCTTTGGCGAGTGCGGTGTCTTGGCCGGCCTCAGACCAGCGTTGCTCAGAAATGGAGCTGGTGCGACGGAGGTAGGCCCCAAACGATCGCTTGGCGATGCTCATGTCGAACACCACCGAGTCCGCATCGAGCATCCATCGGCTTTTTCCATACTCCCCGGGGACCATCCGGTAGGATTGGGACCATTGCATGCCCCGGACAAAATTGATGTTCGCCGATGGGCTCAGTTGGGCTTCCACACGCGCCAATCCCATGGTCAAGGTGTCCACCCACATTTCCCCCTCAAAGGTCATTTCGCCCTTTCGCCGTGGCATAAACGCCATGTGAAAGGTGCTGCGCCCGTGGTAATCGAGGGTGTCGAGGATGTAAAATCGATAATGCGCATTGGCCCGGTCGTGCAGTGGAGAAGTGAACACCCGATCGAGCATCAGCAACTGGTTTTCGTAGAGGTTGATTTCCGGAAAACGGCTGTTCATGGAAGCCGCAGCCAGGTCCCCGCCCGAACCGAAATCCCCGCTGACTTGGGAGGCCAGTACGTGGGTGGTTTTTCGCTTGGGCTGTGTTTGCCATTCCTCGTCCGCGATGATTTCTCCAAACACCACAGGCAACGCGCTTCGGTTGTCGTTGTGGTGCATGTAGTCAAACACGAACCCAAACGGTCCCCAATACCACGCGTCGGCTTGGTCCGCTTCAATGTCATTGAAGTCGACTTCAATCCGGGTGTGGGTGCGCTGCCAACCGGCGGATAACGTGGCGGGGTTATTCGAAGGCTTGGCTTCGATGATGCGCTGCATGAGCGGTTTGGCCGGATTTTCTTCTTTTCGATTGGGCCGCACTTCTGCTGCCCCAAGGTCAAAGGCGCGCGGCTCGAGGCTGATGTTGATCTGTTGCGAAATGCCGCGGACCACGGCAAATGATTGCGAGGCATACCCCAGAAACGTCACCAACAAGCGGCCTGGACGGTCAGCAGTTGCGAGAATGTACTGGCCTTGCGCATCCGTAATGGTGCCGTTTTCTCCCGAACCAAGGACAACGTTGACATACGGTAGGGCCTCGCCCGTGAGGGCGTCGAACACCCGTCCACGCACCTCCGTAACCTGGGCAGAGCTCAACGTTGCTGTGAGCACGAGGGCTGCGAAAGCCGACGCCAGGCGAAGGGCAGGGTTACGCATTTGCACGCTTGCGGTAAACGCGTTTGGCGATGAGAATGCTGAGTTCGTACAGTACGAGCACAGGCAGCGAAACCAGTACTTGGCTGGTGACGTCCGGCGGCGTGATGAGGGCACTCAGAATGAGGATGGCGACGAGTGCGTGCCGACGGTATGTTTTCAAGATGTCCGGTGTAAGGAGCCCGGCCCGGCTGAGGAAGTACACCACCACAGGCAGCTGAAAGACCAGTCCGGAGGCCAACGTGATGGAGGCGACCGTTTTCATGTACGACATCACCGAAATCCGTGATTGGACATCCCCCAGCTCGTAGTTCCCGAGAAATTGCAGCGAAAGCGGTGCGATGACGTAGTAGCCGAAGCCCACACCCAGAAAGAACAGAATGGAGGAACTGAAGCCAATGCCGCGGGCCGATTGCCGTTCGCTCTCCTTGAGCGCGGGACGCACAAACAACCAGCCTTGCCAAAAGACCAAGGGGAAGGCCGCAATGAATCCAGCGATGGCCGACACCAAGATGTGGGTGGTAAAGTTGCCCAGCATGGTGGTGTTGATCAGCTCGTAGTTGATGCTGTCAACGCACAAAGCCTCACCCGCTCCAACCCATTCAGAGAGTTGGCACCACGCACGAAAGGTGATGAAATCCACGTGACGCGGCCCGAAGAGTACCACATCGAATAACCAGTCTTTGGCCAAAAACAGGCCAATGCCACCAGTGACGACAAAAAACGCCGCGTAGAAGAGCCGCTTGCGCAATTCTTCCAAGTGGTCCAAGAAACCCATTTCGACATCTTGGATGGGCTGGTCGTCCGGTTGGTCCATAGGCATGGAGCAAAATTAGCCTTAAATGATGCCTTCTTTGATGAGGTCGTGCAGGTGAACCATCCCCGCATACGCGCCGTCTTTGGTCACGATAATCTGCGAAATCGCATGCTGCTCAAGAATGTGCAATGCGTGCACAGCAAGGTGTTCAGATTCCAGCGTTTTCGGCGCCGATGACATGAGGGTCGAAGCCGTGGTGTTGGCCTGCTGAGGGGCCTCGAGATGCCGCCGCAAGTCGCCATCGGTGATGATGCCGACAATTCGATCGGAGTCCAGCACGGCTGTGGCACCGCACCGTCCTTGGCTCATCTGAAGGACCACTTCGGCCAATGTCGAATCCGGACTTACCTGCGGCGTGCGGACCGGATCGAGCACATCGCCAATGCGGGTGTACAAGCGCTTGCCCAACGCTCCGCCGGGGTGCATCTCAGCAAAGTCTTCCGCCTTGAATCCCCGCGCATCCATCAAGCACGTGGCAAGCGCGTCGCCCATGGCCATCTGAGCTGCCGTGCTGGAGGTTGGGGCCAAGTCCAAAGGGCACGCCTCCTTGGATACGGTGGTGTCCAAGATGTAATCCGCTTGCTGCGCGAGGTGAGACGATCGATTTCCGACCATTCCAATCAATGGGATGCTGCGGCTCTTGATGAGGGGGGTGAGGGCTTTGATTTCGGGCGAGTTACCGCTTTTGGAGATGCACAGTACGACATCATCGCTTTGGACCAAACCGAGGTCTCCGTGAATGGCGTCAGCGGCGTGCATGAAAACGGCAGGAGTTCCGGTGGAATTGAACGTTGCCACCAATTTCTGGGCAATGATGGCGCTTTTGCCAATCCCGGTCATGATGACCCGCCCGGGGCGGTCCAAGATGAGCTGCCCAACGGCCTCGAAGGCACCATCGAGTTGCCCCACCAATTGTGCGATGGCTTGGCTCTCGAGTTCAAGGGTTCGGGTTGCCCGTTCTATCCAATTCATAACATGCCAAAAATAAAACCGTGGATTTTCGCTTCTCGTTCATGGAATCGACGTCGAGCGAGCGACGAAACACCGTATCTTTAGTTAGCGCAAAGCTACGCTTTTCGCCCGGCTTAGGTCGGAACCAAACGTCTGATTGATGAGTATACTAGAACTGACGCCCGCGAAGGCGCTCAAGCATTTTTTTGGATTCGACGAATTCAAAGGAGAGCAGGAGCAAGTGGTGCAAAGCGTCCTGGATGGAAATGATGCCTTTGTCATCATGCCCACAGGAGGCGGAAAGTCCATGTGCTATCAGTTGCCGGCGTTGATGATGGAAGGAACGGCCATCGTCGTCTCTCCGCTCATTGCACTAATGAAAAACCAAGTGGACGCTATACGCGGCCACCACGAGGGGGACTCCATTGCGCACTTCCTGAATTCCAGTTTGTCCAAAGCTGAAGCGGCTCAAGTTCGTGAGGACGTCAGTACTGGTTTGACCAAGTTGCTGTACGTCGCCCCGGAGAGCCTCACCAAGGAGGACAACATCAATTTCCTGCGCAGCGTGCGCATCAGCTTTGTTGCGGTGGATGAAGCCCACTGCATTTCCGAATGGGGGCACGACTTCCGCCCTGAATACCGGCGCATCCGTACGATCGTCAATCAAATTGCCGAGGTACCCATCATCGCCCTTACCGCTACAGCGACGCCGAAAGTTCAAGCGGACATCCAGAAGAACCTCGGCATGAAGGACGCCCGACTCTTCAAGGCGTCGTTTAACCGTGAAAACCTGTTTTACGAAGTCCGTCCGAAAAAGGACGCGCTGAAGCAAATTGTGCGCCATGCCAAGACCAATGTTGGCAAGAGCGGCATCGTCTACTGCTTGAGCCGCAAAAAGGTGGAAGAAATTGCGGAGGTCTTGCGCGTCAACGGCATCAAGGCTTTGGGATACCATGCGGGCATGGACGCAAGCCAGCGAAGTCGCATCCAAGATCAATTCTTGATGCAAGACGTGGACGTCATCGTGGCGACCATCGCATTCGGCATGGGCATCGATAAGCCGGACGTCCGGTATGTCATTCACTACGACATGCCAAAGTCCTTGGAGAGCTATTACCAAGAGACGGGCCGCGCCGGACGGGACGGTGGTGAAGGCCATTGCATCGCGTTCTACAGCCACCGGGACATTGAGAAATTGGAGAAATTCCTTCAGGGGAAGCCGCTGGCTGAACAAGAGATTGGGGCCCAACTCCTGCAGGAAGTGATGGCCTATGCTGAGACGTCGATGAGCCGTCGAAAGTTCCTCTTGCACTACTTCGGTGAGGCCTTCGATGAAGTCAATGGCCCGGGCGCACAGAACTGCGACAACATGGCCAATCCGCCCAAGCTACGGGACGGCCAAGAAGAGGTGCACCTCATTTTGAGTGCAATCCTAGAGCACAAACAGACTTTCCGAGCTCCGTTCTACACGGGCATGCTCTGCGGCCAAGAAAACCGCGAAATTCAAGACTACAAAGGCACCACGAGTCCGTTCTGGAAACGGGGCGAGGAGCACGACGAAAAGCATTGGAATGGCATCATCCGGCAAATGCTCGTGCTCGGGTTGTTGCGCAAGGAGGTGGAAACGTTCGGCGTATTGAAGATCACCGACCACGGCATGGAATTCTTGACCCAGCCCCGCCCGGTGATGGTGGCTGAAGAGCGGGATTACTCCGATGTCGACGCCATGGACAGCATGAGCCAGACGCGTTCGAGCCAAGGCGGAGCCGCCGACGTGAAATTGCGCGACATGCTCAAGGCGTTGCGCAAGGAGGTTGCAGATGAAGAATCCCTCCCGCCGTACGTGATTTTCCAGGATGTCAGCCTGGACGAGATGGCCATTCACTATCCGCTGAATGAAGATGAGCTTTTGCGCATCACCGGGGTGGGTTCTGGAAAGGCCAAGAAATATGGCACACCATTCCTGAAGCTGATTGCCGATTATGTGAAAGAAGAAGGCATTGAACGAGCTGAGGACCTCTTGGTGCGTTCCACCAGCGCCCGTTCTTCATCCAAGGTGCACATCATTCAGCGCATCGACCGCCAGATTGACCTTGCTGACATCGCCCGGGACCTGAATTTGAAGTTGGAAGACGTGCTCAATGAGATTGAAAACATTGTCTCGGCAGGCACCAAGGTCAATTTGGATTATGTCATCAACAAGACGTTGGACGAAGAGAGCTTGGAGGAGCTGTTTGATTTCTTGAAGGAGAGCGAAGACGAAGGATCCGAGGAGTTAATTTCCGAATGGACCGACGTCTACAGCGAGGAGGAATTGCGGATGGCCCGCATCAAATTCCTGAGCGAGTACGCCAACTAACCGCGCTACGGATTCAGGTCGTTCCAAGACCGAAGAATCAACCGCCCTGCCGCGAAGAGCATAAACAACCCAAAGATCAACCGAACAACAGACGGATTGATGCGCAGGGCCCATTTGCTTCCCATCCAAGCACCCAAAACAAAGGTCAACGCGAGGATGCCCGCATACTCCAACTGAATCTGCCCGGCTTTGTAATAGCTCATTACCGCGAGGATGCCGATGGGCGGAATCATCATTGCGAGGGAGGTGCCCTGCGCCATGTGCTGGTTGAGCCCCAATCCGAAGACCAAGGCTGGGACGATGATCATGCCGCCGCCAATGCCCACAAAGCCGCTGGCGATGCCGGCGAGCAGTCCGATTCAGAGCAGCAAAAGGAGGTTTTGCATGTCCATGGATTAAAAATCGAGTTCAAGGCTGAGGTTGAAAACACGGTCTTGCCAACGTCCGTCGTCGACGCCCCAGCTCCAATCGGCACGCAGCCAGTACCCCAATACCTTGCCTCGGAATCCGAAGCCCGTGCCCCAGATCACTGGCTCACGGTTGTTGTCAATGGTGACCGTGATGGGGTTTTGCGTGATCGTCACTTGGTTGAAGGTGTTGTCGTTGTCGTAAGGGTGCTTGCCATTCCAAGCTGAACCCACGTCGAAGAACCCGACACATTGCAGGGTCTGCAGCAATTCGGTGTCGACTGGTCGCGAGCTGAGTGTGCTCCAGAGTGGGATGCGCAACTCGCTATTGAAAAGCGCCATGTGCGATCCGTTTCGCGCGTTGGCGTTGAAGCCGCGAAGGGGTGCGAGGCGGGTTTGGTACGCGTAATTGATGCTCGGATCAATCGGCGACTGCGCATTGGCGATCAGGGACAAGGTGTTGTCGATGCCGCCCACCATGTGCAAGAGCCGTTGCGCGCCGATGGACCAATCTGCGGCCAGCCGATTCGCCCAAATAACGTTGCGCCACAGCGGTTTGTACGTGCGCACATCGAACCCTACGGTGCCGAATGTAGCCTCCGATTCGTTGGGGTTGATGTAGTACTCCGCCCAGATGCGGTAGCGTGTGCCCTCGGGGATATTCATCATCCGCTCGCGGGTGTTGTCGAAGACGTAAGCGACCAATGCACCGGCTTGCCCAGCGAATTGGGTGGGTTTGGTCAAATTGAACGCGTCGGTTGACAGCGGGGTATTGCGGTCCAGTCGGTAGACCCCCTGCAGCCGAATGCTGCGCACCTCATCGAGTGCGTACTTCCACTGGCGGCGGAGCAGGTGGATGTGGGTGCGTACGTAGGTTTGGTTGTTTTCGATGCCTTGCGTGACCCCTTGCCGTTCGATCATCCATGTTTTGTCCCACCTTCCGGTGAGGTTGGAGTATGCGAACAGGTACCGGCTGTTTTCAAGGGAGCCGGCCAAACGGAATCCCGCGGTAAACCGTCGGTTTTCGAACAAGTCGGCGATGGAGATTTGGGACAGCCCACCGAGGCCTGGCTGCACGGCGATGTTGCCGTTGTAGGCTTGATAGAACGTGGACCCGAACGAGTTATCCAATTGACCTGTGATGGACTCAATGGCGTAATTCAGTCGGTAATTGCGGGGTTTGGGCAAGTTGAACGGCACCCATTCTTCTGCGAGGCATTCGGTGCTTTCCGTTTCTGCGGAGGGTTCTACTTGTTCCTTGTCACCGCTCGACCACGGACCAAAAGTGTAATCGCGAAAATCGGCTTCAGTCGGTCCCGGAGTCCAATCCCAATCGAGCTGAACATCCGATGCCTTTACGCCGGTTGCACCGCCGGGCTCGATGTCTTGCCAATCCTCCTTGTTCTCACTCGTTTCCACCCAGAATGGATGTCCGGCGACAAGGTGAGCGAATCCGGCGCAGTTTCGAGCGGGGATCCACTGAAAATGCGATACGGGCTGGTCCAATGTTGCGGCCAATCGCTGCTGGGTAAACCACCGGTAGTGGATGGTGGTGTCGATGTACGCCACAGCGCTATCCCTCCAGGAAGTCCACCGTTCTTGTGAACCATTTTCCAGTTCAACGAGGAAGGTCAAGTACTCCTCGGACTGGACTTGGGGGAAGCGCTCGTCCCGTTCCGGTGTTTCCACCCAATGGATGAGTTGGGGCACGTCCTCCGCCCACTGCAAAGCGAACAGGTCGTGGTTGGGATTCATGGGTTCTCCCAATACGAACTCGCGTTTGAGGCTCACACCGGGTCGATTGGAAGCGAACCAGATGGTGTTGCCGTCCGCACTAAAAACCGGGTTCAAATCGTCGTACGGATCGCTCCACAACGCGGTGTGGTTGTTCCCGAGGATTTGGTATTGGTAGAGATCGGATTGTCCGTCCTTGACTCCGCTCCAAATCATGGACATCCCGTCCGGGGCATAGGCCATGGACAGGATTTTATCGATGCGAAAGACTTCTTTTTCGACCGACTCAAACGAGGTCAAATCCACGGAGTAGATCAAATTCCTTGAGCCCTGTTCGAGGGCGTAGGTCAGGACGTTGCCGTTCGGATGCCAAGCCATGGCAGGCACAGTGCGGTCTTGGATGCGGTCAATCTTGTGGCCGTGGCGCCCTACCCGCCGCACTTCACCGGTGGAGCGGTCTCCCACCCACACTTCCAGCTGCCCTCTTTCGTCCCGTGCCCAGGCGTACCGGTTGCCATCTGGGTGTACCGTGAGCGCTCGGTAATCCACGTTGGGTTGGATGGGCAGGTGGAGCAAACCGGTGTTGTGGCGGGCCTTTCGCCGGTCTTTTCGCGTCGCTAGCGACGGAAATTCTTCGGCGGGCCCGGCAGCGTCGAGGTGGTAGCGGTTCGCCTCTTCCAACAACAAAGCCAAGTGCATGCCGGTGGCATACTGAAGGCCTTTCTCGAGGTTGCTCGAAACCCGGACCATGTACAAAGCATTGGCGATGACGGTTTCACCGAACACGTCGGCGATGTACTTCCACACCCCATGGCCGACCCAGCGGGCCTCTTCACCTGTGGAACGGTGCGCATGGAGTAGCTTCCCGCAGCGAGCGGCGTCCCATACGTGCAGTGCGGCTTCCGATGACCACTGCTGGGCGACGAAACTGTGCAGGCCCGCCGTAAACCACTCCGGAAACGAGATGCCGGTGGTGGAGGACCGCAGTGCCTCTTGCCAATTTCCGCCGTATAAGATTTGGTTGAAGATCAGGCTCGATAGGCTGCGCTTGACATCCTCTTCGGTGTGTTCCCACATTCCATCTGCATACACGAAAAGCTTGGAACCCACGAGGGTCGCGGTCCCACCGATGTTCTGGGCATTCTGATGTCCACTGCCAATGTTGGACTGGCGAAATTCAGCTTGTTTGTTGTAGACCAGCACTTGGACGGTGCCTTCAATGCTGCGGTCGTACCTGTCTTCAACTTCTTCGATCCAATGTGTGATTTCCGAGGTGATGCGGTTGGCATACGCCTTTCCTCCCTGGTAGTAATACACCTCCGCACGTGCCGTAGGCAGGTATTGCCATTCAAACGTGCGGTGCTGCACCCGGTTTTTGCCAAACTCCATGTTGGACCCGTCGTAAAACTGGCCCAAGGCAAGCGAGGCCGCAACGGCCATAAGCGCCGAGGAAATGAACCGTATGAAATAGCTTTGCCGCAGCATTCCATTCGAAGTTACACCGAGATGATAGAACTCCACACCTTCACCTTCAATCCGTTTTCGGAGCAGACCTACCTCATTGACCACGGAAACGGAGAGGCGACGGTGGTTGACCCGGGAATGAGCCATGCGACCGAGCGTGAAACGTTTGCAAATTTTTGCGCGGAGCGGTCGCTGAAGCCGGTGCAATGCGTGCTTACGCATGCCCATTTGGACCACGTCCTGGGCGCGGGTTGGGTCTACGATACGTGGGGGTTGAAGCCGCGTTTGCATCCCCTGGATCGGGCGACGTACGAACAAGCGCCACGGTCAGCGGCGGTGTATGGCGTCCCCATGGATCCGTTGCCGCCACTGGGTGCCGATTTGAGCACCGACGAGCCCATCCGTTGCGGAGAGGCGGAACTGGAGGTTCGCTTCACGCCGGGCCATGCGCCGGGCCACGTGGTTTTGGTGTACGCGCCGGGTCAATGGGTCATCGGTGGCGACGTATTGTTTCAAAGGAGCATCGGTCGGACGGACCTGCCTGGCAGCCATGCACCGGATTTGGTCACCAGCATCGAAGAGCAGCTGTTTACGTTGCCGGATGGGTTTGAGGTGTGGCCTGGGCACGGGCCGTCGACCACGATTGGGGCAGAAAAGGCAGCGAATCCCTTTGTAAATGCCGCCGGAACGGGCATGCTGCAGGCAGAATTTCGCAGCGGGCATTAGCCCAAGTCAGGCGCGTCAAGCTGGATGTTCCGCTTTTCAGCCTCGGCATCGAGGTTCACAAGTTCAAACGAAAAGGCCGTTCCCTTGTTCAATGCGGACTGCACCTGAATGGACTGGCCATGCGCTTCGATGATGTGCTTGACGATTGCCAGCCCCAGTCCGGAGCCTCCGGCATGGCGGGAGCGGCTTTTGTCCACGCGGTAGAAGCGTTCGTAAATGCGGTTGAGGTCCTCTTTGGAGATGCCAATGCCGTTGTCTTCGACCGTGATGCGAACGGTTTCGCCTTTGGCTTTGAGGCGCAAGGTGCTTTCACCGCCTTCCACACCGTAGTGGATGGAGTTGACGAGCAGGTTGGTGAGGACTTGGCGAATCTGAACAGGACCACATAAGACGTGAAGGCTCTCCATCTCGGGGTCGGGCAATTCGAGCCGAACGTTGATGCCCATTTTCAGGGCCTTGGACTCAACCCCGTCGATGGCCTCTTTGCACGTATCAATGATGTTGCACGGCGCGAGGGTGAGGGCAAGGCTGTCCGACTCCAACTTGGTGATGGTGTCGAGGTCTTCGATCAACTCGGTCATGCGGCTGACGTTGTTGTCGGCCTTCTGAAGGAACCGTCGGACCAATGCTTCATCCTTGAGATCGGACTCTATGAGGGTCAAGATGAACCCCTGGATGTTGAAGAGGGGTGTCTTGAGTTCGTGGGCGAGGTTGCCGATGAATTCCTTCCGGAACGAGTCTTTCGCTTTGAGCGACTTGATGTCGGCGAGCTGGTTGTTGGCCCACGTCAGGAGGTCATCCAGCGATTGCTGCTCGAGCCGCACTTCTTCCGCGTTGGAGCCTTGGGAAATGGCGTCAGACAGGTCCTTTACGCGCCGTTGGAGGAGTTTTTCGACCGACCATTCAATGATGAGCGTGCTGGCTGTTTCGGTGAGCAACGCAGCGAGAATGGCCAATGCCCACAGGTGCATGGCGTTCAACGCCCGCAGCAGCAGGAGTGTCGCGATGCCCGCTAAAACGGCGAGCAGTGGCGAGGTTTTTTTCGCCAGTTCTCTTGGGGTGGAATCTGGGCTCACTTGCCAAATTTATACCCGACACCCTTTACCGTGGTGAACAGGCCATCTCCGAGTTTGCTTCGGAGCTTTCGAATGTGCACATCGATGGTGCGGTCGCCCACAACGACGTCATGGCCCCAGACCGCTGACAGGATGGCCTCTCGGGTGAAAACCTTGCCTGGTTCTGACCAGAGCAGGTTGAGCAATTCAAATTCCTTTTTGGGCAAAGTGAGCTCTTTTCCTTCCTGCAAAACGGTGAACCGATCCAGGTTAATGGCGACGCCGAACCGCTCATCTGGCAGGACGGCCTTGTTGGAACTGGAGCGACGCAAGAGGGCTTTCACGCGACTTACCAGCACCTTGGGTTTAACCGGCTTGGTGATGTAATCGTCTCCTCCGGCATCAAAGCCGGCTACCTGACTGTAATCCTCGCCGCGTGCCGTGAGGAAGGCGATGGTTGTGTGGGAGAGCTTGGCGTCCGAACGGATGATATTGCAGACTTCCATGCCATCCATTTCCGGCATCATCACATCGAGGATGATGAGGTCGGGATTGACGCTGCGCGCCATGTCAATGCCCTGCTTGCCGTTTTCCGCGGTGAACACGTCGTACCCTTCCTGGCGCAAGTTGTATCCAATCAACTCGAGGATGTCCGG
>PKEB01000014.1 GCA_002863125.1 Flavobacteriales bacterium
AAAGAAGGGTTGTCTCGACGCAAGGAAACGCAAATCTTCATGGAACCGCCTTACCGCAACGACCAGGCCTTCAAAGAATGCTTGAACAACCTCCCCGGAGACCAACAACTTTGCGTGGCAGTGGACCTTACACTCGAGACCGAATGGATCGGCTCGTTCGCCGTTTCGGATTGGAAGCGACAAAGCGCACCAGATCTGGACAAACGTCCATGCCTATTTCTCATTGGACACTGAGCGGGACATCCACTGCCTGGAATTCCCATTGAAAGCCCAATACATCGGACGTGGTAACCCCGAGGGCACGCATGCCCGGCTCGTCGATTACCACATCCGCAGGGCACCAACACGCCCATTTGCGCTTCAACGGATACAGCCGCTGTAGGTCCGCCAGTACGGGAAGCAATTGGCCGCCATCCGAAGGGTCAAAATCCCACGATGAAGCACCCAAATCCTCAGGCACATCCGTGTCAATGGTCAAGCGAAACGTGCGCATTTCCACGCTGACATGCTCGGCAGGTTCATCAAATTCAAAACCGTCGTCCGTTTCGTACCAAGCCATGCACGGTGAAGCGGCCAACCCGGGTGATTGAATCCAATCCGCATCACCGGGCCAAACCCCTTCTTCCATGCCATCCAAAAGGGCATTCCACACGTGGCGGTACGTGTAACAGACCTCCAATCCAACCTGGCCTGAGCCAGGCATTTGTTGCCGAATGTTCAGCAAAAGCACCGCTTCCTGAGGAACCAGCGGCGGATAACCGGTCAGCCCCCAAGCCCTGTGAGACGGCACGAGGCACGCAGCGCGCTGACCATCTGCCAATAAAGCGGCCAACTCGTGAAAACCCGCGGGCCAGTCGCTCCGGTTCCAAAGAAAGCGCAAGGGTTCTTCCTCCGTCCACGTAGACAAAACGGTGGAATCCGTCAACATCAACTCCCCGACCCACTGAACCGTATCGCCGAGTGCGAGTGGTGCTCCAGGTTGTTCAAACCGGTCAGAAGACCAAACCCGCAAACCGGTCGCGGTCTCTGCAAAATGCGGCATCACGGGGCTGTGCATGGAAGCCACGAGGGAATCGATGAACAGCCGTTCGCGGACCGCTTTTTCTTGGTTGAAAGCCAACAGGTCCTCCCTCGTAACCACCTCTTTTACTGGCTCAGGTGTGCGATCATGGCCGCAGCCTGCACATGCCATCAACGCAGCGCACCCGATAAGGATAGTAAGCGTTTTCCCCATGTTCAGCTCACATCAATCCAATCCGACAGGCGGGTGTTGACAAACGCAATGAATTCAGGGATGGTCTTTCCTTTGACGATGCCACCGGCAGCGTTCTTGTGTCCTCCTCCATCAAATTCAGCCGCCGCTAAGTCGCGAACACTGAAATCTCCGACAGACCGCAAACTCAACTTAATCAACCCGGGTTCTGCTTCACGTGCCATGATTGCCACGCGCACACCGGCCAGACCGAGCACCTTATTCACCAGTCCCTCGGTATCCCCCGACTCATAGTGGAACCGGTCCAAATCTCCGCGTTCGATGGCAACCACCGCGAGGCCATATTCACTGAACACATGCAGCCGTTCACTCATGGCGAATCCCTGCAGTTGAACCCGGTTTAACGATTGCTCGTCAAACGTGTTTTGATGAATGGCCGCATGGCCCAATCCTCGGGAAAGGAAATGAGCCAAAACTGCATGCGTATGTGCTGTCACGGAAGGAAACCGAAATGACCCGGTATCGGTCATGATTCCGACATACAAACAGGCCATGGCCTCGTTCGACAAGAAATCGGATTGGCCCCATCCAGCAATCAAATCAACCAACAGCTCACACGTTGAGCCGCACGCAGGGTCTGACAGCAAACGGTCGGCGAAGGCATCCGGCATCTGGTGGTGGTCAACGACCCATTTCTGACCTCGAGCGTTGCGCAGGGCATCTTCCATCTTTCCCACGCGATCCAGCCCATTGAAGTCCAGGCACCATATGATGTCGGCCGCATCCAGCAACTGCGCTGCGGCAGCCGTTTCTTCCTCGTAAAAGCAAATGCCGTCTGCCCCGGGCATCCAATCCAAAAAAGCCGGAAAACGGTCCGGGAGCACAACATTTGTCGCAATCCCCATTGCCTTGAGGTGGTGGTGCAATCCCAACGCGGCACCCACGGCGTCACCATCGGGGGAACGGTGCGCCACAATGACGATGGATTGACCCGGCTGCATGTCTTCCCAGCACTGACGTGCCATTTCAGAGACCATGACCGGCGAAGCGGATTCCAACAAGTTTATGCCTTCCCTCATGCTTCGCAAGTTACCACGTCCTAATTTTGTTCCATGCAACGACTGGCCATGTTTGTTGGATTTATTTTGTCCGCCACGCTGTGCGTAAGGGCCACCGGTGATGCGGTCGCCCACGATTTCCACTACAGCCGCTTCGGACTGCAGTGGAATGCGGAAACAGGAACGTGGCAAGGCATTTTACGCGTCTTCACCGACGACCTCGAAGCGGCGTTGGGCCAAGGACAATCCGAACCCGCGGTGTGGCGGTTAGGGGACGAACGGGAGCATCCACAAGCGGATGACGCCATCGCGGCCTACGCCACCACCAACTGGCTACTGACGGATTCGGCAGGACAAGCCCTTGAATGGCTTTTCGTGGGAAAAGAAATCGATTACGACATCACCTTCATTTACCTCGAATCCGAACCCACCACAACCGATCACGCCCGGTATGCGAGCAGCGGCGGGTTTTTTGAATTATTCGAGGACCAAGTCAACGAGTTCACCTTAAACCGTGCCGACGCGTCGCTTCGACTGTGGCTCACTTCCGAAGATCCGACACGCCCCATCCTACCTCATTCCCATGAATAAAGCAGAGAAGGTCGCTTACATCATGGATGAACTTCAACGGCTGTACCCCAAGCCGCCCGTGCCGTTGGATCACACCGACCCCTATACGCTGCTCATCGCCGTCCTGTTGTCGGCCCAGTGCACCGACGAGCGCGTCAACCAAGTGACCCCGGAGCTGTTTGACCTCGCGTGCACCCCACAGCAAATGGTTCAATTGAGCGTGGATCAAATCAAGGCCATCATCCGTCCATGCGGACTTTCCCCTGCCAAATCAAAGAACATCTACCGGCTGAGCGAGATTTTGCTCGAACGCCACGCCGGTGAAGTGCCGGTCGATTTTGAAGCCCTTGAAGACCTTCCGGGGGTTGGCCACAAAACGGCGTCGGTTGTCATGTCTCAAGCATTTGGGGTTCCATCCTTCCCTGTGGATACCCACATCCACCGCCTGATGTACCGCTGGGGGCTTTCCAACGGAAAAAACGTGGAGCAAACGGAACGAGACGCCAAACGCCTCTTCCCTCGAGAGCGTTGGAATGACCTGCACCTGCAAATCATCTTCTACGCTCGGGAATACAGCCCGGCGCGTGGGTTAAAATGGGAACGGGACTTCTTGCTGCAGCGCTGCGGACGAGCGACGGAAATCAAAAAGTGGAAACCACTTCCATCGGATTAAGCCATGTGGGCAAACTATCCCTCATCCCTGCCCTTTCTGGAACGCGTGTGGAAGCAATGCCGACACGGATGGTGGTGGCTATCGCAATGCATTCGTCAAGGCCAGCAGCCCCCGGTCGTTTTGGTTTGGCCGGATATGCCCTCACGGCGCACGGCGTTGCATAAAATGACGCGCAACCTCGGTTGGGAACTCGCCAACAAACCGCGTTCCGCACCCCTGCTCGGCATCTATTTTCAAGATGCGACGCACAAAGCCATTGCAAGACTCCCCGGAGCGATGAACAACGCATCAACCTGGTGGAATGCCCACTGTCACGACATCAGCAAAGGCAACTTGGAACATCACCACCAAGCTGCATTCGGATACGGCATGGGCATTGACCCCACCCTTCATCAGGGGCCACTGGTCGTAAAAAGCGACGAAAACGCCAAGCACGATGGCGCATTGGTTCAAGGGCCCATTGCACCGAATGAAGTACAGGAACATGTGGTCTACCAGCGTGAAATTGACAACCGGGACCCCAATGGCCGTCATTTTGATTACCGGGTCGTCTACATCCGTGGTTCGCTGCCGGTGGTCTACATCAAATACAAGGCATCCGACTCCCGCTTCACCAACGAAACGAGCCAGGTTGATCTCCTTGCAGCTTCACCGTTCACCCCTGAAGAAGAGGCCTGCATGGACCGATTGGCCCGTAGCATGCGCGTCGATTATGCCGAATTCGACGCCTTGCGCGACCGAAATTCAAACCAACTCTACGTTGTGGATGTCAACCCCACCCCGTGGGGACCGCCTGCACAGCTCGCTCCGGAGTTGCAGGAAGAAGCCGTCAACCGCATGGCACAGTGCTTGAAGGCCAGCCTTTAAGCTTGGAGCAAATACGAGCGGAAGGCGGCGTAGTTTGCCGGCATCACTGTACTCTCCTTCGGTTGATCCAAGCAGCCCAGCAAAGCGTTCGGAATGGTTGGGGATTGACCGGTCGCGTCTTCCACCACCCCACCAAATTTTGCGGCATGTGCGGTCGCCAACACGACTTTATGCCCGCTCGACGAAGCCTTGGAAGCCGCTTCAAACCCAATGGCGGTGTGCGGACAGGCCAAGAAGTTCGCATCTTCCCATAGCTGACGCATGCGTTGGCGTGTGGATGCTTCCGACACCGAACTCACCTCAAATTCGCGCTGCATGCGCTTCACATCGGAACCATACAACCACTCGAGTCGCGGACGGTTGCTCGGATCACCGACATCCATGGCGTTGGAAATGGTCGCTTGCGACTCACTTGGGTGGTACGCGCCCGTGCTCATGTACCGCTCCATCACATCGTTGGCGTTGACAGCTGCATGAAATCCGGTAGCCGGCATGCCCATGCGATGCGCCAACAACCCGGCGGCAATGTTTCCAAAATTCCCGCTGGGCACGATGAACTCGACGGGTTCGCCGGCCTGCATTGTCGCCCAGGCATAGTAAATGGATTGTGGGATCCAGCGACCGATGTTGATGGAGTTGGCACTGGTCAAGGGTCGGCTCGACTGCACTTCCCGGTCCAAAAACGCCTCCTTCACCAAGCGCTGGCAATCGTCAAAAGCCCCTTGGACTTCGACCGCCCGAACATTCGCGCCGACCGTGGTGAGTTGCTGCTCTTGGATGTGGCTAATGCGTCCGCTGGGATACAAAATGACCACGTCAATCCCCGGAACGTTGTAGAACCCTTGAGCAACAGCCGAACCCGTATCACCCGAAGTGGCCACCAATACCGTCAAGCGCTCCGTAGACGTTGCCCCGAGCAAGCGCGACATCACCCGGGCACCGACATCCTTGAATGCGGCTGTCGGCCCGTGAAACAATTCCAGTTGGCTCACGTTTTCATGCACCTGAACCAAGGGGATTTCAAAGTCCAACGCATCTTCCATCAAATCGAAAAAGCGGGACTCCGTTATGGCTTCCCCTACGTAAGGAAGGAGCATCCGGGTGGCCAATTCAGGCAAGGCACACCCAACAAGGCTGGACCACTCTAGCTGGGGAATGCGCTCGGGTACGTACAGCCCTCGATCTGGCGCCAAACCCTCCCGCAATGCGGAGGCGAAATCGCGTCGTATGGAAGGCGAAGTAAGGCTGAAATAATTCATGAAATGCAATGGGCTCCGCGGCCTGAAATGGCCGAAATGTGAATCGAAAAGGGCACCGCATGCCGCTGCATCAGCCCTGACAGGGCCTCTTTGATGTTCTCTGCCGCCGCTGAATCCAGGGCAACCCAAAACGTCGAGGGCCCGCTTCCTGAAATGCCACCGGCCCGCGCGCCGCAGTCAAAGGCCAGGGTGCGTACCTCATCGAAATGAGGAATCAGTTTTGAACGATGGGGTCCTACCAATAGATCTTCCAGCGCATACGCCGCTGCAGTGCCGTCGCCCCGGTGACACGCCGCCACAAAGGTTCCAAACCATGCAGCTTGTGCTGCTGCATCCTTCAAGGGCACTTGTCCAGGCAAAACCGCGCGTGCATCCGCTGTTTTAATGGGAATCTGGGGATGAAGCACGACCATGGACCAATCCTCGAGGGCCGGAATGGCGATGGGCGGACCTTCAGGCGGGCAAATGACCAAACCACCCAGCAACGCAGGCGCTACATTGTCCGCATGCCGCGCGCCGCTGGCAAAGGACTCGCCATCCAATGCGAAAGGAATCAATTCGTCCGGGCGCAAACCAGCGTCGAGCAATTCGTTCACGCCCACGACCGCAGCCGCTGCGCTGGCGGCGCTGGAACCGATGCCACTCCCGGGCAGAATCGACTTGAAAATTTCCATTTCCAACCCACAGGGATTGCCGAGGGATTGGAGCAAACTCTTCGCCGCTATGGAGGCAACATTACGCTCGGGATGCATGTCCAGCGCTGCGCCGTGAATGGCCCGTATGCGCACAACACCGGGTTCAGACGTTCGATGCACGATCATCCGTTCTCCGGGGGCAGAAAGCGCACATCCCAAGGCATCAAAACCCACGTTGATGTTGGCAACCGTTGCCGGAGCCCATACCTCTACCCGCTCCTTCATGATAATGATTCGTTTTGAGTGAACATCCACCGTGCGACTGCGTATACATCGGATAAAACACCGCTGGCCGTGAGGGCACCACCGGCACCTGCGCCTTGGATGACAAGGGGCTTATCGGTGTAACGCTCCGAATGGATTGAAACCGCATTATCCGTGCCTTCGAGTGCGTAGAATGGATGGGACGGCTTCAGGGCCATCAACTCGCATTCGCAGCCAGTTTCCGGACTATACGAAGCGACAAAACGCAGCCGTTTTCCTGCTGCTGTCGCCTCTGCGGCTTGTGCATCCATTGCTGTGCCGAGTGCATCGAGCTGCGCCACAAATCCGTTGAGATCGCCTGCAAAAGCGGCCTCAGGCAGAAAGCCCTTCACCTGTACGTCCTCCATGGTTACCTCGGCTCCGCACATGCGGGCCAAAATCAAGATCTTTCGAGCCACGTCCATCCCGCTCAAATCGATGCGGGCATCGGGCTCCGTGTATCCCTTCTGTCCAGCAGACCGAACGGCATTGCTGAAGTTTTGCCCGCCATCCATGGAGCTGAAGATGTAATTGACAGAGCCGCTGAGCACCGCTTCGATGCGCTTGATGCGATCGCCGGTTTCCAGCATGGAGCGCAGGCCGTGAAGGATGGGAAGCGCAGCTCCGACGTTCGTCTCGTTCTTGAACCGAGCGCCACTTTCTTGCAGTACGTTCCAATCCGCAAGCGAACGGGTCGCCGATATCTTATTGGAGCAGACATACCCCATGCCCAGTTTCAACGCTTCGATACCGGCATCTGCCACGGCATCTGCCGCGGAATTATCTACCCAAATCTTCCGGCGGCCCGGGAGCGCATGAAAGGCGTGAAGCACCTCGGTCGCGTCAGATGCAGAACGTGCACGGCCGGAATCGAGAAGGGCGTTTGCGTCGGGTTCAAGGCCATTGGCATCCATTACGTAAGACGTACTGTTGGCCAAACCGACGAGTTTGATTTCACCTCCCAATTCCGCTTCGAATGTTGACTTGGTTTTCATCCATTGCCCCAGGAATTCACGGCCCACTTGGCCAACCCCAGCGCAAAAAACCTGAATGCACCGGTCAATCGGCCGGTCAAAGAAGGCGCGATGCAGGGCACGCAAGGCCTCGGGCACATCACTCGTATCAACGACAATGCTGATGTTGCGCTCCGTGCTTCCTTGTGCGATGGCTCGGATGTTCACTTCTGCGTCAGCGAGCGCTTTGAACGCCCGTCCGCTTACACCGATTGCCCGTTCCATTCCACTCCCCACCAACGCCACAATGCTCAATGCCTCATCCACCCGAATCGGCGCAATCCGATTGAGGGTTATGTCCGAGGCCAAATCCTGTTGCAGTGCGGCGACACCGGCATCGAGGTCACTAGCTGCGATGCCAACAGTCAAGCTGTTCTCCGACGAACTTTGGGTGATCAACGTAACGTTGACTCCAGCTTGAGCCAAGGCAGAAAAGATGCGACTCGAAAATCCAGGACGTCCGATCAATGATCCTCCTTCCAACGTCATCAGCGCAATTCCATCCACGCTGGATAGGCCCCGGACTGTAACTGCCTCTGCAGGTCTGGCTACAATGCGGGTCCCAGGAGTTTCAGAATTGAAGGTGCTCCGGACAATCAAGGGAATTCCCTTTTCCCGGAGCGGTGCGATGGTTGGGTGGTAAATCACCTTGGCACCAAAATGGCACAACTCCATCGCTTCCTCGTAACTCATTTCAGCAATGACTTGAGCTTCGGGGACCATGCGCGGGTCGGCCGTTAACATGCCCGGCACGTCGGTTGATTTTTCCAAACATGCGGCATCAATTGCACTTGCAATCAGTGAGGCAGTGTAATCGGAACCGCCGCGTCCAAGGGTTGTGGTGTCTCCTGCTTCCGTTTTTCCGATGAACCCTTCCGTGATGAGTACTTCAAAGGAATCATCTGCTTGCACGCCCTCACGAATGTTATGGGATGAAGCCTCACGATCCACTTCGGCAGCGCCAAATTGGTCATCCGTGGCAATCCAATCGCGTGCATCGACGCGCCGCGTAATCAAACCCGCTTTGTCCAACCACGCGTGGACCATCGGAACCGCCAGTCGTTCGCCGAATGAAACCAATTGGTCCATGCTCTTCGCACTTAATTCCTCCAGCAAACAGATGCCGGCACAGAACGAGCGCAATCGGTCGAATTTGCCATTCAATTCAGCGCGAACGTCCGCATCTGCCGTCATCCCCAAATCGTCCAACGTCTTGCGGTGCCTTTCAATCAACGCATCCAATAAATCCGTGTAGCCGGCATCGCCTTGAGCCGCTTTGAGCCCAATTTGAATCAGGGCATTGGTCACGCCTCCCATGGCCGAGCACACCACGATGCGCTGGGTACCACGACGTGCAACCAGCACATCACGCACGCGCTGCATGGCGTCCGCAGACACCAGCGATGAGCCGCCAAATTTCAGTACTTCCATTCCGTTCTTCATCTGTGGACAGTCTCCCCGGAAATTGTCGGGTAGCGTCCACGCATGTTCCTACGCAGCAGGAAGCCTTCAGGTTACACGAAACCTCAATAAATTCAGGCGTCCGGCCCGAATTTCCCAATGACCTCTTGGCTAACTCCGGTGTTGGAAAAGCCACCGTCGTGGAACAGATTTTGCATCGTCACAAAACGCGTGAGGTCACTGAACAATGAAATGCAGTAATCGGCACAGGCCTCACCGTCCGCATTGCCCAATGGGCTCATGGACTCGCTGTACGCGATGAACTCGTCAAATCCCTTGACGCCGCTGCCGGCCGTTGTGACCGTTGGGCTCTGGCTCACCGTATTGATGCGGACCTTTTTCTCAACGCCGTAGTGGTAGCCGAAGCTGCGGGTGATACTTTCCAGCAAGCTCTTGGCATCCGCCATATCTCCGTAATCAGGGAAAATGCGCTGTGCCGCGATATAGGTCAATGCAACGACGCTACCCCACTGACTAATTGCGTCGAGCTTTTTGGCAACCGCCAAGGTCTTGTGCAAACTGATCGCTGAGACATCGAGGGTCGTTTGAAGCCAATTGTAGTTGATATCGGTGTAGTGCTTGCCCTTGCGGACATTGGGGCTCATCCCAATGGAGTGCAACACAAAGTCCACTTGGCCGCCGAAATGTTCCATGGCCTGCTCGAACAGGTTGGTCAAATCCTCGACACTCGTCGCGTCCGCCGGCACCACAGGGGCGCCACCTACTTGCTTTGCGAGTTCGTGAATTTCGCCCATGCGCATGGCCACCGGTGCATTGGTCAACACCAACTCAGCTCCCTGGGCGTGCGCTTGAATCGCTGTTTTCCAAGCAATGGACTGGTCGTTCAAAGCACCGAAAATGATGCCCTTTTTCCCTTTCAATAGATTCTCTGCCATAATCGTCGTGAATAGTGCCGCAAACGTACTTCAGATTTTTGAGACCTCCATCGGCCATATCTTACCAGGATTCAACAATCCTTTGGGGTCAAACTGAGCTTTGATGGCACGCTGGAGGTGCAATTCGGTCGAACCGAAGGCCAGGTCCATGTAGGGACGCTGCACCCACCCGATGCCGTGCTCCCCACTGATGGTGCCGCCCAAGGCGACCACTTTTTCAAAAATTGATCGGATGGCTACGGGCAACTCCGCCTCCCATGCCGCCTCTGAAACGCCGCGCTTCAGGATGTTGACATGCAGATTTCCGTCCCCGGCATGGCCGTAACAGATGCTTTCAAATCCGTGTTTAGCTCCCACCGCTTTGACAGCAGCCAGCAGTTCAGGCAACGTACCCCGAGGCACGACTGTATCTTCTTCTTTGTAAACACTGGCCGCTTTGACGGCTTCACCCACGACACGTCGAAGCCTCCACAATTGGTTTTTGGCCGCTTCGTCTTCAGCGAGCAACGGTTCACCAGCACCACACGCATTGACCGCCGGATAAATCCGCTCCAATTGCGGCATCAATTCAGCCGGGTCAAACCCATCCACCTCAATCAGCAAATGCGCTTGCGTTGATGCGTCCATGGCAGGCGGAGCCATGCCGGCGTATTCCGCGGCCAATTCGATGGCCGAACGCTCCATGAACTCCAAGGCCGAAGGTTGGTTGCCCTGCTGAAAAATTTCAGCCACCGCCCGGCAGGCGGAATGAGCATCAGCAAAAGGCACCAGCATCAAGGCCGTGTAACGTGGCCACGGCAGCAGTTTGAGCGTGGCACGTGTAATGACACCGAGGGTTCCTTCGCTGCCCACCATCAATGCTGTCAAATTGTAGCCGGTGCTGTTTTTCAAGGTGTTGGCTCCAGTTTCAATCACCGAACCGTCCATCAGCACGACCTCCAGGTTGAGCACCCAATCCTTGGTGACACCGTATTTTACTGCCCGAGGACCACCGCTGTTCTCGGCGAGGTTTCCGCCGATGGTGCAACTGCCGCGCGACGCCGGATCCACAGCGTAAAACAACCCCCGTGCCTGCACCGCTTCTTGCATTTCTTGCACAATGACGCCCGGTTCAACCACTACTTGGTGGTTGCGTTCGTCGATGGTTACGATGCGGTTGAGCCGCCGCGTGGACATGGAAATACCGCCCTCCACAGGAAGAGCACCACCACTCAGTCCCGTCATTGCGCCGGCCGGCGTCACCGGTACGTCATTCGCATGGGCCCATTTCATTACTTGCTGGACTTCGTGTGCAGTAGATGGCTCGACGACCATTCCGGGCATGAACACAAGGTCCTCCGTATGGTCTGAGGCCATTCTCCGCCGCATTTCCTCTGAATCCGTAAAGCACAGCTTCCCTTCAAATTCCTTTTGGAATGATTTTTTCCACAAATCCGGCATGCCATCAAACATAACTCTGTGCGCTGAATAAACCTGCGGCGGGATGGACTTCTTATCTTGCTCATCGCAAAAAGAAACCACCGAAAAGACATGCAACACATTTTTCATCGCACGTGGGCATTGGGATGCTACTTCGTCCTGTTCGCAGCGGCGCCATTGAGTGCACAAGACTTCCCATATGAGTTGTTGAGCAACGAGCTCATCTGGTACAGCGGAGAATTCCGTGAAGAGCGCGTGGGGGGCATCCGCTCGATGAACGACGGCAAGCACTACACGAGCCTGGAGCGCACCGATGCTGGGAGCGCCATAGTCAAGTACGCGTACAAAACAGGTGAAGCCGTTGATACCATTGCCACAAGCGTTCGGGCTTTCGGCAGTGCCGAGCAAGGATTCAGCGGGTATTCGTTTTCAGCAGATGAGCGTCACATCCTCCTGACCACCGATGTGCAGCCCATTTACCGGCACTCGTTTGCTGCCAATTTCCACGTCTATGAAATGGGGACGCAAACGTGCACCCCTTTGACAGATTTCGAGCGAGGTGGACAGCGATTGGCAGCGTTCTCACCCAATGCAGCGCACGTTGCATTCATGCGAGACAACAATGTGTTCATCGTCGAGCTGGCGACCATGAAGGAAACCCAGGTCACCGACGACGGTGAAGTCAACGCCATCATCAACGGTGCGACGGATTGGGTATACGAGGAAGAATTCGGTGATGACAACGGCATGTTCTGGTCGCCCGATGGCCGCTACCTCGCTTTCATGCGCTTCGACGAGCGCAATGTTCGCGAGTTTGGCATGCCCATGTACGGTGAGTTGTACCCAGATCCCTATGAGTTCAAATACCCAAAGGCCGGCGAGGAAAATGCCAAGGTCGAGGTCAAGGTATTTGATTTGGAACGCAAAAAAACAGGCACGGTGATGCACCCGGAAACGGAATACATCCCCCGTGTTAAATGGGGCGTTTCGAGCAAACAACTGCTCGTGTTCACTATGAACCGCCACCAGAGCATCTTGAACATCCATATGGGAAACTGCACCCGCGGGGTGGAGCAGCTGATCACCCGAAAAATTTGGTCCGAACAAGCCAACACCTACATCGACATCACCGACGACATTACGTTTCTACCGGACGGCAATTCGTTCATCATGACCAGCAAGCGCAACGAATTCAATCACCTCTATCAGTTTTTCCTGAACCGTGACCTCGAGCCTGTGCAATTGACTTCAGGCAATTGGGATGTCTTATCCGTACAGGGATTCGATGAGAAGCGCAAACAGGTTTACTTCGCGTGCTCTCAAAAAGGCGCCACGCAAACCCACCTTGCGCGTGTCGGACTGAACGGCAATATGTCCATTTTGCATGATCAGGCCGGAACACACCGGGCTGCGTATTCCAACTCGTTTGATTACTACATCCACACGCACCACACGGCCAACACCCCACCGGTATACACGTTGAAGGGCCGCAGTGGTCGTACCGTTCGGGCGTTGAAGGACAACGCCGATTTGAACACAACCCTCGCGAAGTACAACCTCCAGCCCAAGGAGTTTTTCACCTTCACGAACGATGCCGGCGTCGACCTCAACGCTTGGATGATCAAGCCGCCCGGTTTTGACCCGAGCCAATCCTACCCCGTTTACGTCGCCATCTACGGAGGACCTGGCGTGAACACCGTAACCGACAGTTGGGGCGGTGCCAACTACTACTGGCATCAACTCCTCGCCCAACAAGGCTACATCGTTGCCAGCGTCGACCCCCACGGCACCCCGAAGCGCGGCCGCGTGTTTGAGCACAGCACGTATAAGGAATTGGGCAAGCTCGAGACCGAGGACTTCATCGACTTCGGGGAGTACCTCGGGGCCCAATCCTTTGTCGACGCAGAACGCATCGGCATTCAAGGATGGTCATACGGAGGATTCATGACGTTGCTGTGCATGACCAAAGGAGCCGACGTCTACACTGCCGGTATTTCGGTCGCGCCGGTGACGAATTGGCGGTACTACGACACCATCTACACCGAGCGGTTCATGCAGACGCCGGCCGAAAACGCCAGCGGCTACGACGACAACAGTCCGGTCAACCACGCCGATAAACTCGAAGGCGCCTTGCTGCTGGTGCACGGTTCGGCCGACGACAACGTACATTTCCAAAACTCCATGGAAATGGTCGACGCCCTCGTGGCTGAAGGCAAAGACTTCGACTTTTTCGCTTACCCCAACCGCAATCACGGCATCTACGGAGGCAATACACGGCTTCATTTGTTCAACATGATGCTCGACTTTGTGCGCGAAAACCTCTAATGCATTAGATTCACCTGAAAATTCTAACCCTATGACTGATTCAACCACTGTGCCTTCGGGCCATCCCAAAGGGCTATATACCCTATTTTTCTCCGAAATGTGGGAGCGCTTCTGTTACTACGGAATGCGCGTTCTCTTGACCTTGTTCCTGGTCAAATCCCTGCTCAAGGGAGATGCTGAGGCCAGCCTCATCTACGGCGCTTATACTGCACTGATCTACGCTGCACCCGTTTTGGGTGGCCGCATGGCGGATAAGTACCTCGGGTATCGGTACGCCATCATCTTGGGCGCCGTGCTGATGGCCATTGGTGAATTCCTGATTCTTGGAGCCACCGAGGTATTTGGAGGCAACGAAGCCTTTATGCTGCTGGGCATGGGCGCCCTCATCGTTGGCAACGGCTACTTCAAAGCCAACATCTCCACCATCGTAGGTAAACTCTACGAAGACGGCGATCCGCGCCGCGATTCAGGCTTTACCATCTTCTACATCGGCATCAACATCGGTGCTTTGATGGCAACCACCATCGTCGCATTCGTAGGTGAAACGTACGGATTTGAATATGGCTTCGGTCTTGCCGGTATCGGCATGTTGGCCGGACTGGCCATCTTCTGGATTGGCCGCGATAACTACAGTGCTGCTGCCGGATTGGACATCACCGAGGACGGCATGAAGCCCGTTGGCCCATTGAAAATGTACCAAGCCATTTCCATTGGTTCCCTCGCGTTGATTCCCCTGTGTTACTTCCTCATCAGCCAGAATGAGTGGATGACGTACTTGCTCACGGGCCTGTTTGTCTACATCGCATTTTCGTTGGTACAAGCGGGGATCAAAGAAGGCGCCATGTGGAGGGACCGCATGATTGCCCTCATCATCTTCATGATCATCAACACGGTGTTCTGGGCGTGCTTCGAGCAGGCTGGAACGTCGCTGACGCTCTTCGCTGACCGCAACGTCAGCCGAGAAATCTTGGGGTGGACGATGCCCGCGTCGATGACCCAATTCTTCAATCCGGCCTTCATCATCATCTTCGGCTCCATCTTCTCTGTGATGTGGGTCAAGTTGGATCAAATTGGTAAGAATCCCAGCATTCCGATGAAATTCGCATTGGGCATCCTGCAGTTGGGAGCCGGCTTCTTGGTAACCTTGGTTGGATTGCAATTCGCAGACGAGCAGGCGATGGTTCCACTTTTGACGTTGGTGTTCTTGTACATGCTGCACACCACAGGAGAACTGTTCCTCTCGCCCATTGGTCTGTCGATGGTAACGAAACTTTCTCCGAAAAGCATGGCCGGAACAGCGATGGGGGCTTGGTTCTTGAGCTTCGCCATGGCCAACTACCTCGGCGGCATCATCGCTTCCTTGACCGGAGGCCATGGTGGCGGCGGAGATGCTTTGATGCCTGCGGAAGGACTCGCACAATACACCGACGTCTTCTCAACAATCGGACTTGTGCTGGTGGCCTTTGCTGTACTCATCGCAGTGTGCAACAAGCCCCTGAACAAACTGATGCACGGGGTTCGATAAAACCGCAAATCAACGTCGTCGCGGATGCCGCGACTTCACAACCTTTTCGAAAAGCGCCTCCGGGCGCTTTTCTTTTGCGATATTGCAGAAAATTGAACGCACCGATGACTGCCCGACGCATTTCCCCTGCTCTTCTCGTGATTTTTGCACTGATTGCCTTGCCTTGGACGGCGATGGCTCAGCAAACGTCCATCAATTGGATGTCCCTCGAGGAGGCCGTTGTTGCGCAGCAAGACGAACCGCGCAAAATCATGATGGACGTCTACACGCAATGGTGCGGTCCCTGCAAAATGATGATGCGCAACACGTTCACCAACGCTGACGTCATCTCGTACATCAATGCCAATTACTACGCAGTCAAATTCGACGCTGAATCACCAGACCCGGTGGCGTACCAAGACCGGACTTTCGAGAACCCCGGTTGGCATCCGAACGCTCGCGGACGGAACAGCACCCACCAACTTTCCCGAGCACTAGGCGTGAATGCCTACCCAACGCTCGTCTACTTTGATGAAAACGCTGCCGTAATCACACCGATTCCCGGTTACAAGTCACCGCAGCAATTGGAATTGTACCTGCGTTTCTTCGCTGAAGCGTACACCCCTGGGGTGCAGCAAGATCAGTGGGAAAAATTCCGCGACACCTTCTCACCCAGCTTCCAGTAGGTAGTTGAATTTGCCGCCGTGCAGAACCATCTGCTGTGGCTTATATTTGCAGCCGAAAGCAGGTCCTCTGTGGGCGCTGAACTGCCAGAATTTTTAACCCAAATCGCGTCACATTATGAGTGAGACAGCACAACTAATTCTGAATGGGGAAACGTACGAATTTCCCATAATCGAAGGTTCCGAACAGGAAAAAGCCATCGATATATCGAAGTTGCGCATGCAGACGGGTTACATCACGTTGGACTATGGATTCAAAAACACGGGGTCCACACAAAGCGCCATCACCTACCTCGACGGGGAAAACGGAATCCTTCGGTACCGCGGTTACTCCATCGAAGAATTGGCCGAAAACGCTTCATTTATTGAAGTCGCATACCTGTTGATTTACGGAGACCTTCCGAACGCGGAGCAACTCAAGTACTTCCAAGAAGGCATCACACACCACACCCTGGTGCACGAGAACATGAAGCGGTTCTTCGAAGCGTTTCCTCCCGGTGCACACCCGATGGGCATGCTCAGCTCAATGATTTCAAGCTTGAGCACGTTCTATCCGGAATCGCAGAACCCCAACCGCTCCGTGGTCGATATCGAATTGACCATCCACCGGTTGATTGCCAAGTTGCCTACCCTCGCTGCACAGGCGTACAAGCACAACATGGGCCATCCCACGGTCTACCCGTCAAACAAGCTGAGCTACTGCGGGAACTTCCTCCAGATGATGTTTGCGCTGCCCTCAGAAGAATACACGGTTGACCCCATCGTCGAAAGCGCCATCAACAAATTATTGATCCTGCACGCTGACCACGAGCAAAACTGCTCAACGTCGACGGTTCGTGTTGTGGGCTCTTCCCAAGCCAACTTGTACAGCAGCGTCTCTGCCGGGATTGCCGCGCTTTGGGGCCCGCTTCACGGAGGTGCCAACCAAGCGGTAATCGAAATGCTTGAAGCCATCCGCGGAGACGGCGGCGACTTGCAGAAGTGGATTGACAAAGCCAAAGACAAAAACGACTCGTTCCGCCTCATGGGCTTCGGACACCGCGTTTACAAAAACTTCGATCCCCGTGCCCGCATCATCAAGAAGGCCGCGGACGAAGTCTTGGGACAGCTCGGCATCGACGATCCCGTTTTGGACATTGCAAAGCAATTGGAGCAAGTGGCGTTGAATGACGAATACTTCGTCCAGCGTGGCTTGTACCCGAACGTGGACTTTTACTCCGGCATCATCTACCGTGCCTTGAACATTCCGACGGACATGTTCACGGTGATGTTTGCCTTGGGACGTTTGCCCGGCTGGATTGCGCAATGGAAGGAAATGGTTGAAAACCGAGAACCGATAGGCCGCCCCCGTCAGGTATTCACCGGCTCGAAAGCACGCAGCTTCGTGCCGTTGGCTAATCGCAAGTAAGATGAGCGCCGACTTGAAAGGCGGCGGGGTTGAACTGACCATCGACAGCCACGGTGTAGGCACCATCGCGTTCGGACATCCCGCAAGTAATTCCTTGCCAGGCGCCGTGCTCAATGCATTGGCTCAGACCATTGATGAAGCTTCGAGCCTCGCCGATTGCAACGTCATCGTGCTCAAATCGTGGGGAGACCGCGCATTTTGTGCGGGAGCAAGTTTTGACGAACTGATCGCCATTCAAAACGAAGACGAGGGCCTCGCGTTTTTTAGTGGATTCGGCAAGGTCATTCTGGCCATGCGTCGGAGCCGAAAATTCATCATTTGTCGGGTGCAAGGCAAAACAGTAGGTGGCGGTGTTGGCATCGCGGCTGCAGCCGACTACGCCCTAGCAACCTCCTTCTCAAGCGTCAAGCTATCCGAACTCGCTATTGGCATCGGTCCCTTCGTCGTTGGTCCTGCCGTTGAACGTAAGATGGGCACCGCAGCTTTCACCGCCCTGGCCATCGACGCGGCAACCTGGTACGACGCCCAATGGGCGAAAGAACAAGGACTTTATGCACAGGTATTCGATGACGCTGCGTCCATGGACGGAGCCATTGATGCGTTGGCGAAACGACTGGCAGCTTCCAACCCGGAAGCCATGGCGGAATTGAAGCGCGTGTTCTGGGCTGGGACCGACCACTGGGAATCTCTGCTGCCCGAGCGAGCGGCAATTTCAGGCCGTCTTGTCCTCAGCGATTTTACGCGGAAATCCATCAATCGATTCAAGGGAAAGTAATCCCGCCTGCGTATTGACACGAAAAAGGGCGCCCTTGAGAGGCGCCCTTTTTGATTGAGGTCCAGTTGCAATGCTTAGTGGATCATCAAGCGCTTGGTGCCCTGCTGCTGCCCATTACGCAGCACCACGTGGTAGAATCCGGTTTCTACACCGCTCAACTCAAACTGAACGGGTTGACCATTCAGGGTGCGCTCGAAGCGGTTAATCAATCGACCGGAGGCATCGAGCAGCTCCACAACAGTCTTGCCATTTAAGCCTGTGCCGTTGATCCAGAACGCTCCGTTCGTTGGGTTTGGGTATACTTCGAAATCCACAGCGTGCAGCTCGGCAATGCCCGTGACGTTGTTGACGATTACTTCAATGGTCTCCGTGCAACCGTTTGCATCGGTAACCGTCAGGATGTACGTACCTGCGGAAATGTTATTCAGAGCTGGCTCGGTACTCGTGAAGTTGTCCGGACCCGTCCAAGCGAATTCAAACGGGAAAGTACCTCCAGTAACAATCATGTTAATTGAGCCATTTGAACCACCTTCTACTTCATCCGTTGCATCAGCGATGAGTTCAATATCACAGTAGTAGCAGCTGCCATCGTCATCCGTTGCGTCTTCGTTATAGTTCTCTGCATCAGGATCGGTGCAACCTGCAACCTCCAATTCATCGCAGACACCATCACCGTCAGCGTCGTTGAGGCAGTTGCCGTCGCAATCGTAGTATTCCTCAGCATACTCGCACATACCGTCGTCGTCCGTGGCTGCGGCGTCGTAGTTGCAGGCCATTTCATCGGTGCAGCCAGCAATCTCCAATTCGTCGCAGACACCATCGCTGTCGGCGTCGTTGAGGCAGTTACCGTCGCAATCGTAGTACTCTTCTGCGTACTCGCACATTCCGTCGTCATCCGTCGCTGTGGCGTCGTAGTTACAGGCCATTTCGTCCGTGCAACCGGCAATCTCAAATGGATCGCAGATGCCATCTCCATCGGTATCGGCCAAGCAATTGCCATCGCAATCATAACCAGCTGCTGGGAAATCACAGGATCCGTCGTTGTTGGTTGCATCCACATCGTAGTTGCATGCCGCTTCGTCGGTGCACCCCTCTACCTCCAATTCGTCACATACGCCGTCGCCGTCCATGTCCATCAAGCAATTCCCATCGCAGTCGTAGTACGTTTCGGCATAGGTGCATGAACCGTCTTCGTCGGTGGCATTCATGTCGTAATTACAGGCAGCTTCATCCATGCATCCAGAAACCTCCAATTCGTCGCAAACACCATCACTGTCAGCGTCGTTTAGGCAGTTACCATCGCAGTCGTAGTAGGTTTCTGCGTATGTGCAAGATCCGTCATCGCCTGTAGCTGAGGCATCGTAATTACATGCCGCATCGTCGGTGCAGCCCAAGCAGCTGTAATCACATGAACCATTGTCCACCGTGAAAAGCGGGTCGTAATTGCACGCCCCTTCATCGGTGCATCCAACACATGAGGTGTAGTCGCATGAACCATCGTCTTCCAGGACGTCTGGATCGTAGTTACAAGCAGATGGGTTCGTACATCCAGCATTGCAGCTGAAATCACATGAACCATCCTCATACAAGGCATTGGGATCGTAGTTGCAGGCGTCTGCATCCGTGCAACCTATGCACGCGAGGTAATCGCAAGATCCATCATCGTCCGTGGCGTCCATGTTGTAGTTACAAGCGAATGCATCCGTACAACCGGCAACCTCTAACTCATCGCAAATGCCATCAGCGTCCGCATCATTCAAGCAGTTGTCGTCGCAATCGTAGTAGGTTTCGGCATAGGTGCACGAGCCGTCATCCTCCGTGGCCTCCGCATTATAGTTGCAGGCCGTTTCATCAGTACAACCACCATCATTGGTAGAAGGACTGTACGTTCCTGTACCGCAGAATTCATACGTGAATTCCGCATTAGTGAAGCCGTTGCCATTGAAGAAAACCTGAACGTTGATAGTTCCGCAGATCTCACCGGCTGTTGTCATCTGCAAAAACAATACGCGCAAGTCTGCATCGGGTAATCCGTTTGGTGTGCCATTCAAAACAAACCACGCACCACCAACAGAAGAGTCAACCACTACGTTTTGTCCATCGAGCGCTGAGCCCGCCGCAAAACAATCCACGAACGGCTGGTCTGGGTCCTCCAATGTTGAAATGGCGACCTCATCACCCGTTTCGGTCTGATCGATGCCAATGGTTACCCAACTGTCAGCAGATAAATCAGGAAAAAACGGGAGAAACGCCGGATTGATTGCACTGGCCGTGGTTCCACCAAATTCACTGTTGAAAAATGAATTGTTCGAAGTCGATATGGACAAGGGCGCATCGTCTCCTCCGAAAACGGACGACAGGAAATCATCCGCATTGACCATGTCGATGTACATCCGGTAGGTCGTGAGGCCAGGCACAATGTCTGTCGCGTGTTCCTCAACGGTTAACGTGTATTCCTGTGCTGATACTGTTGCAAAAAATCCAAACAGGACCGGCACAAGCATTGCGCGTAGCAGTTGGTTCATTCTTCTTGGAGGTTTAGTGTGGAGTGCAATTTAATTCCAAAATAGAAAAAGTCGGACGTTGCCGCCCGACTCTCTCTCAATTTTGTCAACCTTTCAGATTATGGGTTGACCAATAATTTTTCGTTGCGCACCAAAGTTCCATCCGAAACGCGGATCACATAATGACCTGCAGCACAATTCCCGACAGGAATCATCTGGGATAGTCCGCTGGAGGCTGCTGTTTGTTGCCAAATCAAACGCCCCGTTGCATCGTACAATTCCACGGTCAATACGGCATTTACCACAGGAAGCTCAACAGTCACCCAATCCACCGCGGGGTTCGGATAAACCAGTATGCTCCACTCGTCACCAAATTCTGTGACACCTACGATGGTTTCCACCACAATATCAATCAGTTGAATGCTGCATCCGTTGGCATCAGTCACTTCAACCTGGTAGGTTCCCGGATTCAATCCATCAACGTCTTCTTGGTCGGAGGCGAATGCACCTTCCAGCCCCGTCCACGCGAATGCATACGGCTCGCTGCCGCCACTTACCGAAACATGAATGCTTCCCGCTTCTTCGTTTTCTGGTGACCCTACAACTTGGTCCACCACCACAACCAGCGGCTCGGGTTCTGAGATTTCAAAAGACAGGGTATCAACACACCCCATTTCATCGGACACTACCACATCGTACAAGCCTCCGGAGAGACCCGTGAAAATGGAATCTGGCTGTTGAATATCCAATGGGAGCAACGTGTACACCAATGCACTTGAATCCGGCAAAGCACCCGACGCAAGTACGGTGACCGAACCGTCATCGGCACCCGCACAACTCACATCACCAACGGCAACCGAAGCACTGAGGGTACAATACATGCACGAGCCATCGTCATCCGTCGCCTCAGCGCTGTAGTTCAAGGCCATTGGGTCGGTGCACCCCCCTATTTCAATTTCATCACACACCCCATCGCCATCGGCGTCGTTCAAGCATATGCCATCGCAATCGTAATAAAGCACAGCATACGTGCAATCGCCGCTGTCGGTGTTGGCCTGCGGATCGTAATTGCAGGCCACTTCATCGGTGCATCCCAACGCAATGGCTACGCACGAGCCGTCTTCGTATTCAGCTGAAGCGTCGTAATTGTACGCTTCCACATCCGTGCAACCGCAGGCATTTTGGAACACGGGGGCATTGGTCCACACCGTGCCTTCAAACGTAAACGTGTGCAACGAGGCGTTATCGTTGTCTCCGCCTTCGAACACTTGGACATTCAATTGGCCATCCAAGGTCCCAGCCGTTGTTACCTGAGCAACCAAGACACGCATCTCAGCTCCGGCAATGCCATTCGCTCCTCCGTTCAAAATGAACCACGAACCGCCGACTGCATCATCCATCACAATCGCCTCACCCGATTCAAATTCCGCTACCCAGCCCTCAGCGCCTGGCGCTCCAACGGCGTTGACAAGGTTCTCCCCAGCAACCGTAGGACCATCCACGCCAATGGTGACCCAGCTGTCGTAGGCCAATTCCGGGAACGTTTCAAAAAACGCTGGATCGTTGTTTTGGGCCAAGTGCGAGCCAAACGGATGCTGGTACCAACCGGAATCAGCTGCCAGGGTCAGTGTGTCCAGGTCGTTGCCGTAGACTGCAGAGACGAAGTCATCTTCTGCTACGGTGGTCACATAGAATCGGTACGTCGTCATGCCCGCCAAGTCTCCTTCCTCGTGAACAGCAACCGTGTCAATCTCCAAGCCATAGGCAATGATTTCGTCGTTCGCGCACGAACAGAAGTCGCAGCTTCCGTCTTCGTCGGTCGCGAGGGGGTCGTAGTTGCAAGCATTCGATGCCGTGCATCCTGACATTTCCAATTCGTCACAAACGCCATCGGCATCCGCATCGTTCAAGCACTCCCCTGCACAATCCACATAGTCCTCAGGGTAAACACACGAACCATCGTCGTTGGTGGCCTCGGGGCTGTAGTTGCACGCCAAGGCATCCATGCAACCCTCCGTCGCCACGATGACAACCAGGGTCTGTTCAAAATGCGCTGCATTCCCGCATGCATCCGTGGCCGTGTAGGTTCGCACATACGTGGCTGTATCACCGACCGTTTCAAGGAGCATGTCTTCTGACGACCACTGCGCATTGCCATCGCACGCATCTTGGATGGCTACGAACGGCTCGGGGATTTCCTCCCCCTCTTGTTCGTTTACCTCAATCACGTCGTCAGGTTGATTCAAGAACACCGGAGCCAGTGTATCTGCCACCGTAATCATTTGGATGGCCTCAGCCGTGTTGCCTGCATCGTCCGTCGCGTAGAACGTTCGCGTGCAGAGGTAGTTATACGGTGGGCAATCGAATACAAATTCGATGGGACCGTCGATGAACATGACCTGCACCGATTCATCGCACGCGTCTTCTGCCATGGCCATCACTGTAGGCATGGGTTGGTCGCACTGCACGGTGGAATCGGCCGGCACAAACGTGAAGTACGGCGCGATGGTGTCCTCAATGCACGGATCAACGTTATAATCGCACGTACCGTCGTCATCCGTCGCCAACGGATCGAAATTGTTCGCATCCATGTCGGTGCATCCCGTGATCTCCAGTGGATCACATACACCATCCGCATCGGCATCCTCCAAACAGATCCCGTCACAATCGTAATTTTCTTGAGCGTATTCACAGACATCGTACGTCGGCTGGCCACACGCATCGTGCAACCCAACCAATTTGTTGAATCCGCCATTGATTCCGTCTCCATTCTCAAAAAACTGGATGTACAGCTGCCCGTCCATGTTTCCGTCCGTTGTGAACTGGCCGAGCAATACCCGCTTATCCTCGCCCGCGATGCCATTGGCAGCGCCGTTTAAGATGTACCATACACCGCCAAGTGCATCCGCGATGTTCAGCGAACCACCGGCTTCAAACGGTTCAACCCATGGCTCGAGGCCTTCAAGAATGCTGACCCCCGATTCACCATTGGTACCTTCAGCCGCCTCATCCAACCCAATGGTTACCCATGAATCGTACGCTGCTTCAGGAATAAAAGGGAATATCAGAGGATTCGAACTCTCACCCAATACACCGCCCGCTTCGTGCTGGAAGAAGGTAGTCGTCGTGTGAATGAAGGTTGAGAATTCATCGTCACCCGCAACAGCACTCACGAAATCGTCCTCGTTTCCGCACAAAGCATAAATCCGGTACGTGGTAAAACCTGCCAAGTCCGTGGTACCCACCACCCCATCGTGTTCAGCATAAGCTTCAATTTCAATGCAGTAAGCTTCATATGGGACATAGTTACACGCCGATTCGTCGTTGCAAACGGCAGGATAAGTGCATGAACCATCTTGATCCGTTGCACTCGATTGAAAGTTGAGCGCCAGCGCATCGGTACATCCCGGAATTTCGAGTTCATTGCACACGCCATCGCCGTCGTTATCACCCAAGCAGTCGCCCGCACAGGAATAGTACGCCTCGGCAAAAACGCAGGACGCATCGTCGGCAATGGTGAACGTCGGATCGTAGTTGCAAGCGCCCTCCAGGGTGCATCCAACGCAAGAATCGAAGTCGCAACTCCCATCAGACGTCGTAGCATCCGGATTGAAATTGCACGCAAAAGGATCCAAGCACCCGGTGCAACTGGTAAATTCGCAGGTACCATCGTCTTCGTTGGCAGTGGGATCGAAATTGCACGCTAGTGGATTCTGGCACCCAAGGAAGATGCAATTGCCGTCGTCAAGGGTAGCCGTTGGATCGTAGTTATCGGCATCCAAATCCGTGCATCCTGCGCACGAAGTGAACTCACAAGAGCCATCGTCAGCCGTTGCCCAAGCATCAAAATTACAAGCCTCAAGATCGGTACAACCTGCGCAAGCGAGGAAGTCGCACGAACCATCATCATATAAAGCATTGGGATTGTAGTTACACGCCGAAACGTCCGTGCACCCACCACACCCATACTCACAACTACCGTCATCTTCAGTTGCATCTGCGTCATAGTTACATGCCAAGGGGTCGGTACATCCGGGAAAAACAACAGGTGGCAATAGGTCCCAAACTTCGGTTCCTTCAAATCCTTGTTGTACTTGTAGAGCATCCGAATCTCCAGAAGCAGGGATGACTTGAGCATTCAATTTGCCTGAGGGCACACCGGCTGTTGTCACCTGCATTACGAGGACCTTCAAATCATCACCGGCATAACCGTTAGATGCTCCAGCAAGCAAGTACCACGCGCCGCCCAACTCGTCATCGACCACAAAACCCTCGCCGTCAAGAGGCGACCCTGCTACAAAATTCTGCAGGAAAGGCTGCGCATCGCTTTGCAAGGAAGAGACGTCCACTTCTCCACCCCCGTTTGGTGCGTATTCCAATCCAATGGTCACCCAACTGTCGTAGGCGACTTCTGGGAAATAGCTCTCAACCAACGGAATGATTCCGCCAGCCGTTGGGCCGGTGGCAAAGACGGAATTGAACATCGGCGCGTCCAAACTCAACTCAAGTGGCGCTTGATTCCCCCCGTAAATAGCCGATACAAAATCATCCGGATCATTGAGCTGGAGGTAAAACCGGTAGGTCGTTTGCCCCGCCAGTTCCGCAACACCATTTACGCCATCGTGCACCATGTATTCTTCAATGAGAAACGTGGTGCCTTGCGAGAAAGCCGCGGAAAGGCCTGCGAAGAAATAGATCAATAAAGCGTGAATCACGCCTAAAAGTCGGTAAGAAAGACCCATAATCAAACTGGAAAATTGAGAGATATAAGGTCATACGCGATTCCTTGGCGTTCGGTTACGTACGGGAGGCCATAAATAAAAAAAGGGAGCCGAAGCTCCCTTTTTCAAATCAGTTGCGGTGCAATTATTGCTTCATCAGCTGAACCGTTTGGCGGCTACCATTCGCGACCAACTCCAGTTGATAAACGCCAGTTGCCATGCCGCTCAAATCAATGGTTGACCGAACCGATCCCCAAGCTTGGCTCAAGGTGTTGGTCCATACCAAACGAGCTTGGGCGTCGTATACGCTCAATACTACGTCTTCGCCGGCAGCTCCTTCCAAGTTCAAGTTGAACAGCCCCATGCTGGGGTTCGGGCTCACCGCGATGGATTGTAGGAACGTGTACTCTCCAATTCCAACGGGAACCCCGAACGTTTCTGTCACTGAACATCCGTTCGCATCGGTCACTGTTACGGTGTATTGACCGGCTACAATGCCTGTCAAGTCTTCATCCGCACTGGTGTAGTTGTCAGGACCACTCCAAGCAAAGGAGTATCCACCGTTTCCACCGGCTACTGTGATGTCAAGGGCACCGTCGCCAATGCCACTGTCATTCGTGATGACTCCGGTCACGCTGAGTGCGTCAGGTTCTTCCACCGTGGCCTCGGCAGTCGCGGCACAACCGTTCGAGTCCTGCACGTAGTAGGTGTACGTTCCAGCTGACAAACCGTCGTAGAACGACGTCGCGTCAAAGTCAACGCCGTCAGCGCTGTACTCGAACACGCCTGTTCCACCTGTAGCGGCCAATTCAACCGAACCATCTGTTTCACCGTTGCACGAAATGGCAGACGCTGTAGCTGTTGCAGCAACTGCTTCAATGTCAGCCACAGTGAACGTTGCCTCAGCCATGCAGCCTTCAACATCGGTCGCAGCGACTACGTAGTCACCTGGGGCCAAATCTCCAAAGGAAGTCACGTCGCCGTTCTCACCTCCATTGAAAGAGAAAACGAGGCCTCCATTGCCTCCCTCACCACTGAATGAGACTGCACCATTGGAATCGCCGTTGCAGAGAATTCCGCTTGCCGTTCCTGTGATGACAATGGGGTCGGGAGCACCGACCGTGTATTCATTCGCCGTAGCACCGACACAACCGTTCACATCCATTGCGTAGAAGGTATACGTGCCACCACCAAGGTTGAGGATGTTGCCAGCTGCAAAGTTCTCGCCATCGGTGCTGAACACCATGCCTGCGGCAGTGCCTGAACCACCAATCGTGATCAAGACGACCACGCCGTCTTCACTATCCGCGCACGTAGCATCCAAGATACCGTTCTGTCCATTGGAGACTGAAACCGACAATGCAGGTGGATTGGCTACGGAAATGGCACCCGAAGCTGCCGTGCAACCGTTTTCATCCATCGCATAAATTGTGTACAAGCCTGGCGACAAATCTGTGAAGTTCAAGTCAGCGCTGCTCTCGTCAAACGACTCAGAGAGGCTGTAGCTCAACGCGCCTGTTCCTCCCGATGAAGAACCTGAAATCACGGCATCCGAACCGCCGTTACAGCTTACGGACTCCGTCATGCTCGCAGAGATGACGATGGGGTCCGGTGCAACAATTTCCACATCAATGCTGGCAGCGCAACCTGCGCCGTCGACAGCAGACACTGTGTAGGTACCACCTGCCAAGCCATCGAAGATGCCAACAGCGAGGGCGGGATCTTCGCCATCGAGGCCGAACAGAACGCCCAACTGGCCACCGGAAGCCGTCACGGTGACTCCACCATCGGCAACACCGGGGCATGAGTTTGACGTGACATCTGAAATTGCCAATTCCAACGCGCATGCATAGACACAGGGCTCACCTGACTCGGTTGCATCTGGATTGTAGTTCGTTGCATCGGGGTCCATGCACCCGAAAATGGCACCTTCCTGGGAGCTGAACGGAACACCGTCATATTGCTCACTGTTTGCTTGCAATCCATTTACAAACAGTTGAACGCTGAAGTTTCCAGTGATAACCGCATCGTTGGTGACGGTTAATTGCGCGAGGAGCACTTTCAAGTCGTCGCCCGCTTGTGCCTGGGCATCACCAGCAAGCGTAAACCATGAGCCGCCAAATTCGCTGTCAACGACAAAGTCGCCTCCTGCATTGAATGAAGCAAAGGCATCCTCAAGTCCAACGGTATTGGGTTGACCGGTGACCTCGTCCTGATTCATGGCCCCAATTGTGATCCATGAATCGTATTCCATGGCTGGGAATGTCCCGAAAAATGCTGGGTTGATGGTCCAACCTGTGTTCGAACCAAGGGCGTTTTGGTAAAACCCGTCTGTGGAGGTCAACGTCAATGGAGATGCCTGATCTCCGCTAACGGCCGAAACCTCATCCTCAGGGTTGGTACATACCGCATAAACGTGGTACGTTGTCATGCCGTCGAGTTCCGCAATGCTTCCGTCGTGTTCGGCGTACGACTCCACAGCGATCTCCACCAATTGCCCGTAACTGCTTCCGATGAGCAGGAAACAGGCGGAAAGGAGTGAAAAGTGTTTCATAAGAGTTTAGTTAGTGAATCTTGTTGGTAAATATAGGCGGGTGAACCATTCCATATTTGAAGAGGATGTGAAAAATACGAGGAGTTTTCATCTCAAAATGTTGACAATGAAAAAAGGGAGGTCGCCCTCCCTTTCTTTTCACATAGTTGTAGAAACTCAGTGCTTCACAAAGACGCTCGAATGAGCGACACCTTGATTCAACCACTGTACAATGTACGAGCCGGCCTTCAGGCTTTCGGTATTCAACACAACGCGCTCTGTGCCGGCAACGACGTTCTGCTCGAGTACAACGCGTCCGCTGAGGTCAGCGATGAAGAGCTGCGTATTGTTGACCTGAGGAACCATGTCCAATGTCAATGTCGCATTGAATGGGTTCGGGTATGCATTGAATTGAGCAGCGGCGATTTCATCAACGGACACTACACACGTGCTGCACTTGTTGAAACAAACTGCATCGAGGATCTCAGGCTCACCGCTCCGCTCGTGGATGCGGTTGTACGCCCCAAATCCATTCGGCAAGCCGCAGCCGTCCGCTTCAAAATTGGCCAGTTCATTGCCTTCTTCGTCCAACAAAATGCCCGACTCTTCCACGAAATCAACGCCGTTGTCTCCGGTAGTAGGATCGCCGTTGGTGAACTTGTACAAGATGGTCGCTGAACCGCTGATGTTGACCGTGACTTCGTAGACACCGTCCATGTCGTCGTCGGTCATCTGAAGCCCTCCAGCTTGCCAGTTGGGGTTGGTAAAGTTGCCAATGACCCAAACACCGGTCGCGCTGACTTCTTCTTCGGTCATGTCTACGCGGAAGGTCACGTCGGCTGGATCGGGGTTCTCCACACATCCTGCCTCGCAGGAGTTGTAGCACACCTCATACACGATGTCTTCTGACCCCACCGTCAATGCGCGGTTGTCACTGCCTTCAGCAGCACAGTCGCCGACAATCAATTCGTTGTCAACGTTGCCGTCGCCGTTGCCGCTCCAATCGTTGCCGTTGACGAACTTGAACTGAATGTCACCCGGTGCAATACCGATGGTCGCTTCCCAGATGCCGTCACCGTCATCGTCGCTCAAGGGGTTGGCCGAAGGCGACCATCCTTGGAAAGAACCGGCGATGTGCACACCGTTCACCGAAACGGTTTCTTGCGTCGTCATGTCCACGCGGAACGTGACTTGGGTTGGGCTCACGCAGGTGCCACACGCATTGAAACAAGGTGCAGCCAATGTCGAAGAGTCTCCAACCAAAACCATGTTTTCACTGGTCACTTCCAACACGCGGTTTCCGAAGTCGTCCGCGCAATCTTCACCAGCAAGGGCTTCATTGGGGTTGGACCAGCTGTTGCCATTGATGTACTTGAAGACAAGCGTGCCATCTTCAAGGGAATCGGGGTAAAAAGATGCCCACGTTTCCCAAACGCCGTCTCCGTTGGCGTCTGTCATCGGGGTTCCAGCAGGATCCCAGCCCTGGAAGTTTCCTGCTACGTGCACACCATTTGGAGATACTGCGCTCTCAACGCTCATATCAACACGCAAACGAACGGTCGTCATCCCGCATGCGGCACAGCTTCCGTAGCACACGTGGTAGGACGCTTCCGTAGCGTCAGCACCAATGGTCAAGAAGCGGTTGTCATTGCCTGCCAATTCTACTTGGCACGTTGGCGGAACGTCTTCGACAAAATCCCATGCCATGCCGTTGATGAATTTGAATTCATACGTACTGTTGGCGGGCAAGTCGACGGTTACCTCGTAAACACCATCCATGTCGTCATCCGACATCATTGTAGCAGCCGGGTCCCATCCTTGGAATCCACCGGCGATGTGAACACCGTCTGCTGAGACGGTTTCATTGTTCATGTCTACTTGAAACGTAACTGGAACTTGGGCCATGCCCGCAACAGCTACCAACAAGCAAACCGTAAAAGCGTAAAAGTTTTTCATGCGATTAAAGCAGTTTTGGTTAGTAGTGTGAAAAGTACACGAAGGCAAAAGTAGATGAAATACCACGTCAACGACGCATTTGCTTGCCGGTTTTTTTCAACGGGCCCGTCGTCGGGAACCGGAGATCAAAAATCAGGCCGCTCGAATCCGAAACCCTTCGCCGCTTCCACCACTTCTTCAGACCATGGCGCCGGCCTTCCCTCCTTGTGGTTGTACGACACCAAGACGGTCTTCGCTTGGGCAACCAACACCCGCTCCCCTTGCCAATGCTTATACACTTCATAAGCGGCCGTCATGCTCTTTGTCCCAATGTGCTCAATCCAGGTGACAATGCGCACATCGTCGTTGAAGAGAATGGGCGCGCGGTAATCAATTTCATGCCGAGCTACCACCATCCCTGCGGCGTTCCAATCCCATTTTTTGCCGAGAAGCGGCTCGAAAAAGGCAATTCGGCTCTGCTCGAAGTAATTGAAGTAGGCAGCATTGTTCACGATGCCAGCAGCATCAATGTCAACGAACCGGATCTCTGGGGTATACACTTGCGACGTAGGGAGGTCAAATTCTTGCATGGTGCAAAAGTACCGGCTCGTACCTTTGGTTCATGCAAAAAAACCATTGGGTCCCCCAAGCCGGCTGGAGCGCTGCTTTGGCCGTTGCATGCTTTGGATTTTACCAATCCCCGGGGGCCGTGGCCTGGTTACTGGCAATGGTTGCTTGCCTCACTCCGCTCGTGATCAGCCTCTTCCTGAACGGACAACAGTGGGACCGTTCATTTTTTGGCATCGCCGTGATCAGCCTCAACGTCGTCGCCATTGCGGTCGGATTGGGACAATGGGCAGTCCTTGCCGCATCTCCTGTCTGGGTCCCACTCCTTCCGTTCGCATCCCTCATCTTGTGGATTGTACACGAACGCAAACCCACCACCAAAAGGCAGTAAAACAGGCTAATTCCCGGAAATCGAGCGTAAAACGGCGGTATTTTCTTGTGCTTATCAACAATTTGCACCGCTTTATTCACGAAATGACCGGAAGCCCTTGTCAGCGTTGAAATCCCGCCTATATATTTGGCCGAGTTGAACATTCATTCTTAATCTCTATACCATGAACAAAGCAGAATTGGTAGATGCAATGGCCGAAGGTGCTGGCATCTCAAAAGCAGACGCAAAGCGTGCATTGGACGCATTCGTAGACGCAACAGCTGGTGCGTTGGGCAAAGGAGACCGCGTTTCCCTCGTTGGATTCGGTTCTTTCTCTGTTTCTCACCGCGCTGAGCGCCAAGGTCGCAACCCACAGACGGGTAAGACTATCACCATCGCAGCTAAGAACGTAATCAAGTTCAAGGCGGGTGCTGATTTGAGCTCTAAGGTATAAGGCACTTGGCCCTTACCGAACAAGGCCTCGAGCACCGTGCTCGGGGCTTTTTTGTTTCGCCCCAATCTCAACCATGCAAAACCCCAAGCTGCGCGCCCTCCTTCCCTACATCAGCGAAGAGCGACTCACCAAGTTTGACGATGCCCTGCAGCAACGTACGCGACGGCTGTGCATGGTTCTGGAGAACGTATACCAAAGCCGAAACGCCAGTGCGGTCATGCGATCCTGCGACGGCATGGGCGTGCAAGATGTCCACCTGATTGAAGACATCAACCCCTGGGTCTACAACCGCGGCGTATCCAAGGGAACGCCTTCCTGGTTAACTCTGCACCGGTACACAGAGACCGAAGACCCAACAGAGGCATGCATACAGGCCCTGCGGTCCAGCGGGTACAAAATCGCTGTCACCTCCCCCCACGTAAATGGGTATGAAGCACACAGCCTGCCCATTGACCAGCCCGTGGCGGTGGTGATGGGCACGGAATTCAAGGGCGCCTCAGAACGCATGCTGGAGGCCGCCGATTACCACGTATTCATTCCCATGCTCGGCATGGCGGAATCCCTCAACATCAGTGTAGCCGGCGGCATGATCATGCACCGCATCATGGAAAACATCCGCGCATTGCCCCCGGAGACGTGGCAACTCAACGCCGCTGAAAAGGAGGCATTGCTGCTGGTTTGGGCATTGAAATCTGTCAAAAAATCAGACGCCATTTTGAAGCACCTCGGGCTGTGATTTCGGCTCAAGAATACAGACTTTTGCGGCCATGAATGCTGCAGGCGAATTGAAAACGGGCTATGCCGACTTGTTGCGCATGGCCATCCCCATTTCGGTGGGAACCATGCTGCAATTTTTCGTCCTGCTCACGGACAATTTTTTCTTAGCGCGGTTGAGCGAACAAGCCATCAACGGTGCCGGCAATGCCGGCCTCGTTTACATGACGTTGGAAATGATTGCCGTAGGCAGTGCAGCAGCCCTGCAAATCGTCATCGCGCGGCGCATCGGTGAAGGACGTCGGGACGCGGCGCTGCAAACGTTTCGGACGGGATTGCTTCTGCACGGCTTCATGGGACTCAGCCTCATGGGCATCGGCATGCTGCTGAACAGCGGCCCGGTCAATTCGGCCATTGCAGACCCGGGCATCCGCACGGTGTTCACCGAGTTCTTTGCCATCCGCCTGCTCGGGTTCATCCCATTTACAGCGTTGCTCGCCTTCAACGCGCTGTACACCGGCACAGCAAAAACCTGGCCCATCCTCGCCATTGGTGCCTGCAGCGCCACCGTGAACATCGTACTGGATGCCGCCTGGGTGGAAGGATGGTGGGGCGTGGAGGCCATCGGAGCAACCGGTGCAGCGTGGGCGTCTTTCTGCGCGGAGTCAACGGGATTCCTGATTGCCCTGGCATTGACATTGCGAGTGATGCCCGAAGCATTGCGTCCCTGGAGCCTGCTTTCGTGGGAAGACCTGCGCGCGTGGTGGAAGCTGGCGTATCCGTTGATTGAGCAATTCCTCACCACCGTCTCCACGTGGACGGCATTTTTCTTCTTTGTCGAAAAAGTCGGAAGCCTCGAATTGAAGGTATCCCACGTCACCCGGAACTTTTTCATGCTGGCGTTTATCGTCACACAGGGGATGCAACAAACCACACGAACCTACGTCAGCGGCCTGCTTGGAGCGGGGCGACTCGAGGAGCTGGATCAAACGCTGCGCCGGCTGTTCACGTTGACATTCATCGGGGTTTTGCTGCTTTGCCACGGTTACATCCTCTACCCCGATCGTTTGGCAGCCGTGTTTTTTACCGATGCAGCAGGACAAGAGGCGATGGTCAAAACCTTGCATCTGCTCTTCATCGCCGTATGCACGTATGCCTTCACTGGCATTATGCTGTCCACCATACAGGGCAGTGGAGCAACGAACGTGGCGTTTCGCGTTGAATTGGCCGCGGTTACCATCTACATGGTTGTCGCTGCTGCACTTACATTGATTTGGCCACAGCCCATTTGGATCATCTGGCGTGTCGAATTGGTCTACTTCTCCTCCATTGGATTGGGGAGTTGGCTGTACCTTCGGAAAGGCACTTGGCGCCACGCCACCCAACCTTCATAGTACCGAATAATGGCTGTTTTCCCCACATCTGCATTGAACCGTACGCTCCGTGTTGCTTTCTTCGGAACGCCAGAATTTGCGGCTGTGTGCCTCGATTCGTTGGTCGCATCTCCCCACGATGTAGTCGGTGTAGTCACGGCTCCTGATCGGCGGTCCGGGCGGGGCCAGAAAATCCAGCCTTCGGCCGTCAAAACCGCTGCGGAAGCACACAGCCTCCCTCTGTTGCAGCCTTCCAACTTGAAAGATCCCGAATTCAATGAAGCACTTGCCGCCTGGGAAGCGGATGTGTTCATTGTGGTTGCGTTTCGCATGCTGCCCGAGGTGGTGTGGAATGCGCCCGAGTTTGGCACCATCAACCTGCACGCTTCATTGCTGCCGCAGCTGCGCGGTGCGGCGCCTATTCAATGGGCGATCATCCACGGCCTAGATGCGTCAGGCGTATCCACCTTCTCGCTCCAGCACGCCATCGATACCGGGGATGTTTTGCTGCAAGAGCGCGTGGCCATCGTCGAGGCTGACGACGCGGGCGCCTTGTACGAAAAACTGGTGCACAACGGAAAAACGTTGATCGTAGAAACCCTGAATCGCCTGGTCGCCGGTGAACTGATTCCCCGGCCCCAATCCACGGACCAACCGCTGCTTGAAGCGCCCAAATTAAACCGAGAAAACACATCAATCAATTGGTCTGAAACCACTGATAATGTGATTAATAAGATAAGAGGCCTTCATCCTTTTCCGAAAGCCTGGACTCCGTCCATTTTGGGGGATATCAAGGTGCTCAAAGCTCACGCCTTGGATGCAGCCGACGCACTGCGGTCCGAAGGACAGCCCGGGGATGTGGCCTTGACCAAAAATGTGTTGGCGGTTCGCTGCAGCGACGGCTGGATCGGAATCGATGAGTTGATTCCTCCTGGCAAGGGCCGCATGTCCGGATTCGCTTGGTCCAATGGACTTCAGACTCCGTTGTTGCGCTTGGGAATTTAGGCGTAAGCCTCGAGCAGCAAATCGAGGATATTCTTCGCAGACTCGGTGATGGGCGTGCCCGGGCCGAAAACCCCGACTGCTCCACTGGCGTAGAGGGCTTCGTGGTCGCCGGGCGGTATGACCCCTCCGACCACCACCAAAATGTCAGAGCGGCCGCTGCTTCGCAGCCCCTCAATCAATTCCGGCACAAGGGTTTTGTGACCTGCGGCCAACGTACTGATTCCCACCACGTGAACGTCGTTGTCGATGGCCTGTTGCACCACTTCTGTTGGTGTCTGGAACAAAGGACCGAGGTCCACATCAAACCCCATATCAGCAAACGACGAAGCGATGACCTTTGCCCCACGATCGTGTCCATCCTGTCCCATCTTGGCCACGAGAATGCGCGGCTGTCGCCCCACTCGGTGGTTGAATGTTCGGGTCAATTCAATGACCTCTTGGTATGCAGCTTGGCCTTCCATCGCCCTCGAAAAGATACCACTCACTTTGCGAACGGCCGGTTCGTACCGGCCAAAAGCCGCCTCCAGCGCGTTACTGATTTCGCCCAGCGTCGCCCGTTTCCTGGCGGCTTGAACGGCCAAGTCCAACAAATTTGCATCGCCCTTGGCACCATTCGTCAGGGCCAGCAACGCCGATTCAACGGCTGCGTCATCACGTTGCGCGCGCACTTCTTCGAGGCGTGCGACCTGACCAGCACGCACGGTTTTCTGGTCAATCTCGAGCACCTCCAGCTCTTCTTCTTCGTCCAATGGGAACAAATTGACGCCAATGATGCGGTCTTCTCCGCGATCGATGCGCGCTTGCTTTTCCGAGGCTGCGGCTTCAATGCGCAACTTGGGAATGCCCTTCTCGATGGCGCTGGCCATTCCACCCTCCTCTTCGACCTCGTGCATCAACGCCAATGCCTCTGTGGCCATCTGGTCGGTAAGGTCCTCCATCATGCGGGAGCCGTGCCACGGATCAATGGCCTCCGTCACGCCGGCTTCTCTCTGAAGGAAGAGCTGGGTATTGCGCGCTACCCGTGCAGACGCCTCCGTGGGCAAAGCGATGGCTTCGTCCATGGAATTGGTGTGCAACGACTGCGTGCCACCAAAGGCCGCTGCGATGGCTTCCAATGCGGTTCGAGCCACATTGTTCCACGGGTCTTGCGCGGTGAGGGACCATCCGCTTGTTTGCGTGTGGGTCCGGAGCATCATGGATTTGGGATGTTTGGCGCCCAGCTCCTTCATCTTTTGCGCCCAAATCAAACGGGCCGCGCGCATTTTGGCGATTTCCTCGAAATGGTTCATCCCGCTCGCCCAGAAAAAACTTAAGCGCGGGGCAAAAGCGTCAATATCAAGTCCTGCTGCGATGCCAGTGCGCACGTATTCCAGCCCGTCAGCCAACGTATACGCAAGCTCCAGCGTCGGCGTCGCGCCGGCTTCTTGCATGTGGTAGCCGGAGATTGAGATGGAATTGAATTTTGGCATGTGCTCCGACGTATACCGGAAGATGTCGGCGATGATGCGCATGGAAGGCGATGGCGGGTAGATGTACGTATTCCGCACCATGAACTCCTTGAGAATGTCGTTTTGAATGGTACCCGCCAATTGTGCAGGTTGGAGGCCTTGTTCTTCTGCCGCAATGATGTAAAACGCCAAAATGGGCAGCACCGCTCCGTTCATCGTCATGCTCACGGACATGCGATCCAGCGGAATCCCTTCGAACAAGCGCTTCATATCCTCTACCGAATCAATCGCAACCCCCGCCATGCCAACGTCTCCGGAAACCCGGGGATGATCGCTGTCGTAGCCACGGTGCGTTGCCAAGTCAAACGCCACGCTCAAGCCCTTTTGGCCCGCAGCCAAATTGGCGCGGTAGAACGCATTCGAAGCTTCCGCAGTTGAGAATCCCGCATACTGCCGAATGGTCCACGGACGCGAGGTGTACATCGTAGCGTACGGACCCCCGAGGAACGGGGCCTGACCCGGGCCGAACTGCTCGTGGTCGCGTGGCACGGCGCCAGCTGCAGGGTAATGCGGTGAGAGCTCCATCATGACTGCGCGCGTTTTTCAAAGGCATCCCAAGCCGCTTCGACCAAGGAGACGGTCCATGCCTCCACCACACGGCTCCCGCCCATGGGGTCAAAAACCCGGTGCAACCCCGCCTCCTCACGCATGAGGTGTTGGATGTTCCGCGCCCACCGTTTGCCCTCAGAAGAGGCCATTCCATCACCTGAATCGTGCGGAAGGACTTCCAAAGAATCCGGCCCTCCCAGCGCACTGGCATAGGCCGCTGACGTCATTCCAATCAACCGGTCGGTTGACAACCCTTCACCCACATCAGGCCGGTAAGTCCGCACATCCAGCCAAATGCTGGCCGGAGCTTGACTTCGGCTCTTTAGCCAACGTTGCCAGAGAATGCGCATCGCACGCGTCATGGCGACTCCTTCGAGTACATGGGGGTGCATTTGATGCCTCCAAACGAAGCTTTCCCGTTCCGCTGCTATTTCCAACCCAACCGCCTCAAAAGCATTCCATGCGTCGTGTGCCTGAACCAGCCCCGAGCACAAGGCCGCAACCGGATCGGCGGCATCGCACGTATCGATGGCCCATTTTCGGACTGAAGACAGTGCAACGAAAGCGTCGGCGTGATGGCGAAAGACTTCTGTGGTCATCGTGCTCAGGTTCCGGGTGCAGCTTCCCTTCCATCCCGCTTCGCACATTTGCTTAACAGGGAATCCAGCGAGTTCTACGCAATCGGCATCCAGATGCAAATGGATCATTTCCAGGTGCACACCGTTCAACCATTCCCACGTACATCGTTCGTCTTGAAAGCGAATGCCATCTGCTCCACCCATGAGTGCCGGCATTACTTCCGAGGCCTGTTGAATGCTTTCCGTCAACGACCACCGATTGCCCTCTGCTTTCGTGGCCAAAGCCTTTGCTGGCAGTTCAACGGAACGTGCACTCGGCACCCAGTGGGGTTTGTACCACGCACTAGAGTCAGCTGATGGGGTGCGTGCTGCCTCGGCTTCCCACCGTGCAACATCAAATGCCGGAAAATCCAACCAGTCCTTGGTCGCCATAGCTCAAAAGTACAAAACCTCTGCCCGTCGTGCACCCCAAAAGGTCGCCCTTTGGCCGTACATTCATCGCATGGAAAACCCGTTGACGTGGGACGAATTTGAACGCGTGGAAATGCGCGTTGGCTTGGTTGTTGAAGCTTCTGTTTTCGAAGCGGCACGCAAGCCAGCATACATCATTTGCATCGACTTTGGACCTGAAATCGGCACCTTGAAAACATCCGCACAGGTCACCGAACGGTACAGCCCTGAGCAGCTCATTGGGAAAATGATCGTGGCTGTCACCAACTTTCCTCCAAAACAAATCGGCCCCATCCGCTCGGAATTTCTGCTGCTCGGCGCTTTGGACACCTTGAACGGTACGGCCGTGCTTGAAGTCCCCTCCAATGTCGCTCCCGGCACCCGCATCGCCTGAGGCTTGTTTTCGACCGGCTTTCTGATGTAGCTTCGAATCACAATGGAAGGGAACAAAGCCGTCTTCTTGGACCGGGACGGGGTCATCAACCACGACCCCGGCGATTACACCCGTTCACTCGATGAGTTTCACGTCTTGCCAACGGTGTTTGAAGCACTGAAAACGTTGCAAGATGCCGGCTACATGCTCATCTTGATCACCAACCAAGGCGGGATTGCCAAAGGACGGTATACGCACGAGGCCGTTCACGAAATTCATCGGCATTTCATTCAATCCTGCGCGGATGAGGGCATCACCATCACCAACGTGTACTACAGTCCGCATCACCCGGATTTCGGAGAGAGTTTGAGTCGGAAACCCGGTGGATTGATGATTGAAAAAGCGTGTGCCCGGTACCGCATCGACCCGGGTGCTTCGTGGATGATCGGTGATAAGACACGGGACATCGAAGCCGGCGAAAAAGCGGGAGTCCGCGGCATTTTAATGCCGGTGAATGGCGACCTCATCGATTGCGTTCCTCAAATGCTCGCCTCCCATGTTTGACAGCATCGAATGGCAGCCAGAACGGCGTGAAAAGTACCTCGTCAATGGCGCCTTGTGCGATGCCAACGGCTTGCCACACGCCGCACACAACCGCGCCTTTCAATACGGCGATGGTTTCTTCGAGACCATCCGCGTGTGCAACGGGGTTCCCCAGCATGTGGAACTGCATTGGAACCGAGTGGAGAAAAGCCTCGAAGCGCATCGCATTGAGAAGCCTGCAAATTGGGACATCCACAGCTGGAAAAGGGCCCTCGAATCGCTTTGCGAAGCCAACGGCGTCGATGCCGGAGGGCGATTGCGGGTCTCGTTTTTCCGGATGGCCGGCGGCCGGTACACTCCGCAAACCAACGCACTGGAATGGATTGCTGAAGTCGAGCCGCTGGATAGCAATGTTTACACCTTGAACGAAAACGGATTGGCCGTCGATGTCTATCCGGACATGAAAAAACTCAATGGCCCGCTCGCAAATTTCAAGAACACCTCGGCCCTGTTGTATGTGCAGGCCAGTTTGTGGGCCCGAGAGAAGGAATTGGACGACGCACTGATCACGAACACATCGCACAGCATCATTGAATCCACCCGGTCCAACCTTTTTTTGGTAAGCAACCGGGTACTGTACACGCCAGGACTTGAGAGTGGCCCGATCGGAGGCGTCATGCGCGCAGCCGTCATCAACCTCGCCCTCGAAGAAGGCTTCAAGGTCTACGAATGCAACATCTCACCAGGGGAAATGCTGCGGGCAGACGAGTTGTTCTTGACGAATGCCGTCCGGGGTATACAATGGGTCGCCAGTTACCGCACCAAGCGGTACTTCAACACGACTTCCAAGTCGTTGATTGAATCGCTCAATTCGCGCTTGATAGCTTGACGCGTGGGTCGAGCCAACCGTAAGCGAGGTCGACAAGCATGTTGATGGCAACGAACGTGACTGCAACGACCGAAACACACCCGAGTACCACAGGTAGATCGCTCTGCTCCAGCGCTCGGAACATCAACAGTCCCATGCCACGCCAACCGAACACGTATTCAACAAATACGGCCCCAGCGAGCATACTGGCAAACCACCCTGAGGCGGCTGTAAGCACAGGATTGAGTGCATTGCGAACCACATGATGCGTTAGCAGGCGAAAAGACGAAATGCCCTTGGAACGGGCGGTGCGCACGTAGGACATGCCCAAGACATCGACTGCGCTGTTCCGCGTCAGCTGGATGACGACGGCCAAGGGACGGATGCCCAGGGTCAACGCCGGTAGAATCAGGTGGTTCCAAGCCAATTGAGGGCCATCAAAAGGATGGACTTCCCATAGGCCACCTGTCATGGGCAACCCAGTCCAATGGTGCCAGACCGAGCCGAACAGCCACGAGACCACAATGGCCATGACAAACGAAGGCGCACTCATCCCCAGCGCGGCAAATCCCAGCACCCAGCGATCCAAGGCGCTGCCCGGAATCATCGCGAGACCAAATCCAACGCACAGCCCCAAGGCCATCGCAAGGCCCATGGCCGTCAACGCGAGGAGCACCGTCGCGGGGAGCGCATCCGCAATCGTATCCACAACAGGTCGGTCTGAGACGTACGATTTGCCCAAATCCAACCCCGACCAAGCCACCCGAGCGTTGTCCACCGACACAGGAACGAAACCCATCAAGAAGTCCGCATACCGCACGTGCAATGGACGGTCCAAGCCCAGTTTTGTGCGGATTGCCGCAACGATTTCCTCGGATTCATTTTGCCCCGCCAGCTGACGTGCTGGGTCTGGGGCCATGGCAAACAACATGAACACGAGCGTCAGGGTTCCCCACAACACGCCCAAACCATGCAGCACCTTTCGCCCCATTACTGTTGACCTAACTCCTCCCATGACGGAACATCGCGCCACGCCCATTTCTGTTGGACCACGCCATCCTTCAACCACACAATGCCGGGATTGGAGCGCACAACAATCTTCAGTTCGGTTTGATCGCAGGTGAACATCCCGTACGTCACACCATGCGCCTCTTGGAAAGTGCGGTTCTCCTCCCACGGTGCGTTGGTCAGTCCAACGTTCAACCACCCGGCCTCGCCTGCTGCATTGGCCAATGCGTTCATCTCGGCTTGGTTCTGTGTATCTGCGTTCTCCAAATCCTTGGACACGTAAAGTAGCACGTTTCCGTCGTAATTCAGGAATTCATCGGCACGATCATCACCCAGGTGATCGAGGATCTGGAAATCGAGGATGCGCGGCTCGTAGCCATCGGACACTTTGACTTCCTTTCCATCGAAGGAAACCGTCTCATACGTGGATTTGAACCAGGGTTCGTTGTAAATCTTAAGCCAATCGCTGCTCAACACCACCGTATCCCCGCCCGTATTGACATTGCGGAACGTGTACTCGGTGGCAAAAACAGGCCCCTGCAGCCCCAACTCCTCTGCTGACTTTCGGTTCTCGATGATGCTCTCTCCCACAGCGTAGGCGCGGTAATCTTTGAGCGGCAGGTGATTAAGGGTATGCACTTGAAATGCAACACAGACCACGGTCACTCCCGCCGCCATGATCCATTCTTTGTGCTCACTGCTGATTCGGGTTTTCAGGCCCTCTGCTACAGCGTAAGAAATGGCCGCAAACAAAACGGGGAAATTCCAGTCCAACATGAGTTCACCGAATAGGTAGATCAACACCAGGCTCCCCGAAATCATGAACATGCCTGTTCGCTTGTCGTTCAGCCCGATGCGGTCTGTGAATGCACCCAGCAAGATCGGTACCGTCAACACAGACAGCACCACGTCCTTAATGAAACTCTCGTAGGGCGTCAGCGGAATGGCGTTTCCAAAACATCCGCATGCCAACACGCATTGGTTATCGATTTCAACTACTGCACCGAGCGCATCGGTGATCATCTTGGTGCCGAACGGGTCGCAGTTCGCCGTGTACCAAGTAAGCCACGTGAAAAACGCCATGATCACACCCGTCAAAGTCGCCGTAAGCCGGGGCAACGCGCCGATGACCATGGCTACGCCGAGCAAAATTTCGCCTACGCAAATAAACACGGCCAGCGGCAACGCCCATTCCGTCAATCCAGGAAGGTTCAAGGCCCCGGGTTCAAAGTACTCTTCGAGTTTGTACATGAAGCCCAAGGCATCGTTGGCCTTGATGAGTCCCGATACGATGAAGAGCGACCCAACCAAGAGGCGGCAAATCTTAATGATGGTATTCCACATGGACATGAATTATTTCCATTCAAATTAACTCGAACCGCGAAGTTGACGCTCTATTCTCCCGTTAATTCGAGCAAAATCAGCGCAAAAAGGGCATAATTGGCCATGTCTTGGTAATTGGCTTCAACGCCTTCCGAAACCTTGGTCACGCCATCATGGTCCTCAATCTGTTTCACGCGCAGGACCTTCATCAAAATCAGGTCCGTCAACGAGCTCACGCGCATGTCCCGCCAGGCTTCGCCATAATCGTGGTTCTTCGCAATCATCAACTCACGCGTCGATTGAAACGCTGTGTGGTAGCGTTCAACCGCCTCGGCCGCTGGCAATTCCATAGGATGCCCTTCCGGCAGACCGCACTGGATCATGGCCATCAAACTGTAATTCACAATGCCGATGAATTCGGAATCGATGCCCTCATCCACCATGGCCTGCTGGGATTCCTGTATGGTTCGGATGCGGTTAGCTTTGATGAAAAGTTGGTCCGTCAGGGAGGAAGGTCGCAGAATGCGCCACGCCGTTCCATAGTCCGAGGTTTTCGCTTCGAAAAGTTCGGCACACCGCGCGAATGCACGGTCGTATTGCTTCAGCGTTTCTTCAATCGTACTCACAGCCTTCAATCTTAGAATATCTTGCGCCAAGATACAACGCACCCTGAAGCCTGAATCCACCGACGCAGCAATGTCTTCATCGATTTATCAACTCCAAAACGGGTCCAGAATACTCGCCTTCAGTCAGCCCCGCATCATGGGCGTTCTGAATTGCACGCCTGATTCATTCTTTGAAGGCAGCCGTTCTGCGTCTGCAAAAGCCGCAGTGGAAACCGGTCAACGCATGCTTGCCGCAGGTGCCGATTTACTTGATGTTGGGGGCCAGTCGTCCCGTCCGGGTGCCGTGGAAGTAGGTGCAAACGAGGAGTGGCAGCGCATCGAAGCCACCATCAAAGGCCTACTCGACGCCGCTCCAGAAGCGCTCATAAGCGTGGACACATTTCACCACGAGGTGGCGCTCAAAGCCCTCGAAGCAGGCGCCTTTATGGTCAATGACATCTTTGGCGGGTCCCGTGATGCCAACATGGCCCAAGTCATCGCGCAATTCAATGCCCCGTATGCCATCATGCACATGCAGGGCACGCCAGCGACCATGCAAGAGCGGCCCACTTATAAAGACATCACTACTGAGGTCCTTCACTGGCTTCAAGACCGAATGCGCAGCCTCGCTCAGCAAGGCGTCCAACAGCAAGTAGTGGACGTTGGTTTTGGTTTTGGGAAAACCGCGGCCCACAACTTCCAACTGCTGCGCGAACTTGACCATTTCCAGGCCTTGAATGCCCCTTTGCTCGTCGGTGTTAGCCGAAAATCAATGATTTACAAAACCCTTGACGGGCAACCCGAGTCTGCATTGAACGGGACTACCGCACTGCATGCGTGGGCATTGGAACGCGGAGCGCACATGCTGCGGGTACACGATGTGGCAGAGGCGCGCGAAGTGGTTGTGCTGCACCGCGCCCTTCGCGGCGAGGAGTAAGTGGATTACTTCGCCACAACGAAGCGGGCCGACTGTCCGGTCTCCATTCCTTTCAACACGTATACGCCTTCAGGCAAGTGCCCAACCGTGAGGTTCAGCCCCACTGTTCCTGGCAGTCCTTCCCAAGCTTTGATCAGTTGCCCGTCCATTCCAAATAGCGCGAGGTGGTGTTCACCAGTGAAGCCCTCGAGCTGAATGGTTGATTGCGCCGGGTTGGGATAAACCGCCGCTTTCTCCTCGGCTGCCGGTTCGTCAATTGAAACCGGATTCGGCGCAATTGCATCGCTCGGGCGCAGCATGAAAAAGTGCGTGAACGTACTCACGCCGATGTTGCCACTTGGAAAGTACGGGTAATTACTCCATGTACCGGTCATTTGTGGTGCGTCAGATTCGGGATTCGTGTCAAAATAACCAACCAATTCTAAATCGCCATTTGCAGCATTGGATACATCCAGAATTCGCAGCCCGCTCAAGTAATTCGATTGGTACATCTTATCGCCGATTATGTACATATTGTGATCAACAGCAGTAGTCGTTGCTTCATAAAACCCAACAATCTCCGGATTATCTAAATCCGAAATATCCATAATATACGTTCGGGTGTTAATACCGAAGTTCTCCTCATCGAGCTCATCATTGAAAAAGCAATATGTATGGTTTTCTCCCACCCATCCCTGGTGAGTGTAACCTGATTGGTTATAAGTTAACTGCGAGATGAGTTCAACGTCAGTTTTATTTTCTGCATTTACTATTGCTAAACCGTTGTATCCGTTAAAACAAATAACGATTTCCTGACCAAAATAATCTTCATCAGGACCTTGGTAAACAATAGGATGAACATCGTGAGAATAGTACTCGTCAAATCCACCCACTAAGACAGGATTGATTGGGTTCTGTATGTCCAAAATATGCAGGCCTCCATTTAAGGTATTCGAACCAACCACATATGCAAATCCCGTCTCCTCATTGATCATTATATTGTGTGCGTTGCCGAAATTATCGTAATATGACGTGGGAGAGATTTCGGAGGTAACATTTGTCGGTAATGAAAGTAAATCCGCTAATCGAACTATTTGTAATCCATGACCACTCGCTTCTGAAACTATGAATGCATGATCATTAAAAACTTTGATGTCCCTGTGTGTGGCAGAGCCCGTTGCTGATTCTAGTGATGCGAAATATTTGATGTTAGTTGGCTCTGTTACATCGATGAACGAAGTTCCATTGGATCTGCCATAAATCGCAATTTCCCTTCCACTTGCAGCATCATACCACCCCCATGTGTCATTACCATTATTACCTCCACCAAGGTTTGAAAGAGACTCGACGTCAAGCAGTTCAACCTCATCACATGGGTATCCCCCGGAATTTACAAATCCTGGACTCGGACCAAGAATTACATCGTAAAAAAAGTAATAATAATTAAATTCATTTTCGCCCTGAATATTTGTTCCTGTGATTGCGCCATAATTACCGATTTCGTAAGGGTAATTGATATCACTGTTTAAATCATCGCGCCACAATTGCGGGTTATTTGATAAGGTTGCAAGGCCATAGTTGCCAGGATTAAGTTGCCAATTAAATTCGACAGTGCTCCATCCATCAGGAACGTCAAATACCTCGGCGACTAAAACATCTTCGCCATCTTCAGAAAGAAGAGCAAAAGTCCGTGGCCCAGATTCGTTGGCATAAACCCTTGCTGATATTAGTGTCACATTTTGATATACCTCTAGAATATTAAAATAAGCCCCATTATCATGGTATTGTCCTATTTGAATGTCAGAAAGCCCTCCCATCGCGGGCTCACCTTCTCCGCCAGACAGCTCGCAAGGAAAAGGGGATTGAGCATAGGCTCCAGACACTAGAGCTAAGGCGACAATTTGTTGTAGAAATCTTTTCATCATTAGTTACTTACATACAAACTTGAACAAGTTGCAAGTCGAGAGGATATTTCGTTCAATGTGTAACGAAATCATTGTTTAAAGGAAGAAACCCGTAACTGCGGCTATAGTTCAGCATTTGGGTCGCAAAGTCATCGGGGTAGACCAGTTTAACATCTCTAATCATGCCGTCTTCCACGTACATGGCTTGCATCTCAGGGTTGATGAATCCGCCGTATGGAGCGATGCCCAAAGCTTCCGAACGGGTCAGCACCTCTTCGTGGATGGCTTGGTCTACCTTGACGCCATACCCTTCCACCAAAGCCTTTGCCACTTCGTAATCGCCTTGTGACTTGATGCGTTGCACCTCCCGCAACAATTCTCCAAACAAGCCGCGCAGCGCCTCGTAGTCCTTAATGTCAAGGAAGGTCTTGCCGTCGCGAACGACCTTGGCAATGGCGCCGCTCTCTTGCGCGCGCTCGAAGCACCAGTGGCTGATCCACGCCCTGTTTCGCATGTGCGCTTCTTCGATGTCCGCGCCTTGTTCCAAACGGCGCAATTGGAGCATCATCCCGTTTCGGATGTAGCTGTCGTACTCGGACTTACCAGTCTCAAGGGTCTTCATCAATCCGAGTTCAACCATCTTCTCGTCCAGCATGAAGTACAAGGCCACCAAATCCGCACGGCCTTCCTCCAAGGTGGAGCTGTACTCTTTGATCGTTTGCTTTGGCTCACCCACGCCGTCTTCCAGCTTTCCAGAAGCGTGGCCGATGACTTCGTGCATCGCGGTGTGCAACTTTCCGGCCAATGCACCGTGGCTCTCGGAACGTGCGACCTCGACGTCATCGTGTGCAAACTCCGATAGCAACCCGCCGCCGCTCGCCTTGTCGTAGGCACTTACGATGTTGCCCAAGCTCACGGACTTTGAACCGTGAACGACCCGGATCCAATTCGAGTTCGGCAGGTTCACCCCGATGGGCGTGCTCGGTGATGCGTCACCGGCCTCGCCGGCCACGTTCACGACGTTGTACGTGATGCCGACCACCTCTTTTTTCTTGTGCGCGTCCATGAACGGCATGTGGTCTTCGAACCATTGCGCATTGTCCATGAGGACCTTCATGCGCTCGCTGGCGTCGAAATCCTTGATTTGAACAATGGTTTCGTAGCTGCCGGTGTACCCCAATGGGTCGTTGTACACCTCGACAAATCCGTTGATGTAGTCCACATCGCCCTCGGTGTCTTGGACCCAGTTGATGTTGTACAGCTGCCACTTCTCGAGGTCACCCGTTTCGTAGTAGGCGATGAGGTTGCGAAGCGCAGTGGCTTGCTTGTCGTTTTCAGCGTATTGCGCCGCTTGATTCAACCAGAACACCACTTGCTCCAAGGCTTCTCCGTACAGACCTCCAACGCGGTAAGCCTGCTCTTCGATTTCACCAGCTGCGTTCTTGACCAATCGGGAATTCAAGCTGTACTCCACAGGCGTTCGGCTGCCTTCTTCCACAATGCTCGCCAAGTAGGCTTGGGCCTCCTCAGTGCTCACGTCAGGCGCGTAAAAGTTCACAGCAGAAGCCTCCACCAAACCCTTGGTGGCATCTTGTTCCACTTTCTTCGATTCCACTGCTGGATCGAAGATGACGGCCATCAACTCATCCGATACCTCAGCGCCAACCGCTTCGACCAGCTCAGCAAAATACGCTTGAGAAAACTCGGGCATGATCTTGGTGTTGGCATAGTGGTGGTGAATGCCGTTGGAAAACCAAATGCGCTTGAGGTAGGTCTCAAAACGGTTCCAGCCATTGGTTGACTTGTCACCTTCGAAGCCCGTGTAGATGGATTCGAGCAAGTGACGGATGCGCAAGTTGTACCGGTTGTTCTGGTCGTACATCATGTCCCGACCGCTCAGTCCCGCTTGGTTCAAGCAGTACACCAACGCCCGTTGCTTCGGGGAAAGTTGGTCCCATCCGGGCACTTGGTACCGAATCATCTTGAGGTCCGCAAATTGTTCGGTTTGCCAAACGAATCCGCTGGCATCCGGCTCACTCGCTCCCTTTTCGGTTGCGGCGCTGGGTGCCCAGTCGTCTGAAGTTGTGCCGTCCTTGGATCCGCTGCCGTCTCCACAGCCAATCAAAGCCAAGGATGCTGCAGCGAAAACAATCGCTGTATGGGTAAATAATTTTAAGGACATGGTTGCGTTGTCTGGTTAGCGACGGCAAGTTACAGCATCCTATCTTTGAAACGTGAGACGATTCGCGAGCCTCTTGTTGCGGTCATTTTTGGCACCCTTTGCCGTCACCATGCCCGTGGCGTTGTTCATTTTGGACATGCAATTCTTGTGGGTGTACGCCGATGACTTGATTGGCAAAGGACTGGCACCCTGGGTCATCGCAGAGCTGATGATTTACGCCTCAGCACGGCTGGTGAACCTCGCCCTTCCACTGGCCATCCTCGTTGCCTCCATCATGGCCTTTGGTTCGCTGGCCGAACGCAATGAACTCACGGCCCTCAAATCAGCGGGACTTTCCGTGTTCCGCATCTTTCGGCCATTGATTGTCACCATGCTTTTGATTTCAATGGGTGCCTTTTGGTTCTCCAACGCCGCATGGCCGGTGGCCAACCTCAAGTTCAGGGCCCTGCTCTTCTCGGTTACGCAAAAGAAGCCCACGTTGAACCTCATTCCGGGCGCATTTTACAACGGCATCGAAGGGTTTGCCATTCGCGTCGAGAGCAAAGAAGAGGATGGCACCTTGAACGATGTACTCATTCACGACCACCGCGAGGGTGAGACCGGGGTATCACGTGTTATTCGTGCCGAGCAAGGCACCATGGTGCAAGATGGAAACCGGCTCACCATCGTCTTGTCCAATGGCTTCAGCTATGAAGAAGACCTGGAGCAATCCAAACGGCGAAAGGAACGCCTCCACCCCCACATTGCCTCTTCCTTCGAAAGGCAGGAATTTGAGATTGACCTCGCCTCGTTGGATTTCAGCAAGGCCGACGAAGGCCTTTTCAAACGCGCCCACGAGATGATGACCGTGGCGCAGCTCGGCCATGCGATGGATTCCCTGCAGGGGCTCGTTGACCAACGCCTGGAAGAAGTCGAACTGTATGGAGGCCGACAAACCGTGCTTTTGCGGGATACCGTATCCGCCGTCGGGACGGTGCATGCAGCAGGGCCACTTTGGACGGCCATGTCCCCCACAGAGAGGCGCATGGCATTCGATGGTGCGCGCAGCTTGGCCCGCAACACCCGACAAGGGATTGCCAACGGCATTGAAAATGCAGATACGCGGGTTCGAGCCATGAACAGGCATGCGATTGAATGGCACCGAAAGTTCTTCTTGGCACTCAGTTGCATCTTGTTGTTTTTCATTGGTGCACCGCTCGGCGCCATCATCCGCAAAGGCGGCCTGGGAATGCCCACCGTATTGGCCATTGGCATTTTTCTCGCCTTCTACATCATTTCCATGATCGGCGAACAAATGGTCAAAGCAGGAACGGTCACGCCGGCATTTGGCATGTGGATGAGCTCGCTCGCGCTGCTCCCCTTCGCAATCTACTTCACGCGGCAGGCCATGCGCGATGCACAAGCTTTCCAGATCAACTGGCCATTTCGTTTTTTCCGGAAAAAAAAATGAGGCATGCGCATTCTTCAACTCTGCCATAAACCCCCGCGTCCGAGTCAGGACGGTGGATGCAGGGCGATGGATGCCTTGACTCGGGGGCTGTTGGCCGACGGCCACGAGGTAAAATTGCTCTCCATTGCGACGGAAAAACACCCGTGGCGGGCAGCGGATGTGGATGCCGAGTATATCCAACAGACCGGAATCGAAACGGTGCACCTCGACACCCAGGTCAACCGGGTGGATGCTTTCGCCAATTTGTTGACCGGTGACAGCTACAATATCAGCCGATTTCACGCACCCGAATTCGAACAACTACTCGTGCACGTGCTCCGGCGGCAGGTGTTCGATTTGGTCATTTTCGAGAGCTTGTTCACCGCACCATACCTGCCCCTCGTGCGGCAATATTGCGACGGCCCCCTCGTGTTGCGGGCGCACAATGTGGAGCACCGAATTTGGGAATTGATGGCCGCTGAAACGGAAGCGTTCACAAAGCGTATGTATTTGCAGCATTTAGCGGAACGCCTGAAGGCCTATGAGGTGAATGCGCTCCATGATTTTGATGCCATTGCGGCCATCTCGGCGAAGGACCGCGAAGACTTCAAGGCTTTGGGGTGCACCTGTCCGGTGTTCACCTTGCCATTTGGCCTCGACGATTCCGAGTTGCCACCGGCCGCACCGGGTCCCATTGATCACGTTTTTCACATCGGTGCCATGGATTGGGATCCAAATGTGCAGGGAGTTCAGTGGTTCTTGGACCAGGTGTGGCCCACCGTGCTGCGCGAGCTTCCAGAAGCACAATTGAAGCTTGCGGGACGAAAATTCAACGACCAGCTCGATGTGCAACGGACGAACACAACGGTGCTGGGCGAAGTACCGGACGCGTGGGATGTGCTCTGCGATTCGGGCATCATGGTCATCCCTTTGCGCTCCGGAAGTGGTATGCGCATCAAAGCGATTGAAGCCATGGCGGCTGGACGTCCCGTGGTCTCCACCTCCCTGGGGATGGAGGGCATTCGCGGTCAGCACGGTACGCACTTTTTCATCGCAGACGACGCCAATTCGTTTGCCCAGCGCATCATCGACTTGCACAATAACCCCCGACAAGCACAGGAAATCGGCGAAGCAGCACGCGCTTTCATCAAAACCGAATTTTCCAATCAAGCCCTGACGCAGTCACTCATCCGCTCCATCCAACGCATCTTTGACCTGTGAAAATTCTCGTGCTCACGTCGAGGCTTCCGTGGCCACTTGACAAGGGGGATAAGCTGCGTGCTTACCACCAGATAAGGGAATTGTCCAAAACCCATGAGGTCTATTTGTTCTGCTTGACGTCTGGAAAGACAGCGCACATGCAGGCCGAATCCACACCGCTGGCCAGCATCGTCCGTGGCCTCAAAATTCACCGAATGAGCGCCGTTAAGCGTTTCAGCCGGCTTGCATTGGCGCCGCTGAGTTCTCGGCCATTCCAAGTGCACTGGTTCTACCAACGCGCAGCCCAGCGCAGCCTCAATGCGTGGGTCAACGAAATTCAGCCGGACCTCATCTACTGCCAACTGGTACGCATGGCAACCTATGTGCAGCACATGCATCACATACCCAAGGTCATTGATTACATGGATGCGCTGAGCGCAGGCATCGCTCGCCAGTCCCGCTTGGCTCCGAGGCTCATGCGTTGGTTGTACCGGATCGAATACCGCCGACTAAGAGGCTTCGAAGCCACCGTGTTCGACTATTTTGATGGAAAGACCATCATCAGCGGGGCCGATCGAAAACTCATTCAGCACGCTGAACACCACCTCATTGAAGTGGTACCCAACGGCATCGACACGGAATTTTTCAGCCGCAGGAGCTTGCCTGAGCACCATCGGGAAGACCGGGTTGTGTTGTTTTCCGGGAACATGAGCTATCCGCCAAACGTAGATGCCGCGAAGCAACTTGTCCAAGAAGTCCTTCCCCGCATCAAGACCCCGGGTGTGCGGGTGCTGATTGCCGGTACCGATCCGACTCCCGACGTGCGGGCCCTCGCAGGTGAGCATGTCGAAGTCACCGGTTGGATGGAGGACATCCGCAGCGCTTACGCTCGAGCGGCGTTGTTTGTCGCGCCGCTCCGAATCGGAACCGGTCAGCAGAACAAAATCCTCGAAGCGATGGCGATGGAATTGCCGTGCATCACGACCCAGCACGTAGCCAGCGGTTTTCCGAAGATGGACTCAGCCGCACCGCTGCATGTGGCCAATTCACCCGAAGGATTGGCGCGGCATGTAGACCGATTGCTCAGCGATGAGAACGCGTCCCAGACCGTGCGGAGTTTGTCACGTCAGTGGGTTGAAAAACACTGCGACTGGAGTGCTTCGACGGAAAAACTTACCGATACATTCGTACATTCAATGTCCAACGTAACGGATTCTTCGGTATGGCCCAATCAGACCCCAGCCTCTTAGCAGGCATCCCCACCCTCGACATTCGTGCCTTCATCAACGGCAGCGAAGCTGAGAAAGCAGCCTTCGCCGCAGCACTCGGTGAGGCTTACGAAACCATCGGATTCGCGGCGATTCACGGCCATGGCATTTCCGACGAATTGATTGCACGGCTCTACAGCGAGTCCGAGGCGTTTTTTGCCCTGCCTGCGGAAACCAAGCGTCAATATGCCCGCCCCGAGACGAACAACCAGCGCGGATTTGTCTCCATGGGCATTGAACACGCAAAGGACAGCGAGGCAGCAGACTTGAAAGAATTCTGGCAGGTGGGACAACCCCATCCTCCGGCCAACCACGATCCTTTGCACTTTCCCAGCAACGACGATGTCAAAGAGCGCCCTGCGTTTCAGCAGACCGCCGTGGCAACGTTCGAGGCGCTCGAAGCGCTCGGACAAACCGTGCTGCGCGCCATTGCCATTCACCTCGGCGTGGATGAATTCTACTTCGATGACTGGGTTCGAGGAGGAAACTCCATCCTGCGTGCCATTCATTACCCACCCATCACGACTGAACCGGATTCGGCCGTCCGAGCCGGTCAGCATGAGGACATCAACTTGATCACGTTGCTCGTGGGTGCATCGGCATCCGGCTTGGAAGTCCTTCGCAACGACAACACATGGATTCCCATCACGGCTCTGCCTGAACACATCGTCGTCAATGTGGGCGACATGCTCCAGCGTCTCACCAACCACCGATTGAAGTCCACCACCCACCGGGTTGTAAATCCGCCTCGCGCCGAATGGGGTAAACCCCGGTTCTCCATGCCGTTCTTCTGCCATCCACAGCCAGACATGCGGTTGGATGCCATGGCGCACTTGGTTGAAGCGGGTGCTCGACCGGTCGATCCTCCCATCAGTGCGGGTGAGTACCTCGAACAACGGTTGCGCGAGATTGGATTGGCCAAGTAGCGCGTTTAACGCGCGTTGTGAAACCAGTTAAAGTTTCTTTAGAAAATCGCGGTGCGATTTCATCCGAGGGTCGTGTTGTTTTGGTCCTATTACCCGCAACAACCTCACGATGAAAACCCCATTGATTTCTGCCATCCTTGGCCTTGGCACCGGATGCATCGGTGCATTCTTGACCTTGCAATCCCACACTCCCCCCGCACCGCCCATTCAAGCGCCATCAGGCCCCAACTATGCCCTGACCACGGCCCGTGTTACCGATGCGGGGACCCTCGCGGCACCTTCTTTTGCTGAAGCGGCAGCGCGCACCGTTGATGCGGTTGTCCACGTCAAAACACTGCAGCGCCAAGGGGCGGCATCGAATCCATGGTTAGAGTTGTTTGGGTATGGAACGCCGGAGCGCATGGCTCAGGGTTCAGGTTCGGGTGTCATCATCGACGACCGGGGCTACATTGTCACCAACAACCACGTCATTGACCAAGCGGATGAAATCGTGGTCTCCTTGAATGACAACCGTTCCTATCCTGCTGTCCTTGTTGGAACGGATCCTTCGACCGACCTGGCTGTACTTAAAATCGAACCTGCTAAAGCTGTACCAACCGTGCCTTTTGGCGCTTCCCACGACGTTCAAATCGGCGAATGGGTTCTTGCTGTGGGCAATCCATTTGACTTGACCTCAACGGTCACAGCGGGAATTGTCTCTGCCAAATCCCGCGACATCAACATCCTCCGCGGCGACCCGCGCACCATGGAATACCCCATCGAATCGTTCATCCAAACCGATGCGGCTGTCAATCCGGGCAACAGTGGCGGCGCATTGGTGAATGCCCGTGGGGAATTGATCGGCATCAACACCGCGATTGCTTCCCACACCGGCAGCTACAGCGGATATTCATTCGCTGTTCCATCCACCATCGTCGAGAAGGTCGTTGGAGATCTGTTGAATTTTGGTGAGGTACGCAGGGCCTACCTCGGCATTCAAATCACCCCGGTAACCGAAGCAATCGCTGAAGAACTCGATTTGGAATCTGTTACCGGATGCGCCATCACGGGCATCGTGCCGGCGAGTGGAGCGGCCGAATCCACCCTCCGTCAAGGTGATGTCGTACTGGCCATCGACGGAACCCCCGTCGGCAATTTCCCAGAACTTCAAGAATGCATCGCACGCTACCACCCTGGGGATGTTGTTCATATGCTTTTTGCGCGTGATGGATCGACTTCGGAGGCCGATGTGCAACTGAAGTCCAGAGCGGGTCAAATCGCATTTTCGGACGATGCTTCATCCGATGACCGTGCGCGTGACTTGTGGCTCAAAGCGGCCAAAGCCGGCTTGTCCCCTGTCGCACCATCAGTCGCATCTGAACTCGGCACGGAAGGCGGGGCACAAGTCACGTCCTTGGCAGCTGGAAAATTCACGGACGCCGGAATCCGCAAAGGATTCATCATCACCAAGATCAATTCGGACGCAATCAATGGACCCGCTGACGTAGAAGCAGCCTTTGAGCGTTTCGAAGGAGGCCTACTCGTTGAAGGTGTATATCCGAACGGTGAAAAAGCCTATTATGGAATGGCTGTGAATCCCTGAGCCACAGGGGGTGATATGAGGTGAACAAACGCAGGAACCTCTTGGGAATGAATGTGTTCCTTTATTACCGTGCAATTACCCCTTACTTCCATCCCGCTTTTTCCGCTGGGCTTGCTGCCCTTGCCTGGAGAACGCTTAGCACTCCACATCTTCGAACCGAGGTACCAGCGTCTCTTTCACGCGTTGGAACACAACGAAGTTGAAGAAATTGGAATCGCCTACCACACCCCATCCAACCCCCACTCATTCGATGCACCCATCTACGGTGGGATTGTTCGATTGGTTTTTGCCACGGAGCCCGGTCGGACTGGAGAACGGGACGCGGTAGTCCAATGCGTGAACCTGTTTACAACGACGGAGATTCACTCGAGCAATCCAAACAATGAGCCGCCGTATCCCATGGGGCATGTTGAGCGCGTTCAAGCCTGGAAAAATTGGGGCGTCCCGAACGGAGCAATCCCCCACATAGAAACACTGGCGGAATACTGGAAATCGCAGGGGAGTAAAGCCGAAGTCGAAGGACCTGTGAAGACGCTTACCGAAGCCATGGTACGGTACGATTTCAATCCCATCGAACGGCATGAAGTCCTGCGGTGCAAAAGCGAAGAAAAACGCCACGCACGCTTCATTGAGACGGTTCAGTTCAAGGCGCTCATCGTCCAACAAATGCAATTGAAGTCGAAAGGCCAGTTTCCCAATTAAGGAGCTATTTTTGCTCCATGGCTTGTCGAACACCCTTTTTCCCCTTCGCAGGGTTCTGCCTCCTCGGAGTGCTATTGCTATCCTGTGCATCGCCGTCTTCACCTGTTTCCCGCGCTCAAGACGTACCCGATTTGGGCAACGACATGATCGACCGAGTGACCCTATCGGAAGAGGCTTTGCACTCCTTTGTGTCGGCTGATACACTGGAGGTCATCGCACGGGACTTGACCGAATATTTTGCGGCAACAAATGAAGGCCGCTGGGATGATTTGATGCACCACTTCCCGATGCACAAAAAACAAGGCGACACCACGTTCATCAAAAGCAGCAAGGAGGCGTTGGAACATTGGACCGAGCGTGGGGTCAAAAACCGAACCGCCTCGGCAGAGATTGTCTACGCCAGCCCTTCGTTCACCGACGGAGATCAGGATGTGGTGTTGCTCAACATGCAGTTGAGCCACTTTGTCGAATTCCACCCCAACTATGACGGCCCACGGCCCGACGGATTGAAAGGCATGGTGGAATCCAACTACGGGAAAGGCAATGCCGTTTACAAAGAAGCGCCACTGGCTCCCGGTGATTCCCTGCCCCTGCGGTATTGGGAAGTTTCCGGGTTGAATCGGATTTGGGCCGTGAGCCATGTGGACTCAACGCATTGGTGCTTTCTCCCTCCCAACTTCAATGAATCAGGAGCAGCGGGTATGATGGGGGCCAATGCCATGGTTGAAGCCCTTCGCCACCGCCGCGCGAATGACCCTACCTCAGAGCGATAAGCAAGGCCATTCATGAAGTCCGTTGTGTGGAACATTCAAGACGAATGGCAGCCCCTGGAGGCCGTTATGGTGGGCACCGGTGTCGGTATGGGCCCTGCCCCACGACTCGCTGACACCTACGACCCCCAGTCCAGAAAACACGTTCAACAAGGCACGTATCCGCACGAATCGGATGTGACCCGTGAGTTGGATGCGCTGGCTGCTGCCCTTGTTGCGCACGGTGTGCAAGTCAAACGTCCAGAATCACTGGGATTCAACCAGGTTTTTGCGCGGGATATAGGCGTCGTCATTGATGGTGCCTTTGTCATGACGAGCATGGTCGAAGACCGCGCGCAAGAGCAAGCCGGCATCGACCGGATGCTCGAAGGCAATCCGGGCATAGTGCATCGCCCCCCAAATGACGTGCGATTGGAAGGCGGAGACATCATGCCCATGCCGGGAGAAATCTGGGTAGGATGTGCAGACGACGATGACTTCAGCACCTACACAACGGCACGCACCAACCTCCAAGCAGCGCAATGGCTCGGTTCTTTGTTCCCGCACCGTAAAACCCGAACGTTTGAGCTGCAGAAATCCGACCGTGACCCCCAACGCAACGCCTTGCACCTCGACTGCTGCGTTGCTCCATTGGGCATGGGCCACCTGTTGGTGCACCCCGCGGGATTCAAGCGTGAAGAACAACTCCGTTCCCTGCTCAACGGGTACGATCGTTCGAACGTGTGTGAGGTAACTGCCGAGGAAATGGAGCACATGCAGTGCAATGTGTTCAGCATCGCTCCGGATACCGTCACCTCCGACAAACGATTTGCCCGAACGAACGCCATCCTCAAGAATTGGGGATACCATGTTATCGAAGTCGACCTGCGTGAAACCTCCAAAATGGGCGGGCTGCTTCGGTGCACGACCCTGCCGCTTCGAAGAACCCCGCTCACATGAATCAATCCACATCATCCGTCTTCATGGTTCGGCCGCACTCCTTTCGCAAAAACGAGGAGACGGCCACCAACAACCATTACCAACGGGACATTGCACAAGCGTCCCCGGAGGAAATCATAGAACGGGCACAAGAAGAGTTCGACGGTTTGGTGGACCAGCTGAAAGCGGCTGGAGTTGAGGTCGTCGTGTTCGACGAAGCCGAACCCCATGAGACACCCGACGCCTTGTTTCCCAACAATTGGGTCTCAACGCACGCTGATGGAACCGTCGCCTTGTACCCCATGTTCGCTCCCAACCGGAGGACTGAGCGTCGAGAAGACATTCCTTTGGTGCTCGAGCATCAATTTGGTTTCGACGTGCGGCAAATCATCGATTTCACCGAATTCGAATCCCACAACAAATTCTTGGAGGGGACGGGAAGCATTGTGCTCGACCGAGTCAACCGAAAGGCGTACGCCGCTTTGAGTGACCGCACGGACGCACGGGCGCTTGAACACTTCTGCGACCAGTTGGATTTCGAACCTGTGGCCTTTCAAGCGTTCCAGACCGTTGATAATCAACGCCTTCCCATCTACCACACCAACGTCATGATGAGCATTGGAAGCGGATATGCCGTGGTTTGCCTCAATTGCATTGACTCCGACGATGAGCGGAAACAAGTGGTAGATGCCATCGCTCAAGACGGACTCGAACTCATCGCAATCACCGAAGAGCAGGTGAACCAATTCGCCGGAAACATGCTCGAGCTGACGGGGGACGATGGTCCCGTTCTGGTTATGAGCGCAAGTGCATATCAATCACTTGTGCCCGAACAGATTGAAAAACTCCAGCAGCACACCACATTGCTTCATGCCCCCCTGCCTACCATCGAAACGTGCGGTGGAGGAAGTGCCCGGTGCATGATTGCAGAAATCCATTTACCCAAGCAAAACGCCTAAACCATGGATGCATTGGACCAGCGCCTCGCGCAATCGGCTGTAACCGCATGCGAAGCTTGTTTCGGAGAGGAGATCACGCCGGAACAGATTCAGCTTCAGCAGACCCGCAAAGAATTTGACGGCGACCGCACCGTGGTGGTGTTCCCACTAACCCGCCATTCCAAATCCTCACCCGAAGCAACCGGCACAGCGCTCGGCGAATGGTTGGTGGCCAACGATGAACTCGTCGCGGCGTACCAAGTCGTCAAGGGTTTCTTGAACCTCACCATCGTTCCGGCTTACTGGACAGAACAGTTGTTGCAGATCCACACGGTCGACGCGTATGGCATCCAAGCCAAAGGCAGCAAATCCAAAGTGATGGTGGAGTATTCCTCCCCCAATACCAACAAGCCATTGCACTTGGGGCACTTGCGCAACAATTTCCTCGGGTACAGCGTCTCACGCATCCTGGAAGCAGCGGGTCACGAGGTCATCAAGGTCCAAATCATCAACGACCGAGGCATCCACATCTGCAAATCCATGGTCGCCTGGCAAAAATTCGGCAACGGAGAAACCCCCGACTCTTCCGGGTTGAAGGGCGATAAGCTGGTGGGGAAATACTACGTGGCCTTCGACCGCGCTTTCAAAGAAGAGGTAGCAGAACTCGTGGCCGGAGGCATGGCCGAGGATGAGGCGAAAAAGCAAGCGCCAATCCTGCTCGAAGCGCAAGCCATGCTCCACCGCTGGGAACAAGGCGAGGCCGAAGTGGTCGAACTGTGGAGTACCATGAACAACTGGGTCTACGACGGCTTTGGTAAAACGTACACCGAGATGGGCGTCGATTTTGACAAACTCTATTATGAATCGAACACCTACTTGCTCGGAAAAGACCAAGTGGCTGCAGGTTTGGAGGCTGGTGTGTTTTTCAAAAAGGACGACGGCAGCATTTGGATCGACCTCAGCGACGAGGGTTTGGACGAAAAACTGCTCCTGCGCAAGGACGGAACCGCTGTCTACATGACGCAAGACATCGGAACCGCCATCCTCCGGTACAGCGACTTCCCCGGCTTGGAACGCCAAGTCTACACGGTAGGAAACGAACAGGAGTACCATTTCAAGGTCCTCTTTACCATTTTGAAGAAGCTCGGCGTGGATGGTGCCGAAAAAAACCACCACCTCAGCTATGGAATGGTTGAACTTCCGGAAGGCAAAATGAAATCCCGCGAAGGGACCGTTGTGGATGCCGACGACCTGCTGGAGGAGATGGCAGGAACAGCCCGCGACATGGCTACTGAATTGGGCAAAATCGATGACTTAAGCGAGGCTGAAAAGCACACCTTGTTTAAGCAAGTGGGCTACGGAGCCCTGAAGTATTTCTTGCTCAAGGTCTCCCCTTCCAAGTCGATGATGTTTGATCCCAAGGCTTCAGTCGATTTCATTGGAAACACGGCGCCCTTTATCCAATTCAACTACGTACGAGCGGCGAGTATGCTGGCCAAATGTGCCGATGCCGGCCACAACACGGACATCTCGAACATCGATGCAGCTGTATGGGATGGAGACGAATTGCGCCTGATTCAACAGGCGTTGATGTGGCCTGCAACGGTGGAATTAGCCGCAGCGCACTACGACCCGAGTCTGGTGGCCAATCACGCGTACGATTTGACCAAGGCGTTCTCGCGTTGGTACCAAGACCACCCGGTACTCGGGGAGGAAAATGCTTCGGTACGCGACGCCCGAATTGCACTGACGCAATGCGTTGCACACCAAATCAAAACCGCAATGGGACTGCTCGGCATTGAAATGCCGAAGCGCATGTAAGTTCAGCTACGAGACGGAAGCGGACGGAACAATTTTTCAGCAGGTGCCTCAACAATGAGGGCTTGGGCTTGGTCCGGCACATCGACGGACACATCAATTGTGGTGGCAGCGTCGTTCGCTTCGTGAACGGGTGGTCCGACCTGACCTTCCTTGAATTCAAAGGAAAGCACGAGCCGTCCAGCCATGCCGTTAGGGAGTTCAATGCGGATGTGCAGCCGTCCATCACCCATCCAATTCATGGTCACCGCATCGATGGCCTGGCGCGTGGCCAAGTCCACCCCTTTGCGCATCTGTCGCGCCAAGCGTTTCAAGATGACATAGGCGGCAACCAAGGCCAAAGTGACCAGCAAGGCCGTTGCACCAGTCTCCAACATCGAAAGGACGCGTTCACCATTCATGCCGACGGAATTAAAGCGAGATGATGCCCGGAATCTTCGCAGCGGCTTCGTAGCGAATGAAGACCTCCTCGGCTGAATTCACCTGATCGGCGATGGTGAACGCCGTATACCGCCCATTGCGTGAAGCACGGGAACTGAACGTTGCCGCATCCGAGAAAATCGACTTCAATGCCGCCTCACCCTCCTCATCCGAAGCGACAATGAATTTGAACGAGAATTCGCAGGGCCAGGTGTGGGTATCATCCAATTGCTTGCGCAATCGCTCGCGCTTGGCGGCTTCCGTTTCGATTTGACTCATATCAATCTCGTGCTTCGTAGGCCACAAAAATACAGCACACCGGTCTCTCCTTTGCTCCGTGCACACAACCTTAAAAAACGACAAGAAGGGACCGCATCGGAATGCAGCCCCCTCCCTAGGAATCAGTCTTGCCAGACTCGAATTCGCTATTTAGTCGTTTTAGGCCGTGATTACTCGCATACCTGTCCGTAGTACTGGAAGAACTCCAGCAAGTCACCAACGTTGACGAGGCCGTCGTCGTTGATGTCACCCGGACAAGGATCTGGGTAATCGCAACCACCTGGGTAGTTTGCATTCGGGTCGTAGTCGTATCCTTCTGGATCCATACAACCTACAATTACACACGATCCATCATCAATGGTCGCTATCGGGTTGTAGTTGGCTGAAGCCATGTCCGTACAACCGGTGTATTCACATGAACCATCGTCGATGATGGCTGCTGGATCGTAGTTCTCAGCATCCATGTAAGTACATCCTGTAGCGTATACCGCCGTGATGTTTTGTTCAATTGTTGTTGAATTGCCACACGCGTCCGTGAAGACCATGGTGCGGTTCAATTCGTATCCTGTCAAGCTATTGCCGACCCATACGTCGGTCGAAGTGTACGTCCAGTCGCTGCATGCATCCGAGACTTCAACGCCTTCGAAATCATCCAATTCACTGGTAGCGACGTTGTCGAGAACAACGTTTGCTTCGAAGGTCACCACCGGAGCAGTGGTGTCTTCCAGCGTGATGGTCTGCGTCGCAGAACTTGCGTTTCCGCAACCGTCAGTCACCGTCCACGTACGTGTGATCACATTGTCAGCGAGGCAAGACGCTTCACCTGAACCACATGTGTTGATATCTTCTCCATTCAGATCCAACTCTGTAAATTCTACATCACCACTAGTAAACTGGAACTTCACCGAACGCGCGAAGGACACCACAGAAACTGTCTTCACGTTGAGACCTATACTCAATGGCTCCGCAGGTCCGAAGAACCAGTTACCATTGGCTGTGGTTTTTGCAACACGGAAGTTCGCTCCGCCCTCAGGCAATGACGTCACGTTTATCGACAACGTCTGCGCCTGGTTGCTGTTAGGATCATCCGGTGTAGTAGCGGTCAAAACATATTGCCAAGTGGCGTTTGGTCCATCGGCAAATACATCGCAAGTTCCAATCACACCAGGCTCAATTCCGGATGTGCTGATTGCATCAACGAAGTCGATTGAGATATCCGCGCTGCAGACATCCATGGCGTCCATAACATCACCTGTCAAGGTCAAATCATTGACGTCGCTATCGCATTCAACCGTTACATCCATTGGAGCGGTGAAGGTTGGAGCGATCTGATCGTTGAAGGTCACATCAACAGAAACAGATGATGTGTTGCCGCATGCATCGGTAGCCGTGTACGTTCGGGTGAATGATTCTTCACCTGAGCAGCTCACGCCCGTCACTTCATCAACGAAGATGACCTCAACACTTGAGCAGTTATCCGTCGCCGTAGGAGCAGCTGGCATTTCATCGCCGCACTGCAATTCAACAGCCGCAGCAACTTCACTCAGCACAGGCGCTACATCGTCGAAGACCGAGATGGTCTGCGTCGCTGTTGCGCTGTTTCCGCAACCGTCTGTGAAGGTGTACTCGCGCACCACTTCGAAACATCCGGACATGCCGTCTGCCGTGCTCGATGTTTCAGTCCAAGAAACAGCCACCGCTGCGCTGCAGTTGTCGCTGAACTCGACTGCGCCATATTCCATGGATTCATCGTAGTCGGCGCAAGCAACCGTTGCATCTTCGACGCTACCCATTGGTGCTTCATCATCTGCAAATGTGATGACTTGCGTCGCAAACGCTGTGTTGCCACACGCATCCGTTGCTGTGAACGTTCGAACGATTTCATTCAGTCCCGTGCACGTGATGTCGCCTTCCACATCTTCAAACGTCACCGTTACCGCAGAACATGCATCGGCCGCTGTGGCTTCTGCAACCGGCAGGGCATCGCCGCACGCCAACGTCACACCATCGGGTACGCTCGTGAAGTACGGAGCATTCTGGTCAACCGACGTGATGAGCTGATCCTTCGATGTCGTGTTGCCACACGCATCAGTAGCCGTCCACGTACGAATGATCAGGTCATTTTCGAAGCACGCATTGTCGGAAGTCGCAAGTGCGTCAGTGTAAGCCACTGTCACTTCGTTGCTGCACGCATCCGCTGCGTCCGTTACGTTTCCAGTCAATGCCAAGTCCAGCGCGTCATCAGTGCACGCGATTGTCGCGTCCGCTGGCGTGGTAAACTCAGGGCCTGTCGTATCGACGACATTCACCGTCTGAACTACAGATAAGGTGTTGCCGTTGTTATCGAGCGCCGTCCATGTGCGCGTGATGGTCCAAGAACCTTCGCAGTCACCGGCCTCCATTTCGTCTGTGTAAGAGACATCGAGCACGTCGTCACAGTTGTCACTGAACACCGGCTCTCGGATGTCTGTATCGGCTTCCTCACACGTCGTGATGTAGTCTTCCTCCATGGCTATGAGTTCAGGAGCAAACACATCGTACAAGCACGTAGACTCGCACAATTCGCCTTCTGCTGCGTAGTAGCATGAACCGTCATCCTGGAAATTATCCTCGTCGTAATTGCATGCCATTGGATCGGTACATCCGCAGTGCTCGCTACCAAACGAAAGCGTCAAGTATAACGTGTTGCCCGCGGACATTCCCTCCGGGAATACCTGAACGTACAACTGACCGTGGATGGTTCCAGGTGTGGTCAGTTGAGCAACCATAACCCGGTTGTCGTCACCAGCTACACCGTATTGACCCATCACCTCAGCATTCATATACCAGCCGCTACCGACCGCGTCGTCAATCACAATATCACCACCGTTTTCGAAGGCTGAAACCCAATCGGGGTCATTGCCATCAGCTGTTGGAGGGAAGCTCATCGCTTCGGCAGGTGTGCCTGCTCCCAACGTCACGTACGAGTCGTACTGCAAGTCGGGGAAGAAAGCGAACATCTCAGATGGCGAAGGAAGTGCCGCACCACCAACATTCTGGTACATCTGGCTTGAAGATGCCAAAACAATGGGGTTTATCTCGTTGCCCAAGATTGCATTTACCACGTCCGTAGCACTTGGTGTCGTTACGAATACTTGGTAAGTCGTAGCACCTTCGATGCCGCTGTCCATAGTTTCTACTTCAATGCCGTAACCCTCAGCACTGCTGACCACATTTGCACAGCTACAGAAGTCACAGAAATCAACCGATGGGTACTCAACACCCTCTTCGTAGTTGCAAGCATCCGGGTGGCCGCAGCCTTGGAGGATGTCGCAAATTAAGTCGCCGTTGACGTCCAAACAATCCCCATCGCAATCGAATCCTTCTTCAGGGTATTCGCAAGAACCATCATTAAAGTTCGGCTCTGGATTTACGTTAGGGTTGTAGTTACAAGCAGCAGCATCATTACAACCAATGCAGAATGGTGAAGTCTGGCACATGGATTCATCATGCTCAGTTGCATTGGGATCGTACAAGCAATTGCCCTCGGTCGTACAACCGAAAATCTCCAATTCATCGCATACGCCATCTCCATCGGTGTCATTCAGGCAGTTGCCGTCGCAATCGTATGCGAATTCTGGGTAGTCACATCCATTGTTATAAACAGCGTCCGCATCATAATTACACGCAGATTCGTCTGTACATCCACACGGATTGGACAAGAATCCAAGAGTGAGATAAGTATCCTGAGAAGAATCACCGTTCGGGAAAATTTGGACATACAATTGTCCCTCCACTTGGCCAGTAGTTGTCAGTTGAGCCACGAGAACTCGTTGGTCATCGCCGGCGATACCATTACTGGCATTGCTCAATGTGAACCACGAGCCACCGAAGAAACTATCAATAATTAGGTCTTCACCAGATTCAAATTCGCTCATCCAATTGTCACTAGGAGCCTGTACAAACGTAATTGCACTCTCTGAACCTTGAGGAGCCTCTTCGATGCCAATGGTCAACCAGCTGTCGTACTCTAGGCTCGGCACTACTGAATAGAATAGCGAGTTGATTGCATCTGGAGAAATCGCACCAAACTCACTTTGGAAAAATCCTGTAGTTGACGTAAGCGTAGTGGCAATTTGTGCATCGCCTGATATTGCGCTCACAAAATCAGTTGGGCTCGCTGTTGTTACGTAAACGCGGTATGTAGCCATTCCAGCTTCCAATCCGTCGATTGAGCCGTCATGTGCGGTGACTAACTCTAATTCCAGGCCAAAGCCATCTTGTCCGCCTGTTCCACAAGAACAGTAATCACAAGTACCATCATCGTAAGATGCACTTTCATCGAAATTACAAGCGACACTATCCATACAACCCAACACCTCATTAACTGTGATGATTTGATCTGCGGATACACTATTGCCGCAAGCATCTGTTGCCGTCCAAGTCCGTGTGATGACCGTTATTTCAACATTGCTGTTATCTTGACTATCGCTGTAAGAAATCGTAACGTCATTGCAGTCGTCTTCCGCAGTCGGCTCCATGACCTCCATCTCATCGCCAGCCGTATACGTCACGTCAGCTGGGAATGAAGTGAAAACTGGAGCTTCATTATCCGTGACCATGATGGTCTGCGTGAACGTCGAAGCATTGCCACAATCATCAGTTGCAGTCCATGTGCGGAAGATGGTGTACGAGGTACCGCATGATCCCTCTTGGATTTCGTCCGAAGGATCTGTAATGGAAACGCTTCCACAATCGCTCGCTTCAACTGTTGCCATTGGAATCTCGTCGTTGCATGACAATTCAATGTTTGCAGGAGTTGAAGTGAACTCGGGTTCTTCCGTGTCAACGATCGTGAAGTACTGAACAGCCGTATCGGAATTATTGCATCCGTCGGTGACCGTCCATGTACGCATGACACTCGCGGTCGCCAAGCAAGATGAGTTGTCATCCGCCGTGAAGTCAGCGGCATCACCTTCTGTGTACGTTGCCGTACCATCCCACGTCAAAACAATGCTGTTGGATGTAGTTACCACGGACACTTCTGAACCTGGGGCAATACCGTTGGTTCCCAATGTCACGCCCGCCAAGTTATCAATCGACAGATTGGAGATGGTGACGATGGCATAATCATATTCGTATGGGAATCCGTTCGTTCCGTCAACGAAGGCGTTGATGGATGCACCTGAGATGTCCACAGCGATTGCCCCGCGGTGATTGGATGGATTAGCCGACAAGTCATCGTAATCAATTTCCACGCCATCACCGATGGTTACACCTTGTGCCTCGAGGAATAGCGATTGGCCAAACGGACCTCCGAAATCTTTGCCCATTTCTACATGGAAATCCGCTGTAACACCGGTCAAGTCGGCAGTGCCGCTCAATTCAACGTCTGTGTACTCGAAAATAAGATCATCAGATGCACAGTTATCGTAAGAATTCATTGGGAATTCTGCAATGCCTGCGCCCGGAGTCAAGTCGTCCGTGCATTCGACTGTTAAGTCTTCTTGGGCTACAGCCACTGGTGCTTCTGTATCCTCTAAACTCACTACCTGAGTAGCTGTCGCCGTGTTGCCCCATGCATCGGTCGCAGTCCACGTGCGCGTCAGGGTATACCCACAATCGGCTGATTCCAGCGACTCCTCCAACGTAATGTTCACTTCAGCAATACATCCTTCATCTATGGCCACCGCCATCTCCGTTGGATGCGCGTCTGCACAACTTTGCGTTACGTCAGCAGGAACATAAGTGAAAATTGGGGCATCTGTATCATCACTGGCATATCCGAAGGGTAAGAATACCTGAACGGGATCCTGCTGATCACCTTCTGGGAACATCTGAACGAAAAGTTGCCCGCTCAAAATGCCATCTGTTGTGAACTGACCTACCAATACTTTATTGTCATCACCAGCCACACCATTTGTATAAACACCAGCGTTTTGATCATATGTCACAAACCAGCCGTCACCAAATTCACCATCGAGTTCGATATCATTACCATTTTGGAACTCGTTCTGCCAATTTGTAAGTGATGGAACTACCTCAACCGAAGATTCTGTTGAACCATAGACAGAGTTTTCAATTCCAATTGTCACCCAGCTGTCGTAGCTCGTTTCAGGAAACAGACTGAAGAATGCCGGATTTATCGCATTCGCCGTTACCCCAGTAACAAGGTCAGACTGGAAGAATGGCAACGTACTCCGGATGTAAGTCGGATTTACAATATCACCTGTCACTGCGGAAAGAACGTCAGTCGCATTAGGCGTCTCAACATACATTCGCTTGATCAGTCCCTCTGGTGATTCACCAACTGTTTCTACAATGATGTTATATCCTTCTGCAGATGGGGCTGTGGTGCAGCAGTAGTCACATGAACCGTCCTCTTCCGTTACAGATTCGTCATAATTGCATGCTGACTCATCTGTGCATCCAAGCACTTCAAGCTCATCACAAGTTCCGTCGCCGTCAGCATCGTTCAGGCAGGTGCCTTCGCAATCATAAACAGCACTTTCGAGTGGTCCACCACACTCGTTAACATCTACGTCATTTAAGAGCAGCTCATCAAAAGCAATATCTCCAGAGCTGAATTGGAACTTTACACTACGTGAAAAACTCACAGCTCCAACAGTCTTCGAATTCATTCCGACGCTTAAAGGCTCGGCAGGTCCGAAGAACCAGTTTCCATTAGCAGTTGTTTTTGCAACTCTCCAATTGGCTCCACCCTCAGGCAATGAGGTAATGTTGATTTCAAGCGTCTGTGCTTCATTGCTATTTGGATCCGCTGCCGTTGTTGCAGTAAAAATGAATGGCCAGTTCGCATTAGCACCTTCCGTGAAGTTATTGCATGCAGCTATCTGCGCCTCTGCTGAGGTGCAGTTGTCCAAACTTTCACCATTTAAGGCCAAGGAATCAAACTCGCCATCTCCATTCGAAAATTGGAACTTGACTGACCGTGCAAAACTTACAGCGCTAACAGTCTTTGAGTTCATACCTAAAGTAAGAGGCTCAGCAGGGCCGAAGAACCAATTACCATTTGCTGTGGTCTTTGCCACTCGATAATTCACACCTCCTTCTGGAAGTGAGACGATATTTAATTCAATCGTTTGTGCCGCGTTGCTGTTCGCATCGTCTGGAGTTGTTGCTGTGAAGACATATTGCCATGTTGCATTCGGACCATCGGCAAACAAGCTACACTCAGCAATCGAAGAGGTCGGTACGTCTCCCAAAACAAAGATTTCAGGATAACTACAAGTACCATTGTCATCAGTCGCAGTGGCATCGTAGTTGCATGCCTCTGGGTCTGTGCAACCTCCCTCCTCGAACTCGTCGCAAATACCGTCTCCATCCACATCATTCAAGCAGACTCCGTCACAGTCGTAACCATCTTCTGGGAAAATACATGTAATCAAATCCGTTGGCGCTGCGACGTAATTACAAGCGTTTGGATTCAAACAGCCTGGAATTTCATTTTCATCGCACACATAATCACCATCGGCGTCGTTCAAGCAATTCCCTTCGCAATCGAGGTTCTCGCCCCAGTACGCAGGTCCGTCTTGGCATGAGCCGTCGTCCCACAGGGCAGCCGGATCAAAATTACACGCGGATTCATCCGTGCAAGCGCACAGAGGAGAAGTCCATGAAATATAAATTTCTTGAGACTGGGTCTGGTCACCTTCAGGGAAAATCTGAATGTACACATCACCGCTCAAGAAACCATCTGTCGTGAACTGGCCAATCAAGACACGGTTGTCGTCGCCTGCAATACCATTTGTAGCACCCGGAGAAAGGAACCAAGCACCTCCAGAACTAGAAGAAATTGAAAGGTCATCCCCGGTTTCAAACACAGCATCCCACGGCTCAGATGGGGTAACAGCCAGTGTCGCATTTGCTTCGCCTGCACCTACATCAGCCATTTCATCAATGCCTATAGTTACGTACGAGTCGTATGCACCGTCCGCAAAAGCTGGGAAGGTTGCATAGTCAGCCAACCAAGCGGCGGGCGTCACACCTCCGCCAGGACCTTGGTACTGGTAAAAATCAGTTGTAGTTGCAATATTTAAGGGGTAATCCGCATAGCCAGAAACCGCTGACAGGACATCAGTTGGGTTGGCAGTTGTTACATACAAACGGTAGGTACGCAGATCGGTAATCCCTCCAACGGCGTGCAGCTCAACCTCTACGCCATAATCAGGATTGCTCGACACCACTGCATCGCAGCAATAATCACATGTTCCGTCGTCTTCATTGGCCATTGCATTGTAATTGCACGCAGCAGAATCTGTGCAACCGGGGTAAATGCAAGAACCGTCCTCCAACGTAGCTCCAGGCTCGTAATTCGATGCAGAATCATCGGTACATCCGCAGAGCTCGGCAGAGAACGAAAATTGGTGGCTTTCGGGTGTGGTTGCACCGGCAGGAATCAACTCAACAAACAAGCTTCCATTCAACTCGCCGTCCGTCGTCAATTGGGCCAACAAAATGCGCATATCCTCACCAGAATAGCCATTGGTCGCCCCTGCTGGAACCGACCAACCATCACCTGCCATGGCATTCGAACCATCAATCATCAAATCGCCGCCGGCCATGAATGAATCACTCCAATCAGCCTCCGTGGCGCTTACACCCGTTACAATGATGGACGACTCCTCGCCAACCGCTTCTGATTCCAAGCCAATGGTGACATGGCTATCGAATTCAAGGGTAGGGAAGAACGAGAACAAGCCGGGGTTGATGTCATTGACCGTCAGCCCGCCAAACGTGTTCATGTAAAAAGAAGTCGACGACGTCAAAGACACCGTTCCGTTCGCACCGTCCGTGTACACTGCGGAAACAAAATCCATTTCGGAAGTCGTTTCGAGGTAGACTCGGTACGTGGTGAGCCCAGCCAAACTCGCCAAGTCACCGGACTCTGAACCATCGAAGCTCGCGAAGGATTCAACGGAGAGTTGAAATCCTGCTAGAGCGTTGGCGTCTGAGTCAGAACCAAAACAAGCTGTTTGAGCGAAAAGTTGGTTGGAAAGACCCGCAATCATTGCGAGAGTTCCAAGCATAATGGAAAATTTCGTCTGCATCATTCCTAGGTTAAGCAACCGAAAATTACGAAATAAGGTGGATGAAAGCAAACACATCGATTAGAAAAATATTTCAATCGAGTAAATTCGGCTATTCAACGAAGCGACAAAGCTGCGTATAATCAGGCCTTGAGGTCTTAAATTTGCACAAAAAAAAAGATGTTTGAAAACCTCCAAGAACGCTTCGAAAAGGCCTTTCAGGTGCTTAAAGGGCACGGTCAGATCACCGAAGTCAACGTCGGAGAGACCCTAAAAGAAGTCCGGAAAGCGCTGTTGGATGCAGACGTCGATTACAAGACCGCGAAGGAGTTTACCGCGCGTGTTAAAGAGAAGGCGCTGGGGCAAGAAGTCCTCACCTCCATCAAGCCGGGCCAGCTCCTTATCAAAATTACCCATGCGGAATTGACCGAACTGATGGGGTCAGCTGCCGCGGAATTCAAGCCGACAGGCAATCCGTTCGTGGTGTTGATGGCTGGCCTTCAGGGGGCAGGTAAAACCACGCACTCCGGTAAGATTGCCCAACTCCTGCGCGACAAGCACAAAAAGAACCCGCTGCTCGTGGCCTGTGATGTACACCGACCTGCAGCCGTGGACCAACTCACCGTTTTGGGTGAAAGCATCGGCGTGGATGTGTACGCAGAACCGGGCAATAAAAATGCTGTGGAAATTGCCCGCAATGCCATGGCACATGCGAAATCCAAAGGATACAACGCCGTCATTGTTGATACCGCTGGACGCCTGGCCATCGACGAGGCGATGATGGCGGAAATTCAGGCAGTGCGCGATGCTGTACAGCCCCATGAAACCTTGTTCACCGTCGACGCCATGACCGGTCAAGATGCGGTTCGAACGGCCAAAGCGTTCAACGATGTTTTGGACTTCACCGGCGTCGTTCTCACCAAGCTGGACGGCGATACCCGCGGGGGTGCTGCGCTGGCCATTTACTCCGTCGTCGGCAAGCCCATCAAATTTGTGGGTGTCGGCGAAAAGATGGACGCCTTGGACACCTTCCACCCCAACCGCATGGCGGATCGCATTCTCGGCATGGGGGATGTCGTCTCCTTGGTGGAAAAGGCGCAGCAAGTCATCAGTGAAAAAGAAGCCGCCCAACTCGAAGCGAAAATTCGAAAAAATAAGTTCGACCTAGAGGATTTCATGAATCAAATCCAGCAGTTGAAAAAGATGGGCAATATAAAGGACCTGATGGGTATGATTCCCGGTATGTCCAAGGCTTTGAAGGGCATTGAATTGGATGACAATTCCTTCAAGCAAGTCGAGTGCATCATTCAGTCCATGACCCCGGCTGAGCGTGCAAAGCCCGAGATCATTGATGCGCGCCGCAAAACCCGCATTGCCAATGGTTCTGGAACCGATATTACACAGGTCAACCGGCTGCTCAAGCAGTTCCAAGACATGAAAAAAATGATGCACATCATGACCAAAGGAAAAGGCGGAAAACGCAGCCGCATGGCCGGCCTATCCTCGCTTGGTCGATAACTCCAGCAGCCCACCATGCAAATCATTGACGGCAAGGCCACTTCCCTGGCCATCCAAGACGAAATCAAGGAAGAAGTCCAAAGACGCGTCGCCGACGGGGCCAAGAAGCCCCACCTCGCAGCCATCATCGTCGGAGACAACCCGGCGAGTCGAGCCTACGTCGGCCACAAGATCAAAGCGTGCGAACGCGTTGGGTTCGATAGCACCTTGGTCGAACTTTCCGAGAACATTCTCGAAGAGCAGCTTTTGGACGAAGTGCAAGCACTAAACGAAGACCCTGCGATCGATGGATTCATCGTTCAACTGCCCCTTCCCGATCAAATTGACGCACAGCGGGTGCTTGAAGCTGTCCTCCCTTCAAAAGATGTCGACGGGTTTCACCCCATCAATGCGGGAAACCTGAGCCTCGGTCTTCCCGGATTCCAACCGGCAACCCCGGCGGGCATCATCGAATTGCTGAAACGATACAGCATTGAAACCAGTGGCAAACATGCTGTCATTTTGGGACGCAGCGCCATTGTTGGAACGCCCATGACCCTGTTGCTCAGCCGCAATGCCAACCCCGGGAATTGCACTGTTACGATGTGCCATTCGCGCACACAGAACCTTGACGAGATCACCCGGAGCGCAGACATTTTGGTGGCGGCAATTGGCCGTCCCCACTTCGTTACACCCGACATGGTTAAACCCGGCGCCGTGGTCATTGACGTTGGCATCAATCGCATCCCGGATGCGACCAAGAAATCCGGCACACGGCTCACCGGTGACGTCGATGCAGAAGGGTTGTCCGATGTAGACGGCCACATTACGCCCGTTCCAGGCGGCGTCGGCCCCATGACCATCGCCATGCTCCTAAAAAACACCTTGGACGCGGCAGCGCAGTCCTGATCAGCCCCGCATGAAGTTTTCGGCCGCCGATATGCAGTTCATGCGTACCGCCATGGAATTGGCGGAACGCGGCCAATTCACGGTGGCGCCCAACCCGCTCGTTGGGTGTGTCATTGTCGGTGCTGACGGCCGAATCATAGGCCAGGGCTGGCATACGGCATTCGGTCAGGCCCATGCGGAAGTGGAAGCGCACCAATCGGTCTCCCCTGCAGACCAGCCATTGCTTGCCGAAAGCACGTGGTACGTCACCCTTGAGCCCTGCAACCACGTTGGCCAAACCCCCGCATGTGCGGCTCTCATCGAACGCATCACACCGAAACGTGTTGTCATCGGTGTTCGGGATTCGAATCCCGCAGTTGCCGGCGGTGGCATTGAACGACTCCGGGCCGCGGGCATTCAAGTGGACGTGGGTTGCCTCGAAGCCGAATTGGCTTGGCAAAACCGTCGGTTTTTATGGAATGCGGAAACCAAGCGTCCGTGGGTCGTCCTCAAATGGGCGGAATCCCGAGATGGTTATATGGACGGCAGGCCACTGCAAGAGCGCCAGCCTGGCGCAGGTGGGTTCCCAATCACGGCGGAAACAGCTCGCCCTTTGACACACACGTGGCGCGCGTTGGAACAGGGCATCGTCGTTGGCGCGAATACCGCATTGGTGGACACGCCTCAACTCAACGTGCGCAGCATTGAAGCGCCTTCCCCGCGCATTGTACTGCTCGACCCTGATGGCCTCATCAACATGAAGCACGCATTGATTCAGGGCAACGACAATTTGATTTACGTCGTTGGACCGACTAAAGGCCCCGCAACGAAGCACAGCTGCCAATGGGAGGTCAAGGAAGGGCTGGATGCCTTGCTGGAGCGGCTTTATGCCGAATTCAACCTCTCCAGCTTGTTGGTCGAGGGTGGCGCCACTGTGCTGAATGACTTCCTCAAGCAAGACGCTTGGAATGAAATCAAGTGCTGGAGGAGTCCCGCAGCTACCGGCGGTGGTTTGCCTGCGCCGTCCATTCCCGACCATTCCCTCCCCCTCCCACATGGCCTGGCGTCTTCGGGACAGCTGGGTGTTGATGCATGGACCAATCGGCTCCATTCGCGTCACGCATCGGATTGACGGAAACCCTACCTTCGCCGGGTGATTTACCTGCTCATCAGCATCGCATTATCCACAGGAATTTTCGTCCTGTTTCAACGCTTCCAACACTGGGAGGTCCACACGCTCCAAGCCATCGTGCTCAACTACGGCGTCGCAGCGGCGTTGGGCTGGGTACTGTGCGGAGGATCGGCCCTGTTTACGAGCGTTCAATCGGAGCCATGGGTATGGGTTGCCTTGGGCATGGGCTTGCTCTTCATTTACTTATTTCAACTGATTGCACGCACCACCCAAACGCTTGGGCTGACCGTTACCTCCATTGCGTCAAAATTGAGCATGGTGTTGCCTGTGGCCCTGTTCTTGGCCTTCGACCCGCTGGACGCACTGACTTGGAAAAAAGGGGTGGCCATCGCGCTCGCCATCCCTGCCATTGTTTTGGCTTCGTGGAAAGAGGAAGAACGGACGGTGCAGCCAGGGGCAGCTCGTTGGGTCGTGCCGCTGGTCATTTTTGTCGGCAGCGGATGCATTGATTTGATGTTTGCCGCCTACTCCGGGGAAGCCCACATGCAATCCGTCGAACACCGGTACCTGTTCGCTTCTTTGCCGCTGACGACGGCGTGCATCGCAGGTATCGCTTGGCTCGCCTTATCCGGCCAATTGCAGGCTCCGTCAAGGAACACCTTGCTGGCCGGTGTGGGCCTTGGCATCATCAATTTTGGCTCCCTGTATTTCCTGCTCGAGACCTACGACAAAATCAACCTCGCGCGCAGCGGTGTGATGCCTGTCAACAACCTCGGGGTGATCCTCCTGAGCGCTGCTGCCTCGGTCCTCTTCTTGGGCGAACGGCTCAACAGGCGCAACCGATGGGGACTGACCTTAGGGGCCCTGGTCATCCTGCTGCTGCTGTGGGAATCCCTGCAGGGATGATCACTCCCCTTCAGACTGCATCTCCGCGTCGCGGCGTGCTCGCTGCATGGGGTTTTCACCGCCACCGCTGCTGCGGCGTCCTCGCTCCGACTTGAACAACTCAAAGCGCGTTGGCTGGGGGCGCGGAGGCCAGTAATTGTCATCCATGTCCACATCTGCTGTTTCAAGCATGGGATCGAGCGTGATTTGGGCTGCCGGTTGTTCCGTCATGAATACTTTGGTCACGGTCGGCTCACTCATCTTCCAAATTTCTGCGGGAATGCGGCGTATTTCTTGGGTACCGTCTTCGTATTCGAACTGCAAAATCAACGGCATGACCAAGCCGCCCTCGTTGCGGAAGGTAATCTCGTAGTAGTTCTTGCCACTGGCGAGCAGTGCTTTCTCCTCGTCTGACAGATAGGCGAGGCGCTCCTCGTATTCCACCTTGTCCAATTCCAACACCATGAACGGATCGGTTGTGGTGTAGAAATCATTCAACGTCGGGTCTGCCTCGATGTAGGACGTGGGGATGAATTCCTCATCGCGAATCAATGCGATGTCCGCTGGCTCGCGGGCCGCCGCTCCTCGATCAAACGCCGCTTCCACTTCGGGGTCTTGCGTATCAATCTGGTACCATTTGACCTCATCAAGTGCGATGTCCACGTGGTCGGTGGAATAGAACCAACCGCGCCAAAACCAATCCAAATCCACACCAGAAGCATCTTCCATGGTGCGGAAGAAATCCGCAGGCGATGGGTGCTTGAAGGCCCAGCGACGGGAGTACTCCTTGAAGGCATAATCGAAGAGCTCACGGCCCATGATGGTCTCGCGCAAGATGTTCAACGCGGTTGCGGGTTTGCCGTAGGCGTTGTTACCGAACTGGTAGATCGATTCCGAGTTGGTCATGATGGGGCTGATGCGCGATTTGTCGCCGCCCATGTAATTGCGAATGTCCCGCGCAGCACCCCGACGGGTGGGGTAGTCGCGGTCAAACTCTTTTTCAGTCAGGTACTGCACAAACGTATTCAACCCCTCGTCCATCCACGTCCACTGGCGCTCATCAGAATTGATGATCATGGGGAAGAAATTGTGTCCGACCTCGTGGATGATCACCGATATCATCCCGATTTTAGTTCGCTCCGTGTACGTGCCATCCGGTTCAGGACGCCCCCCATTGAAGCAAATCATTGGGTACTCCATTCCAATCCACTTGGTGTGCACCGAAATGGCAACCGGGTAAGGATAATCGATGGTGAATTTCGAATACGTCTTGAGGGTTTGCGCGACGGCTTTCGTTGAGTATTGTTCCCACAGCGGATTGCCCTCTTTGGGGTAAAAACTCATGGCGAGCGGCGACTTGTTCCCCACCTTGACCGCCATGGCATCCCAAATGAATTTTCGGCTGGACGCCCACCCGAAATCCCGGACATTCTCCGCATCAAAAATCCACGTTTTGGTTCCTGACTTCTTTCCCTGCTCAGCGGTTCGCGCCTCGTCCTCGTTGACAATCATCACGGGCTGGTCGTACGTTTTACGCGCCTGTTGCAAACGCTTTCGCTGCGTCGGCGTCAACACGGATTTTTCGTTCTTCAAAACGCCGGTCGAAGCCACTACATGGTCTGCCGGAACCGTGATTTCAACGTGGTAATCTCCAAAGTTCAAGGTGAATTCACCTGAGCCCAGGAACTGCTTGTTTTGCCACCCCTCGTTGTCCATGTATACCACCAAACGAGGGTAAAACTGGGCGATGGTGTACAGGTAATTGTCCTCCTCTTCAAAATACTCATATCCGCTGCGTCCGCCGTCTTGCATGCGGTCATTGATGTTGTACCACCACGCCACATCAAACACAAACGTGCCTCCTGGCTTCAACGGAGCAGGCAAGTCGATGCGCATCATCGTTTTGTTGATGGTGTACTTCAACGGCCTGCCGGTTTCGTCCCCTACGTATTGGATTTTGAACCCACCGTCAAAGGAAGGCTCGAGGCCCTGAATGCTACCGAAACTGCTGCGTTCATTGATGCGGGATTCCCGGATCTTGTAGCTGTCGCTGTCCAAGGCACGGACATTCTGATCCAGCTGCAGCCACAGGTAGCGCAGTTCATCGGGGCTGTTGTTTTTGTAGAAAATGCGCTCTTCCCCGTCGATGCGCTGGTTCTCATCGTCCAAGGTCACTTCGATGTTGTAGTCGACTTGCTGTTGCCAGTATTCATGCCCCGGAGCTCCGCTCGCTGTGCGGTAAACATTGGGAGTCGGCAACGCTTGGCCGAGCTGCTTGAATTTGCTTTCATTGACTTGCGTTGGCACATCCTGCAGGGTCTGCTGTGCCAGGGAAAAAGAAACTGCGCAGGTCCCCATGAGGACGCTCAATGCAGCCATTCGGAAAAGGTTCTGAGCCATGGTAAAGAATAGGTCAACAATTTACAAAAACCCCGATAGAAATGGACATGTTCAATCCTCCCAGATCAAGTCTCCACTCCCATTGCGGACCACCTCGTATTCCATCGGTTCTGGAAGTCGCCCTACCACATTGCCATGGCTGTTCAATTCGACATAGGCGTACTCCGCAGCTTGGAAGTGCAACGGAGGGTGGGCGGACTGGTTGACGAACGCTCGCTCAGATTGTAAGGCTCCCGCATCAACCCCGGACAATCCAGAAGCGAACAGCGATACCGTTCCGGCCATGCCTTCGGCTTCCGCACTGCAAGCACCGGCATGCAACCGGATCGTCAGACTGTCCAACACGCATGCTACTGTGAGGTACCCGGCGTAAGCCCACGCGTCGATGGCCACAGCCATCGTCGAATCCACCAGGGCAGCATCGAAGCGCCCTTGACCGTGAAGGGCAATTTCAGGAATGATTGGAGTGCGCACGGTCAACTCCACATTGGTGCCGAGGTCACGCATCCATTGGCAGCGGTCCTCATGGCCCAATTCGAGTACGTCGCCTTCCCAACGCGACCACCGATGAGCGAGGACATTTTCTGGACCCCGCCATAGCAATTCCGTGGCAGTGGAGTCCCACGTTTCGAGGTCCACATGCAAGTGGTCATACAGCTTCAATTTACGGGGCACTGCGGCGTTTTGCTCAACGATTTCGGCCCAATCCCCTGCCCGCATCAGGCACGCCGGAGCATCGGGCCGGTCGCAGCCTCCGAACCCGACTAACACCAGGCTCAATAGGCCTAACCAACGTCCAATGGAGGCGGGCTTATCCATCATTCAAGGGAGGTCGAGGACAACGCCGTTTTTGCGCGACTCCAGTAAGTATCCAATTCTGTCAAGGACATCTCGGCCATGGTTTTGCCTCCTTGTTCCACACCAGCTTGAATCGCGGACTCCATGTGCTGAAAGCGGGCTTGAAATCGTCGGTTGGTGCGCTCCAACGCCTCGTCAGGGTTGATGTCCTTGAAGCGCGCATAATTCACGAGAGCAAACAACACATCGCCAAACTCATCCGCAGCGCGGTCAGGGTCGACGTCCACCTCGGCCTGAAATTCCGCGAGTTCCTCCTGCACCTTGTCCCAGACTTGACCAGCGTGCTCCCAATCAAAACCAACGCCCCGAACCTTGTCCTGAATGCGGTAGGCTTTGACCAAGCTCGGCAGCCCTTTTGGTACGCCTTCCAAAACGGATTTTTTCCCTTCCTTGAGCTTCAATTGCTCCCAGTTGGCCTTCACCGTTTCCTCGTCGTTGGCCTCCACATCTCCGTATATGTGTGGGTGACGGTCGATTAACTTATCGCATATACCATTCAAGCTATCCGCAATGTCCCAACCTCCTTGATCGCGTGGCGTCTCACTGGCGATTTGGGCATAAAAAACCATGTGCAGCAGCAAGTCTCCCGTTTCCTTTCGGATCTCATCCATGTCAGCATCCATGATCGCTTCGGACAATTCATAGGTCTCTTCGATGGTCAAATGCCGGAGCGATTCAAACGTCTGTTTGCGGTCCCACGGGCATTGTTCCCGCAACTCCCTCATGATTTTCAACAGCCGTTCAAAGGCGGCCAATTTCTCTTCGGTGCTGTGCATGTTGCAAAGGTATGGCTTGCTAAATTCGGACGACAATGGCCGCCCTTCGAATCCACTTGCACCAAATGAGCTTTTGGCTCTGCCTATGGGTCGCCTTGCCGCTCAGCGCTCAACATACGACGTGGAGCGTGGGGACGAGCTTGGGATACGCGCTGCCCCACAGAAGCGAGATGCTTGCTCTGGTGACCGGCCATTCCCGCGAGATAACTTGCCGCATTGGCAACTGGAACACCACCGGTTGGCGGCAGAACTGGCAACAGCACGGTCCGGTGTGGCAAGGCATTCAGGCAGGATGGCTAAACGGAGGAAGTGAAGAATTGGGGGACATGGCGAGCGCCATATGGTTGGTGGAACTGCCCGTTCGGCGGCGATGGCATGTCGAGCTTGGAACGGGCCTGGGGTGGTCCACCTCCCCTTACGACCCCATCGAACGGCCTTTGTCCATCGCCATTGGCACCCGACTGAACGCGAGCATTCATCTTGGCACAGCGGTTCAGGTGATTCAGCGCGAGCAAAGCTGGGTGGCTGTGGGCGCGGGGCTCACCCATTTTTCAAATGGTGCACTGGCCCTCCCAAACTTGGGCATCAACAACGTGCACCTCCTTGTTCGCGCAGGATGGAATACGCCGCACCGATTTCCCGAACGCACGCCAGCCGCTTGGATGGACACCACCGAAGGCTGGCATTGGGCCTACGCAGGTCGCATCGGTGCCCGCGACATCAATCTGCCCGGTGGCGTGCTCCACCCCACGGTGAGTGTTGGTGCGTATGCGCAATGCAAAGCAGCGGCGACCCACTCGTGGGTGCTGGCCGTGGACCTCGCCCACAACCAAAGCCTGCGGCAATTCAGCGAAACGCCACTGTCCATGCCGCAAAAGCTTCAACTTTCAAGCCTCGCCGGCGTCAACTTCCGTTTTGGGCATGCGCAGTTAATGCTGCTCCAAGGGTGGGTATGGACCCGACCGGACGAAGCCCTCGGCCGCCGGCATCTCCAAGCCATTTTGGCCTACGCTGTTCGCCCTTCTTGGGCCATCGAAATGGGATTGCGTTCCTTTCGAATTCGGGCCGATTACCCGTTCATCGGCATACGGTATAGGCCTCGTGCATCCCACTGATTAAAGACAAATGGTGCCGAATGCACCCAGAAACATCAGGAGGTCGCCCGTATTCACCTGGCCGTCCTGGTTGATGTCTTCGGGGCATGAAACCGACGTCGGTAATTGGCATGATCCATCATCCCACAAAGCGTTGGGGTCGTAATTCTCGGCCTCTGGCCACGTGCACCCTGCGCACGATGTGACTTCACAGGAACCGTCGTCAACCGTTGCATCCGGATTGTAATTGCACGCGAAGTCGTAAGTGCACCCCGCAACTCCCACCTCGGGATCGACCCATTCTCCAAAAAGGCCCAACTGTTCCATGTACGTCCAGCACGTCAACCAATTGGAACCATCCGGGTTGAATGCCCCGATGTAATCCACCGGGATAAACCAGGGGCCCGAGGGCAGGTATGTTTCAGCAACCGTGAAATCAGCGCCTGAAGCCGGCGCCAGATTGATGGCATCGGTGATGTGCCCGGCTTCGGAGGCAAATTCCGCATCGAATTGCGGATCGGCCGCATAATTGTTGTTGTCGATGAAATGGCCCTCAATCTCCTCCTGGCCGTTGAAGACAAACCCTTCGTTGTACAGGATCATTTCGGCAATCCCCGATGAATCGCCAATGGCCCAGAACCGGTTGTTGTGAATTTGTGTCTCGCCGAAGAGGAACAATTCCCATGCATCACACGGGTCCTCATCCTCAAAGTCAATGCCCAAACCGTAATGGGCAAAAAGGCTGTTGTACAGGCGCACTCCAGCTCCGTTGTGCATGCGAATGGCTGTAGCTGTGCCCCTGCCGATGTACGTCTGGTTATGCAACATGGGGTTCGAATACGGCATGAAGGTCATGTCGACGTCGAATTCTTCATAATCGTCGCCTTCGTAATCGCCTCCGTGGTCACCAGCGCCATTGAGTTCATCGGTGATGGAAAAAATGAACTGCCCGTTGCCTTGCCAACCCTGGTCGTATTCCAATCCGTCTTCCTGGTTGAATGCCAGCCCGAGGTACCGCACATTGACCAGCCCACCAAAGATCTGCACACCGTCATCACCGCTGGCCACCGCTTCGATGTATTCTACGGTGGTTTCAGGGCCCACACCACACAACGTTAACGCGTTGGTCTCCAATCCGTTTTCAAACTGACTGATGCCCATCGACGTGGACGCATGCCGCAGGCTCAGGTAGCGCAATACACCCGAAGACGGATACAGGGTCCCTTCTCCTCCGTACACATGGCGATTTTGACCTGTCGGGTCCACCACTCCTTCGGCTTCATCGTTGCCGTCAAACGTATTCAATGCCCCGTCCCCACACACAATCAACCCGCCCCACATTCCACGTACATCGTAACCTGAACTTCCATCCATGGGATCGCCTTCATACGTGAAAACGATGGGGCAATTGGACGTTCCGTCAGCGACAATCGTCGCACCTGCGCTGACAACAAGGCTTCCCGCCTCTTGGCTAAAGATGTAATCCTGGCGCGGCGAAGGATTGCCGTTGGGCAACGTATACGTCAAGGTGTCACTGACAATTCCCGTCCTCCCTTGAATAACAGTCCCCGGCAAAATGGTCAACGCATCCCCGGGGTTGACAAAGACCGTCTCCGTCAACACATAAAGCGAATCGCACGACCACGTCACCGTTCCCGTGCCTATGCCGTCGGCATCGCCCACTTCGACAATAGGACGGTCGGCCACAGGCGGACAGTCGCACGGCCCCAGTTGAGCTGACGCCAAGGACGACGAAAGGGCCATTGCTCCCCCTGCCAAAATGTGAACGAGTGCGCGTTTCATGCCGTTGGTTAAGCACCTATAATTTACGCAAATTCCCGCAGATTCTTGATTTTACCTGCTGCTGAACCGTGCAGAACCCCCTAATTTTGCCGTATGGAATGGAAAGTTGTTCTCCTCGCTATTGCGCTGCTCGCCATCGGCTTTGCAGGGATTGCCATCAAAATCCTCGTCAAAAAAGACGGGCAATTTGCAGGAACCTGTGCCAGCCAGAATCCGCTTCTTAACAAAGACGGAGAAGCCTGCTCCCTCTGTGGAGCGCGCCCAGAGGAGCAGTGCAAGGCTGAAGAAGCCGCTTAACTCGTCCTTTATCGAATCACCAGGTCATCCCAGCCTGCTGATTGCCAGGTCTCCCACTCCCCTGTCCCTCCATCACAGATAAAGTACGCCTCTACGCGCTCAAACGGATTCGCCTCGCGGTACGTTTCAATGAAGCGCTGTCCCTCCTCAGGCCCCCAGACCATGCACGCCGTGGCGAGCGCGTCTGCGGTACTGGCATTGACCGCGTGCACCGTGGCGCTGAGCAGGCCGTGCTGCACCGGATAGCCATTGAAAGGGCTGATGGTATGCGAACGCTTGACGCCATCCTCTTCGTAGAACTTCCGGTAATTCCCGCTGGTGCAAATGGCCGCATCGGTGATGCCAACAATTGCTTGGAGTTCGCGTTGGTCCAATCCGTCTTCAGATTCAATGGGCCGATCAATGGCGATGCGCCACGGATTACCGTCGGAACGCTTCCCTCCGCACCGAACCTCTCCTCCGACTTCGACCATAAAATCCGACGCGCCTCGGGATTGCAGCAATTCAGCGAGTAAATCCACCGTCATCCCCTGGGCAATGCCATTAAAATCAATTCGGGTCTGCGGGTCCCGCTTCCGTACTGTCGTAAATCGGTATTGCTTCGCCTCCGTGACTTCGTTCAAGTCAATGCGTTCAAATGACAACCCCACGTGCGGCATGAGCGCCTGTACGTCTTCATCTGTGACTTCAGAGCGCTTGGACAGGCCGAAGCCCCACAATTCAACCAACGGTTGGACCGTCGGGTCAAAAGCCCCCTGAGAAGCCGCATGCAAATCAAGCGTTTGTGCCCAGATGGACGACCACAAGCCGGTGCCATCGACAAATTGAAACAGGGAATCCGAACGATCGAAGGCATTGATGGCGTTGATCCGAGAAGCCGGGCGCCAAAGATTGAATTCGACGTCAACGGCTTCGAACACTGAATCGATGGCTGCCTGAGGGATGGAATCTGCCCCGTGGTATTTGACCATGTAGGTCGTGCCTTGGGTTTCGCCGAGGTGCACTGTATCCGTTACCGCCGGTGAAGGGGTGCCACACGCAGAGAACAACAAGGCAATTAGCCCTAAAACGCCAACACCCCGCAGCACAGATGCCACAGGGTGTTGGTCCGTTTTGAAATTGGGATTAGCCTCCAAAATCATCGAAGCTTACGTTTTCAGGTGGAACCCCCCAATCGTCGCACATCTTCAGAACCGCTTGGTTCATTAGCGGTGGCCCACAGAAGTAGAACTCAATGTCCTCAGGTGCATCGTGGTGCGCCAATTGGTGTTCAATGACCGCATTGTGCACGAAACCGAGGAAACCATCGCCCTCGTCGTTCACGTCCTTCTTCACCTTCCAATCGTCTTCCTCAGCAGGCTCGGAAAGCACCACGTGGAAATCGAAATTCGGGAACTCCGCTGCAATTTTGTTGAAATCGTCCAAGTAGAACAGCTCGCGCTTCGAGCGTCCACCGTACCAGAAGGTGACCTTCCGGTCCGTCTTCAACGTGTGGAACAAGTGGAACAGGTGCGAACGCATGGGAGCCATACCCGCTCCGCCGCCGATGTACACCATTTCCGCTTCCGTTTCCTTGATGAAGAATTCACCATACGGTCCTGAGATGGTCACCTTGTCCCCTGGCTTCTGTGCGAACACGTAGGACGAACAGATTCCGGGATTGACCTGCATCCAAGCATTGCGCGCTCGGTCCCATGGCGGGGTGGCGATTCGGATGTTCAACATCACGATGTTGCCCTCTGCCGGGTGATTGGCCATCGAGTAGGCCCGAACAATGGGTTCTTCGTTGGTCATCTTCAAATCCCACAAACCGAACTTATCCCATTCGCTTTGGAAGGTATTCGGGTCCTTGTGGTGCTCCGGGTGGGCTGCGATGTCGATGTCCTTGTAGTCAACTACGGTTTCAGGTACGTCCACTTGGATGTAACCACCGGCCTCGAAGTCCAACGTTTCACCTTCCGGCAAACGAACGACAAACTCCTTGATGAACGAGGCGACGTTGTAGTTCGAAACCACCTCGCACTCCCACTTCTTGATGCCGAACACTTCTTCGGGGACTTGGATCTCCATGTCCTCTTTGACCTTCACTTGGCAACCCAAGCGCCAGTTGTCAGCGATTTCTTTGCGGGAGAAATGCGGCTCTTCTGTCGGCAAAATGGAGCCGCCGCCTTCACTTACTTGGCATCGGCACTGGACACAGGTCCCGCCGCCACCGCACGCAGAAGGCAAGAAGACACCGTTGTTGCCCAACGTCGTGAGCAACGTGCTTCCACCGTCTACCTCGAGGGTTTGTTCCCCGTTGATTACGATGGTCACTTTGCCACTGGGCGAAAGTTTGGCCTTCGCAAACAGCAGCAATCCGACCAATAGGAGAATGACGGTCAGGAAGAATACAATGGTCAGTACAATGGTCGTTGTCATCTCTATCAAATTTCAATGCCCATGAAGCTCATGAAAGCAATGCCCATGAGTCCTGTGATGATGAACGTAATGCCCAAGCCCTTCAAAGGAGCCGGAACGTGCGAGTAGCGAATCTTCTCCCGGATGGCTGCAATGGCTACGATTGCCAGCCACCAACCGACACCGGAACCCAATCCGAATACGGTGGCTTCACCGATGCTCGGGTATTGGCGGTCCTGCATGAAGAGGGCACCTCCGAGGATGGAGCAGTTCACCGCGATCAGTGGCAAGAAAATTCCCAATGCACCGTACAGCGCAGGAGCGAATTTCTCGACAATCATTTCCACCAATTGCACCATGGAGGCGATGACGGCAATGAACATGATGAAACTCAAGAAGCTCAAATCCACGGACGCGTATTCCGGATCAATCCAAGCCAACGCCCCTTCCTTGAGGACATAATTCTCAAGCAGGTAGTTGATGGGGACGGTGATGCCCAAAACGAAGATAACGGCAAGTCCGAGGCCATTCGCTGTCTTCACGGTCTTGGACACCGCGAGGTACGAACACATGCCCAGGAAGTAGGCAAAAATCATGTTTTCAATGAAGATGCCCTTCACAAATATGCTGAGGTATTCCATTAGTTCTCTTCGATTAAGGCCTGGTTACGGCTGCGTTGAATCCAAATGATGATGCCGACGGTGATCAGGGCCATCGGAGGCAGGATCATCAAGTTGTTGTTCTCGTAAAATCCTCCTTCGCTCATGAACCACTCGGTTGGCAGAAACTTCACTTGTCCCATGCCCGGTAACGAGATGGCGCCGCTTCCAAAGACTTCACGTACAATGGAAACGGCAAGCAGAATCCAAGCGTAGCCCATGGCATTGCCGATGGCGTCCAAGAAAGACGGTCCTGGCTTGTTGCCCAAGGCAAAAGCCTCGAGGCGGCCCATGATGATGCAGTTGGTGATGATCAAACCGACGAATACGGAGAGCTTCTCTGAAATGTCCGGTTGGTACGCTTTCAGGACTTGGTCAACTATGATCACCAAAGAGGCCACGACAACGAGCTGGACAATGATTCGGATGCGGTCCGGAATCATGTTTCGAAGCAAAGAGACGATGACGTTGCCACCGATCATGACGAACAACACCGACAAGCTCATGATGACCGCCTGCTGCAATTGCACCGTGATGGCCAGTGCTGAGCAGATGCCCAATACTTGCACGGTGATGGGGTTGGAATCATCCAACGGATCAACCAAGAGCTTCCGGTTCTTCTTTGAAAACAACGACTCTTTCTTGGCCGTTGCGGCTGCAGTATCAGTACTCATCGCTGCGCTCGGGTTTGGGATTCAAAATAACGGAGGTACACCTTCAAGGTGCGGTTGATCATTTCGTCAACGCCCTTCGAAGTGATGGTTCCACCGGTGATGCCGTCTACGCTGTTCTCGTCGGTGGGTGCTCCCCCCTTCAAGACGCTGAACAAGGCTGAGCCTTCAACATCCAATTTTTTGCCTTTGAACTTGTCCGTGAAGAAGGACTCCTTGATTTCGGCGCCCAAGCCCGGAGTCTCCGTCTTGTGGTCAAAATTGGCACCGAAGATGGTAGTCATGTCTTCCTCCAAGGCGACGTAGCCCCAGATTGGACCCCACAGACCGGAACCCACAACGGGGATGACGTAGAGGTTCTGACCCGCGTCGGTCACGCATCGGAACAACGGAAACTCCAAGTCCTTGTCGGCCAAGGCCGCTGCTAAGGCCGCCTCATCGCCATCTGCTGCCTTGACAGCAGATTTGATGGAAGCGCGGTAGTCCTTCTTTACGTCGATGCTGAACGGGTCCGCTTTGTCCTTCGGGTCGACCGCAGTTGAAGTTGCCGATACTTGGCGACCATCCAAATCAATCGCGACGCGCTCCACGACGTACTCGGCAAACAAGGTGTTCGCGTTGGTTCGGTCAGCGGAAACGCCAATGGCGCCGAGGATGTCCATCATTTTCTTGTCCGCCGCGTTGGCGTCTTGTCGGTCCTTCAGCGAAAGCGCGGTAAACGCGAGCGCTGTGCCCACCACCACAACCATGGCGATGGAAAAGAGGAAGGTGTAACCGGTGCTGTTTTTATCGATAGCCATGATTACGTGGGTTATGCAGTTGCGCCTTGGGCCGCAAGCGCACGCTTTTCGCGCTTGCCTACGTTGGCTTCAATGACGTAGTGGTCGATTAAGGGGGCCATCACGTTCATAAACAGAATGGCCATCATGACGCCCTCCGGGTAGGCCGGATTGAAGACGCGGATCATGATGCTCAAAAAGCCTCCGAAGAATCCGTAAATCCATTTGCCGCGTTCCGTCTGGGCAGCGCTGACGGGGTCCGTCGCCATGAAGACCATGCCGAACATGAACCCACCCATCACCACTTGGTGGATGGCGGGCAGTGTCATGTAGGCGTTCAAGCCCAGCAGGTTGAACAAGAATCCCATCACGAGGCCACCGGCCAAGAACGACGACATGATTTTCCAGCTTCCGATGCCCGTCCAAATCAACAGGGCAGCACCGATGAGAATGGCGAGCGCAGAAGTCTCACCAATGGAACCGGGAATCAAGCCCAAGAATGAGTTCGAAAGGCTGAACATGCCATCGGCTCCGAACATGGACATCACGCCCGTCACAGCAGGCTCGTCCAATCCCTTGCCCACAGTTGAAGCCAAATGGCCCAAGGCTGTCGCACCGGTGTATCCGTCCGCGAGCAACCCGGCATCTGCAGAAGCCTTGACGTTGTGGATCCAGATTTCACCAGAGAGTTGTTTCGGATAAGCGAAGAACAAAAACGCTCGAGCCGTCAACGCGACATTGAGGATGTTCATGCCCGTACCGCCGAACACTTCCTTCGCAATGATGACCGCAAAGGCCACCGCCAATGCCACCATCCACAGCGGACAATCCACCGGCATGATCAACGGGATGAGCATGCCCGACACCAGGTAGCCCTCGTTGATGCTGTGTCCACGCATCCCAGCGAAGAGGAACTCAATGCCCAAGCCAACGCCGTAGCTCACGACCACCAAAGGCAAGACCTTCACCGCTCCGATGAAGAGTTTATCCCACAGCGCGGTCATCAAGGGGTCGTTCGGGGTGATTTCGCCGATGGACAACAAGTACTGGTGCCCTTGGTTCCATGTGCCGAACAACAAGGCGGGAATCAACGCCACGATGACCATGAACATCGTGCGCTTCAGGTCCACTCCGTCGCGGATGTGCACGCCGTTTTTGGTCGCGTGTCCTGGGGTGAAGGCAAACGTTTCCAGCGAATCGTAGACCACCCAGAACTTGCTCAGCTTGCCGCCCTCCTCAAAATGTGGGCGAACCGAATCCAATAAGTTGTGTAATGCTTTCATCTTATCCCAATTCTTTCTTCAGCATGTCCAATCCGTTGCGAACAATCGATTGCACCGCGATTTTCGAAGTGCACGCATATTCACAAAGCGCAAAATCTTCCGGGGCCACTTCGTAGATGCCGAGTTTCTCCATGGCATCGATGTCGTTGGCGATGATGCTCTTAAGCAACTGCACCGGATAAATATCAAACGGGAACACCGGCTCATATTGACCGGTCACCACGAAGGCGCGCTGCTCGCCGTTGTTGCATGTATCCATCGCAAACTCTTTCGACTTCGGCATCAGCCACGTGGGGTAGCTCTTCGACAAAGAGAACTTGTCAAAGCCCAATCCCAACCAACCATCGACCAACAAGAATTTCGGCTTGTTGCCCTCTGGCAACAGACACACCTGGTGATGCATTCCACCGAGGAATCCATCGTTGGCGGTGCGGTCACCCGTAAGCGGGTTGCCCGAAACGATGCGCACTTCTTCTTCATTCACGCTGCCCACCAATGTTGAAATGGCGCAACCCAATGTTGTTTGCAGGTGACGCGGTGCGTCGCATTCCGATCCGGCAACCGCGACAACGCGCGTGGCGCAGTACGTGCCTGAAGACAGCGTCTCTCCCAAATTCGCTACATCCTCCGCGTGCATGGTCCACACCACTTCGCCCTTGTTGATGGGGCGTGTGTGGTGGATTTGTACACCGGCATTGCCCGTGGGGTGTGGTCCTTCAAACGTGAAGGTGTCAACGCCTTCGATTGCGTTAAAGAAGGTTTGACCCGCCTTCGTGCCCAATTGAACATTTGAACCACCGGCAAGCACACGCAGAGCATGGATGCCCGTTTGGAATGCTGCCTCGCGTCCTGCCAGTGCCACCTCCATGTCCGCTGCGAGCGGTGCGCTATCAAATCCACTGACGTGGATGCTCCGTGGCACATCCGTTGGATTTGCGACGGTCGCAAACGGACGCTGTTCGATGAAGGCGAAGAATCCGCGCTCAGCTACGGCCGCCACCAACGCTTCGCGGTCGGTTGTCGCCGGGTCCACAGATGCGAACGCGTGCTGATCGTTTTTGCCGTCAGCCTCCACCACCACGGCAAGAATGCGGCGCTTTTCGCCGCGAACGACTTGCTTGACGGTTCCGCTCACAGGCGATACGAACTTGACTTCTGGATGTTCTTTGCTGTGAAACAGCGTCGAGCCGGCTTTCACCGCGGCGCCTTCTTTCACTTCAAGTTTGGGAACAATGCCCTGATAATTGGGCGGCTGTACAGCGTACAGTGGAGCGGATGATGCTTGTTCAACCTGAGTTGATGGGCGGCCTTTCAGCCGGATATCAGCTCCTTTTTTGATTCGTATAGTGCGGGTCATCACTGACGAAGGTTTACTTTTCGGGGCGCAAAGTTAGCTCTCGAGAGCGTTGCGATGGCCATTTCAATCAAAAATCTCAAAGGATGTTTTCCAACAACTTCACCTGTACAACCTTTCGCTTTCAGAAGTCCATCAGTGGCATGTTTTTGACCTTCATCTGCACGGCGCTCCTCCATGTTTCGTGCGTATCCGTGTTTGCCCAAGATGCCCCTTATCCCATGCACCTCTCAGCAGGCAGCATGCACACGGTCCAATTGCATCCCGTTGGCCAGCCCAATGCCCATCCATTCATCCCGCTTGGGGGCGGGCGACTGACCTTGAGTTTTGATGATTTCTCACCGGAATACCGAACCCTCGAAGTGCGTTTGAAGCATTGCACATTCGATTGGTACGACTCACCGGATATGGGACCCTCCGATTTCCTTGCAGGGTTTCCGACGATTGCTTTCGAAACGATTGAAACGAGTTTCAACACCAAAACACCGTTTACGCATTACGCAGTCACGTTTCCGAATGACATGGTCCAGTTCACCAAAAGCGGGAATTACATCGCCGAGGTCTACGACACGTCCAATCCCGACCGGGCCTTGATCCAGGAACGTTTCGTTGTCTACGAATCTCTGGTGGACATCGAAATGCGGGTGGTGCCCTCTTCCATCATTCGCACCAAGCGAACGCACCAAGAGGTGGACTTGGCCATCCTGCACAGCTCGGACCGCTACCCAATTTACGATGCTTACGATGCCTTGCAAGTGGTCTTGATGCAAAACGGCCGCTGGGAAACGTCCATTCAAGGGATGGAGCCGCAATTTGTGCGCGGCGAAGAAGTGACGTTCAACCCTACCGGCTCCGAGTCATTCGCTGGGGGCAACACCTGGCGCTTTGCCGATTTGAAAAGCCTCCAGTTCGCCAGCCTCGGACTCCAACGCATGGTCGATGAGGGCACCCATTGGCACGCGTATTTGGATCCGGATGAACCCCGCACCTACGCCTTTCTCAAAGCGCAACAGGACTTGGATGGGCATTTTGTCGTTTCCAACGAGTTGCAAGACGACGCCACCGGCAGCGACTACGTGTGGACTCACTTCTCCCTTCAAGCCTTCGAGGAACGGCTTCAAGAGGACATATACATCTACGGTGCTTTGTCCAATTGGTCCTATCCGGAAAGCCACCGCATGATTTGGAATCCCGAGACCGGACATTACGAAGCTGCATTGCTTCTGAAACAGGGCTACTACAATTATGAATACCGGGTGCGACCGGCGCTCGATCGCGGCAAGTTGGATTACGCAAGCCTTCAAGCAGAACCATCCAACATCGCGGCCATCGAAGGATCGCATGCGTTGGCGGACACGCCGTACATGTGCCTCGTGTACTATTGGGACATGAATGGTTTCGACCGCGTCATCGGGTTTGCATCGGTCAAACCCATCAACTGACCGCACTGCCGCCGTACCTTCGGTCCGTGAAATCGCTCCGCATACTCATCACCGGCGGCTCCAGCGGAATTGGAGCAGCTTCCGCTCAATTGCTCGCTTCAAAAGGACACCGCGTCTTCTTGATGGCGCGAAACACCGAAGCCATGCAACGGCTCGCCCAACAGCACCCCGATGGCGCCATCGAATGCGCGACTGTGGACGTGCGGGATCACCGTGCCGTGGCAGCCGCCGTCGAGCGCATGGTTGGGGCCTGGGGAGGCATCGACGTGTGCATTCCGAATGCCGGGCTGGGGATTTTCTCTCCGCTTGCTGAAGCGCAATTTGAAGATTGGAAAACGATGATTGACGTCAACGTCACCGGGGTACTCGCTACCCTGCACGCCGCTTTACCGTCCTTGGTCACGAACAAAGGCCACGTCATCCAAATTGGCTCCATCGCTGCGCGCAATGTCTTCCCAAACAGCGGGGTTTACTGCGCCACCAAGCACGCCGTGCTTGCCCTCAGTGAATCGCTGCGCATGGAGTTTCGGGAAGACCTCGCGGTCACGACCATCAACCCAGGCGCGGTGAATACGGCCTTCATCGACCAAACCAACAACGCCGAACTCCGCGAGTCGTACCGGCCGCAATTTGAAGCGGGCATGGACGCCGGGTTCATTGCCGAAGCCATTGCACAGGCCATCGAATCCGCTGGGCGCGGGGTGTACAGCGAAATCACCGTTCGTCCCGACCGCCGATGAGAATCGCCTTCCTTTCCAGTTCAACGGGTTGGGGTGGGTTGGAACGCAACCTCATCCGGTACGCCCAATGGATGGTGGAGTGTGGACACGAAGTGGAGGTCAATTGCGTGCAAGGCTCGCCGCTCGCGGAGTCGGCTTCCGCCACAACACTGAACATTCGGCACATACCCCGGCAACACCGGCATCTCCCATTTGCCGCGGCAAGGAGGCTTAGGCGACACTTGGAGCACACCCAAACAGACATCGTGTGGATCCGCGACCCACGGGACCTGCCATTGTGCAGCCGCGCAATCCGCAACAGCGGCGCCGACCTCGTGTTCCACCAAGGAATGCAGATTTCGCAGCCCAAAACAAAACCCTGGCATCGGGTGCGGTATAAGCACGTTTCGCGTTGGATTGCACCCCTGCACCACTTGCGGGATGAAGCGCTGGCAAACACACCGCTCCGACCGGAACAAGTCGAGGTCATCCCGCTCGCACTTGAGGCCAACTGGTTTTCAACTCCCAAATCCCCTGAGGCCAGGGCGATGTGGAGCCTCCCTGCAGACGCCAAAATCGTCGGCCTCTTTGGACGCATCGATCCATTGAAAGGCCACGGCACATTGATTCGGGCCTTGGCCGAAGCCGCCCCGGAATGGCATGCATTGATCATCGGAGAAAACACCCCCAACGCCGGCCAAGACTACCGCACTGAATGCCAAAAATTGGCTGAATCGCTGGGGGTCACTGGCCGTGTGCATTGGCACCCGCCGACCGAAGAGCTCCTCTCGGCCTACGACGCTTGCGACGCTTACGCCATGTGCAGCACCTCCGAAACGTTCGGCATGGTGACGATTGAGGCCCTTGCTCGCAGCGTTCCTGTGGTGGGAACGGAAGCAGGCGGAACCCCGGAATTGCTCGGGCACGGCACCCACGGAACCCTATTCAAACCGGGCGATTGGGAGGCGCTTGGCGACGCCTTGCAACGCCTCGATGCGCTTCCGATGGCCGGTGAAGCACACGTCCAGCATTTCACCAAGGAGCACGCCTTGAAACGGTGGTCGAAAACCCTGGCGGCAATTCGCGCTTCTGCATCGTAAATTCGCGCCTCCATGGGCGCAATTCAAGACGAGATTCAGCGGCGAAGGACCTTCGCCATCATCAGCCACCCGGATGCCGGAAAGACCACCTTGACCGAAAAGTTCTTGCTGTTCGGTGGGGCGATTCAAACGGCCGGCGCGGTGAAGAACAACAAGATCACCAAAACCGCCGCGTCGGATTTTATGGAAATCGAGCGCCAACGTGGGATTTCGGTAGCGACCTCGGTCATGGCCTTCCATTACCAGGACCGCCTCATCAACCTCTTGGACACGCCCGGTCACAAGGATTTCGCTGAAGACACGTACCGCACGCTGACCGCTGTGGACAGCGTCATCCTCGTCGTGGATTGTGTGAAAGGTGTAGAGGCCCAGACCGAGCGTTTGATGGAGGTGTGCCGCATGCGCAACACGCCCGTCATCATTTTCATCAACAAGATGGACCTCGAAGGGCAAGACCCGTTTGACCTGCTGGATGAACTCGAGGAAAAACTGCAAATCCAAGTGCGCCCCTTGAGCTGGCCCATCAGCGGCGGCCATTCCTTCAAAGGCGTATACAGCCTGTACGAAAAAGAGCTGCGCTTGTTCAATCCGGACAAAACCAAAATCGCTAAAGAAGTGGTGTCCATCGCCGACATCGCTGACCCCGACTTGGATGAATTGGTGACCTCCGAGCATGCCGATCAGTTGCGCAACGATGTGGAACTGATTGAAGGCGTATACGAACCCTGGGATGCAGCGCCCTACCTCGAAGGACAACTGGCTCCGGTGTTCTTTGGCAGCGCCGTCAACAATTTTGGCATCCAGGAGATGCTCGATACGTTCATCGACATTGCGCCTGATCCCCGTCCGCGTTCAACGGACGTTCGCGAGGTGGCACCTACAGAACCGCAGTTCACCGGGTTCATTTTCAAGATTCACGCCAACATCGACCCCCGGCACCGCGACCGCATCGCGTTCATGCGAATCTGCAGCGGGAAGTTCCAGCGCAACACGTTTTACCAGCACACCCGCCTCGACAAGAAGATGAAGTTCGCCAATCCAGCCACCTTCCTCGCCCAGGACAAAAACGTCGTGGATGAAGCGTGGCCAGGCGACGTTGTGGGGCTGTACGACACGGGCACCTTCAAGATCGGCGACACCCTCACCGAAGGCGAAGACATGGTGTTTCGCGGCATCCCCAGCTTCTCGCCGGAGATTTTCAAGGAGCTGGTCAACAAAGATCCGATGAAGAGCAAGCAGCTGGAAAAGGGCATCCAGCAATTGACCGACGAAGGGGTTGCGCAGCTGTTCATTCGGTCGCTCGGCAACCGCAAGATTGTGGGCACCGTGGGTGAACTTCAGTTTGAAGTCATTCAGTACCGATTGGAGCACGAGTACGGAGCCAAGTGCGAATTCCAATCCAAACCACACTACAAAGCGTGTTGGATCGTTAGTGAGAACGAAGCGAAGCTGGAGGAATTCAAACGCATCAAGGGAACGGACATGGTCACGGACAAAGACGGCAACGACGTCTTCCTCGCGCCGTCGAAGTTTTTACTCGATATGGAAATTCAGAATTACCCTGAACTGGAATTTCACTTTACTTCTGAATTCAAAACTGCGCAGGCATCGTAATTTGCTCCTCATGAAGTGGTTCACCGCCATCGGCCTGGTTCTTATCACCGTCCTGCACGTCACGGCTCAGGACAGCACGAACGTTGTTCCGGATGTCGAGGTGGTCCAAATCAGCGGCATGGTGGTGACCGGCGACTCCTTAGCTCCCTTGGCCTATGCCACGGTTTTTCGCTCGCGGGACCTGCGCGGCACGATGACCGATGTGAACGGGTTCTTCAGCATCCCGGCATTGGCTGGCGACACGATCACCGTTTCATCCGTGGGCTACTTGACCCAGGCGTTTGAAGTACCAAGGGATTTGGAATTGCCCCGGATGAATGTGGTCCAACCGCTGGGCCGGGACACGGTTTCGCTCGAAGAAGCTTTCATCTACCCGTGGCCAACGCGCGAGCGGTTCCGCGAGGAGTTTTTGCAACTTCAACTCTCGCCGGATGCCTACATGGTCGGTCAAGAACGGCTCGATCCTGCGGCGTTGTACGATCGGTTGATGGAAGTCGGACGCGACGGCGAAGAAGTTTATAGCTACACCGTTCAACAGCAAGCGCAACAGAATTATTACGCTGGGCAACTGCCCCCGATGAACATTTTCAATCCCGTCGCTTGGGCAAAATTCATCGACGCGGTGCGAAACGGTTCCCTGAAGCGATGAAGTGGATGACACGCAGCCTGGTCCTTCTCGCCGCGTGGTGCTTCCTGCTCGGTGGGATGTGTACAGCGGAATTGCACGCTCAGGGCGATCCCATCACCATCCAAGGCACCGTCACCAATGGACGCGGAGCGGCTTTGCCCGGGGCGACCATCATCCCACTCGAACAGCAGCGAGCCGCCGTGGTCACCGACAACGATGGCTCATACACCCTGGAACTGCGGCAAGGCACCGCGTGGACTTTGCGTTTCGGTTTTGTCGGGTACACCTCACAAGAGCGCACGGTTCCCGCCTCGGCCACCGGCATCCAACGCCTCGACGTGCGGCTGACAGCCGGTGTGGCGCTCAACGCTTCAGAGGTGGTCGCCGATGGCGAGCGCACCAAGCCCGTGCAGCGCATCAACCCCAAAGTCGCGGCGCGCATTCCCTCTCCCCGCGGCACCATTGAAGACCTGCTCATTCAAGCTCCGGTCAATTTCACGAGCGAGCTGTCCAGCGGGTACAACGTGCGTGGAGGAAGTTTTGACGAGAACCTCGTCTACGTCAATGACATCGAAGTGTACCGTCCGTTCCTCGTTCGCTCGGGGCAGCAGGAAGGCCTCTCCTTCCCCAACCCGGACATGGTGGAATCGATTGAGTTTTCTGCCGGTGGATTCGAAGCAAAGTATGGGGACAAAATGAGTTCGGTCCTCGACATTCGCTACCGCAAACCCAATGCCTCCAAGACGCGCATCACGGCTAGTATGCTCGGTGCGCAACTCCAGCGGGATTGGGCAAGCGCAGCAGGACCGAATGGGCACAAAAAATTCACGTTGAACACCGGAATCCGTTACCGGGACAACAGCTACGTGCTCGGAACCCTCGACGAAGGCGGCGAGTACCAACCCCGCTACGTCGATGTCCAAGGGTATGCCACATGGGACCCCGACGGGTACGGCCCTTGGGAATTTGAAGCCCTCGGCATCTACGGTCAAAACCAATACCGCTTTTTACCGGTTCGCCGCGAATCCAACGTGGGCAACATCAACGAGGCCCTGCGCCTGACCATTTACTTCGACGGTCAAGAAAAGACGGCCTACCAAACCGGATTTGGGGCCTTCGGTGCGAATTACAAAACAGAAAATCATCGCATCCGGTGGATCACGTCGGCCTTCCAGACCGCCGAGTCCGAGACGTTTGATATCCTCGGTGCGTATTGGCTCGATGAATTGGAACGCGACCTCGGCTCAGACGAACTCGGTGAAGCCGCCATCAACCGCGGCGTAGGTGCCTTCCTGAACCACGCCCGCAACCGCTTGTACGCGACAGTGGTAAGCAGCGCCCTCAAAGGGTCAACGGCGTGGGGACAGGACAAGGGATTTTTGGAATGGGGCGTCAAATGGCAGGCCGAAAGCATCGAAGACCACCTTTCCGAATGGTCATTGGTGGACTCGGCCGGATTCATCACCCCCCACCCCCAAGACAGCATCGGTTACATCGATGAAGGACCGGAACAGGTCATTGAATTGGATGATGTAATCCGAGCGACCAACCGGGTCGAAACCCAACGCGTGCAGGCGTACGTTCAAAACGCATGGCGCTGGACGGATGCCCGCCAAGGCGAATGGGAAATCAACGCCGGATTGCGCGGCCACCTCTGGGCGCCCGAATTCAGCGACACGGTGTACACCTCGCTGGTCGGCGGACCCCGCGGCCACGTGAGTTACACTCCGAAAGAGCCGGAGGGCCGTCCCTCCACGGTCTACAATTTCGCCGCTGGCGTGTACTGGCAGCCCCCGTTCTACCGGGAAATGCGCCGCTTCGATGGCACCGTCAACGCAGCGGTCAAGGCCCAACGCGCGACGCATTTCGTCCTGGGGATGGACCGCATTTTTGAGATGTACGGCCGCCCATTCAAAATGGTGGGTGAACTCTACTACAAGGACCTGGACTTCCTCATTCCCTATGAAATCGAAAACGTTCGCCAGCGCTACTACGCACGCAACAACAGCTCCGGTTACGCTGCGGGAGCTGACTTCATGTTGAATGGTGAATTCATCGATGGGATCCAAAGTTGGTTTCGCATGTCCGTCATGAAAACCGAGGAGGACCTCAACGACGATGCTTACTGGCAGTTCTACAACAGCCAAGGTCGACCCATCATTCAAGGCTACACGCTGGACAACACCCCGACGGACAGCGCACTCATCGTTCCGGGATTCATCCCCCGGCAGACCGACCAACGGTTCAACATGAGCCTGCTCTTTCAAGACGAAATGCCTGGCAACGAGGCTTACAAGGTGCTTGTCAGCCTCTACTTTGGAACCGGCCTCCCCTTCGGACCGCCTTCTTTTGAGCGCTACAAAGACATCCTGCGCACGCCAACGTACCGCCGCGTCGACATTGGATTTTCCCGGGAACTCTTCATGAATCAGGAGGCCAAAAATGGATTCATCTCCTTGGAAATCTTCAACATCCTCGGCATCCGCAATACGATCAACCACACCTGGATTGAGGACGTAAACGGCCGGCTGTACGCCATTCCGAATTACCTGACCAACCGGAGGGTGAATTTGAAAGTCGGATTGAACTTCTAACTTAGTGGCATGCCGCGGCACTCTTTTCTTGCATCCACATTGCTCGGACTCGTTCTGACGGGTTCGATGATGGCCTGGGGCGAATTGGCCGCACAATCCTACTTCTTGAACGGCACCGCTCAATCGCTGGGTGGCGATTGCTATCAATTGACCACCACGCAAGGCAACCAAAACGGCACGGTGTGGTATTCGGATCTCATCGACCTGTCGCAACCGTTTGACTTGAATTTTACCATGAACTTTGGCACGTTCGATGCGACCGGGGCCGACGGAATGGTATTCGTTCTTCAAGACGTCGGAACAAATGCCCTCGGGCAAACCGGCGGCGCGTTGGGATTCAGCGGCTTCAACCCGAGCTTCGGCATTGAATTCGACACGTGGCAGAACGGCCAATACGGGGACCTCATCCAAGACCACATCGGCTTCGTTTCGGACGGTTCTGTCGATCACAACCCGCCAACGGGACTCGGTGGACCGGTCACGGCCAACGCAAACGGCGGCAACATCGAAGACGGTGAAGAGCACCCGGTGCGCATTACCTGGGATCCCAACACGCAAATCATTGCCGTGTACTTCGACTGTGAGTTGCGACTCGCGAATGAAGTGGACCTCGTGAACACCATTTTCTCGGGCCAGGAATTCGTCTACTGGGGATTCACCGGCTCGACGGGCGGTTCATTCAACAACCAAAGCGTCTGCCTCGCACCCAACATCCTCGCCACGGGTCCCGAAACGTGGATTTGTCCAGGGGGATCGGTCGAATTGAACGTCATCGGCGCGCCCAACAGTGACTACAGCTGGGAGCCCGCCACGTTTTTATCCGATTCCACCGGGGCAACGGTCATTTGCACACCGGATTCCAGCATGACCTATGTGGTCACCTACGAGGGATTTTGCGAAGCTCAGATCAGCGACACCATTCACGTCGAGGTGGCGGAATTGGAGGGCGCCGCCAGTGCCACTCCGTCCACGATCCTCACCTGCCTCGTTGAATCCATTGAACTCGAAGGGTCGAGCAATTTCCCCAATGGCATTGACTTCCTGTGGGAAACGATGGACGGAAACATCGTGTCTGCGCTGGGTCCCAATGCCACGGTTGACGAAGCGGGATTGTACTCACTGAGCGTGAGCAATGCCGACGGCAGCTGCACCGACAATGTGCAAATTGAAGTCACCGAGGATGTCGAAACCTTGGACAATGTGCTGTCGCCGAGTGCGGGGGCGTTCACCTGTTCCGTGGATTCCATCGTGTTGAGTGCTGAGGCCGATGCCGGTGCAGAATTCGATTGGTCGGTACCCGCTGGCGCAGAATTTGACTGGGTCGATGAGCCTTTTACCATCCTGGTCCAAAACCCGGGAACTTGGGAACTCACCACAACCAATCCCGCCAACGGCTGCCCAAGCACTTCGGTGATCGAGCTCGGCAGTGACTTCACCCTTCCCGAAGTCTTCGCCGGAACCGCGGACACCTTGACCTGTGCGGCGCCCACGGCAGTGGTTGAAGGGGTCACGGTTGGCCCCGATGGCTACACCCCCTTGTTGGAATGGAATTGGGACAACGGTGCGATGAACCCCTTCTTGCCATGGTCGGCCGAAGCCCCGCAGGTACTCCTGCCCGGCACCTACTACCTCACGGTGACGTTTGAAGAAAATGGATGCACCAGCGCGGATTCGCTGGTGGTCTACCAAGACCCTGAAGCCACCGTTGATGCGAGTTCCGCACAGCTCCCCAATGTCATCACGCCCAACCAAGACGGAATGAACGAGCGCCTCACGCTGTACTTGGCGGACAATCCGGATTTCCCATTGCTGTCCATCGTTGAGCGGTACGACTTGGTCATTTTCAACCGCTGGGGCGGCGAGGTGTACCGCACCACAGGAGCCCCCGTGGGATGGGACGGACGCATCCAAAACGAACCGGTCGCCGAAGGCACGTATTACTACCGATTGAACTACCTCATCGTTTGCGGAGAGGAGCAGCGGGGAGAGCTATTCGGCGCCTTCGAAGTGTTGCGTTGAAGCACCCTCGGCTAAGGCTGCATTGACTTCAAGGCTGCTTTGAACTCCGCCTCTGACAGGATGGGGATTTGCTTTTCCACACACGTCGCGTACTTCGATACCCCCATTTTTTCATCCGCGACCAGGAAGTCAATCCCTCCCTTGATGTACCGTTTGTAGTGCAGCCCCTTCCGGGTGCCTGCTTCGCGGAGCTTGGACTTGGCTGCATGATCAAACCCACTCAGGATGAAGCGTAGACCCGGCGCCATCTGTGCCAGTGGAACTGTTGGCTTCCAGGCAATCAATTCATGGGCATAGTCCGCCCGTGTGCGCGGACCGGTGGGCTTCGCTGCGATTTTGATGCGGCCTTGGTACTGCGGGATGCGATGTGCGGTCCAGTGGTTGGACGTTACCAGAGCATCCCACGCATCAGTCCCCTGCTCCTTGGCTACCTCTTCAACAATGGCGGCACATATGCGCGCGTCACTTTCCGGGTTGTGGTGATCCAACTTCCATTGGAAGTGCCGCGCAACGTGCTTGATGCCGTGCTTCGGCAACTCGGTCCAGTGGCCTTTTGCCAATTCCAATGTGCAGTAAAACACCGGACCTGAAGCCGCATCCAATCCGTGGAACGAAAAGGCATGTCCCAAGTGCTTGCACTCCACCACACCGGCATTGTGCGCTACCACGGGCGCGTCACCAATCAAACGCTTCACCTCTTCCCAAATGGCTGGAAAAGCAGGTGCCTTCAGGGTGTCTTTCAAACTGTAGTCAAAATTCCACCGCTGCCAGTCACCAAACGACTCCACCACCGGTCGAACCAGCGACCGGTACCGCCCCACCTCTTGTCCGTTTTCCATCAGGACAACCCCGACTTCGCAAATGTTACCGGTATCGCTCGTAGCGCACTCCAAATCCAATGCCGCGTACCTCATGGTTCCTCTTTTTCCAATTCGTTCATCAGGTCATCATACCCCCAGACCGTGACCCCGAAATCCTGGGCTTTTGTCAACTTCGACCCGGCCTTTTCGCCCGCCACAAGGACGCTGGTTTTTTTGCTCACCGAGCCGCTCACCTTCCCGCCGTTGGCGCGGATGATGTCCGCCAACTCTTCACGGGGCACCGGGTGGGTGCCAGTAATCACGAACGTCTTTCCCGCGAAGGCATCGCCTCCTCGTTGCGAAGCGGCAGCGGCATCGAGTTCTAAGTTCACCCCTGCCTGGCGCAGTGCCGTGAGCACCTCCAGCGCATGAGGATCCTGGAAGAACGCATGGACGCTGCGCGCAATCTCTCCTCCAACTCCGTGAATGGCGCTGATGGCTTCCTCATCGGCTTGCGACAAGGCTTCCAGTTGCCCGAAATGATGGGCCAGCAAAATCGCCGTTTCGGATCCCACGTGCCGAATGCCAATGGCGTAGAGGACCTTGTCAAACGGCTGGCCTTTGGAAGCATCAATGGCACGCAAGAGTTTCTCCAATTCTTTTTCGCCCAACCGTTGCCGGGTGCGCTCCGTGAGTCGGTGCAAAAATGCCAGCAGGTGCTCCCATTCGTTTCGATCCATGCCCCACCCCTCGCGGTCCCATGCCAGTGCCGATGGTCCGATGAGCAATTCGTCAGCATGCGCCAGGTCGCGGGCCCGATCCAGGATGTCCGCCGCCATGGGGACGGTGGTCCCAATGGCCTGCTCCAGGAACGCTTGCCATGGCGCACCCCGCTCAGGAAGCGGCCCATAGTCTCTCAGATCGCCGCTTTGAACGGCATCGTGCACGGCCTTCTTGGAGACCGGCGTCGCCGAGAGGCTCGATCGCTCGCCTTTTTTGTTCCGGTACCTCCACACCGCCAGTGCGTGCACCCGCTGGATGTGCAGCTCGTCCTCATCGGTGGATGCGGTGGTTTTGTACAGGACCGTGGATTCGCGCCATTCCTCGGTAGCACGCGCATGGAGTGCGTAGAGGTCACCTGCGTGACGGACCCCGCCCTTCTGAACAAGCAATTCGATGATTTCGGGACCCAGCCCGTCGATGTTCATGGCCTTTCGGCTAACAAAATGCTCAATGCGCCCCAACACTTGAGGCGGGCACGTGGACTCGTTTGGGCAATAATGCTTGGCCTCTCCCTCCTCCCGAACCAGCGCCGTGCCGCACTCTGGGCAAGCCGTGATGTACACGAGGGGTTCGGATGAAGGCCCCCGCGCTTCGGTGTTGACCCCGACGACTTTTGGGATGATTTCGCCGCCCTTTTCGACCAGGACCTCATCCCCAATGCGAATGTCCATCGCCGCAATCTGGTCCGCGTTGTGGAGGGAGGCGCGCTTGACCGTCGTTCCGGCGATCAGCACTGGCTTCAGTTCAGCAACCGGCGTGATGGCGCCTGTGCGCCCCACTTGATACGTCACTGCATTGAGCGTGGTCGCCTGTTGCTCAGATTCAAATTTGTACGCAATGGCCCACCGGGGGCTTTTGGCCGTCATGCCCAGTTCAGATTGCTGGCTGTAAGCGTTGACCTTGATGACGATTCCATCGATGGCAAATGGAAGCGCGTGACGGGCGGAATCCCAATGGGCGATGAAGTCCAAAATGCCTTCAATCGTGGTCGCAACCTCGACCATGCGCTTTGCAGGCGATGGCGTCGGGAACCCCCACGCCTCGGCCTGTTGAATGGACGCCATGTGGCTTTCGATGGAGGCATTCGCTGTGACCACGCTGTATAGCATGCAATCGAGTGGTCGACTGGCGACGACGCGGCTGTCCTGGCTCTTGAGTGTTCCCGCAGCCGTGTTTCGCGGGTTGGCAAATGGGGGTTTGTCGGCAGCGATCTGGGCGGCATTCAATGCTTCAAACCCGGCCCACGGAAAGAAGATTTCCCCGCGAATTTCCAACGCCTCAGGCGCCGATTCGTTCAACTGAAGGGGAATGCGCTTGATGGTTCGAACATTCGCCGTGATGTCCTCCCCAATAGCGCCGTCGCCTCGGGTCAAGGCGCGCTGAAGCTTGCCGTTCTCGTACTGCAACGCAATGGCCACGCCATCGTATTTCAACTCCATAACAAATTCCACCTCCTCGCCTTCCAGAATCTTGTCTGCACGCTCCGCCCAATCAGCGATGTCCTCCGCATTGTAGGAATTGGTGAGTGACAACATCGGAGCGCTGTGGGGGACTTTCTCAAACCGATCGGTGATGTCACCACCCACACGCTGAGAGGGTGAATTGGGATCCGCCCATTCCGGATGGTCCGCCTCGGCTTTCAACAAGCACTCCATCAAGCGGTCAAAATCACGATCGGAAACGATGGGCTGAGCATCGACATAATACCGCCTGTTGTGCTCGTGCAACTCCTTGCGCAGTTGCTCCAATTCCGCGCGCGTGCTCGGCAGTCGATCGGGGTCCCAACTCATGCCTTAAAGGTAAAAATGCGCTGTGCACAGGCCGCTTCAAAATGCCCGCAATCCACTATAATTAATCCACAATTCCCTCGGAAAACCCACCCTTGAGCATACGCCATGTGCACGTGTGCGGCATTTACTTTACACCATGCCACGCCGTGCAGCCCATCGATTGATTTTGCTCCTGCTTACAGGCGGATTGGCCGGGTGCTCAAGCTTGAACAAATCCACCTCATCGCAAGTCGCCGTGGACCCCTCGAGCGGGTCAGATGTGCGCATTTTGAAGGATGCGTGGAATTGGGATGAAGGCTTTCATTACGCACACCAAGGAGACGGCATGGCGCTCATTCGATTGGAAAACAATGAACCCGTCCATTTGATTCGCCTCGAACAGCCGGGCGCCTACCCTGAGGTTCACCCCCTCTTTCCGACGGCCCGCAATCCACTGAAGGCATTGGATGTTGGAGCTGCAGCGGCTTGCGCAGCAGGTGGAGCAGTCCTGCTGGCTTCCGACCAACCCAAAGGCGCTGCTTGGGCCGCTTTTGCAGGCGCGGTAGCCAACGGACTTGGCACCTTGAGCAAGCCCCGGAAGGTGTACCAAAGCGGTTATTACTTCGAAGGACTTGAGCCGCTGCCAATCGGCAACCCAACCAATCCCTCCCTGCACATCGAAGGCTTTCACATGCGCATTCCCGAAGGTGAGCACTCTTGGCACTACTTCCAGAACATGGAACGGTACCACGACAACCGCGTCGAATTTGTCAGCGCTTCGGATGAATCCATCGAAATTGAGTACTCCAACTTGGACGAAGAGTTGAACGCATTCCTCATCGCTCAAGGATTTCAGCCAGAACCGAAAGAGGGCATGTTTCAGCGCGGTGAAGCCATTGAGATCACGGGGCAATTGACGCGGGTTCGGGAACACCGCGTGCAGAACATCGTTCGGTATGAACTGGAAACCGCTTGGTGGCTCTACAATGCATTCGGCCTTGCAAGCGATACCGCCCACGTCACCACGGCCTCCAACTGGGCCTTGTACAACTTCTCCAATCCTGGATTCGACCGGGATTTGATTTCTGAGGCCGTCGTGCAAGCGATGTTTGAGTCGCTCGAATCAACGGCATTTCGAGGCAAGCTCAATCGCATCGAAAACCTCGAATCGGAATGGACAAAAGAATGGAAGTCCATCCCCCTGACTGCTGCCGCCGCTCCGGCCGGACGGGTTTCCTCGGCATTGCAATCCGTCGTCACTGTTGAAGCGACCGATGGGCACGGCAGCGGGTGCATTGTCAGCGAAGACGGCTACATCGTCACCAATTACCATGTGATTGCAGATGGCGCGGATGCCTACCCTGTACACTTCCAGGACGGCGAAAAGCGAACCGCCCGCGTGGTTCGGTACCATCCGGTGCACGACCTAGCCCTGTTGAAGGTAGAGGCCACCGGACTCACACCGTTTCATTTGAATTTATCGGAGTCCATCGACGTCGGCGAGGCAGCCTATGCCTTGGGCACCCCCTATGACATCGACCTCGGGGCCTCGGTGACCAAGGGTATCATTTCCGGCAAGCGCAAGGATGCGCACCGGACCTTGATTCAAACCGACGTCAGCATCAGCCCGGGCAACAGCGGAGGTGCGCTGATTGACGAGAGCGGAACCCTCATTGGCATCGTCAACGAAAAAGTCCTGGGCATGGGCGTCGAAGGCATCGGATTCGCCATTCCCACCCATGTCATTCCGGAAGCGTTGAAAATCGAGTTCAGGCCTTAACGCCTACCTGCGAGCGAAGACCATCCGCCAGTTGCCTTGGAGGTCGCGCAACCGCTCTTTCCCCGACCAATTTTCCGGAATCAAATCCGCCACCTGCTCTGTGGCATCCCGGTGGCATTCTAAGGCCAAGAGCCCACCGCGCTTCAACCACCCTTCAGCGCCACACCCATCAATCATCCGCCTGTAAAACAGCACCGGATCGTCATCCTCAACGAAGAGCGCCGATGGCGGCTCCCAATCCAGTACATTCGGCAACATCTCCGCGCGATCGGCCTGTGGGATGTACGGCGGATTCGATAAAATGACATCAAACGGCGCTGAGAAGGTGCCTCCTGCTGGCTGATGCTGGAGGATGTCGATGCAGTGGAAATCCACTGCACAACCCAACCGTTCGGCATTCGCTGTGGCCAATTCCAAGGCTTCGGCTTGCAGGTCGAGGCCATGCACCTCGTCGCTTGGGCGATGCGATTTCCAGGCGATGGGCAAAATTCCGCTGCCCGTGCCGATGTCCAGTACCCGAACCGGGGTGTCGCCCGTCATCGTTTGAACCCGACGAAGTGCCTCCATCAGCAATTCCTCGGTTTCCGGGCGTGGAATCAAGGCGCGACGGTCGCATTGAAACGTCAGTCCGGCGAACGATATTTCGCCGAGCGCGTACTGGACCGGTTCGCCACACTTTAATCGGTCCGCCAACAGAGCGAGGCGTTCCAAATCAGATTCGGAGGCGCGCCATGGCGCCGTGAGGCGATCCATTCGGGTCATGCCACTCACGCGATCGAAAACAAGGCGGACGATGGATTCGGACTCACGACCGTCATCCATGCCGGAACGCTTCGTGAACCACGAGTGAACGGTGTGCAATTCATTGTTCACTGGCCACGGTCCGGTGCCTCGAGGTACGCGTTGATCTGGCATCAACTTCCGAAGGCGTGGCTGCCGATCAGCAGGCTTGCTGTAGCTGCATTGGTGGCCAGCGGAATGTCGTGGACATCGCATTGCCTCAACAGCATGTTGATGTCGGGTTCATGGGGGTGCTTGCCCATGGGATCCCGGAAAAAGATGACCGCATGAACAGCACCCTCGGTAATGCGCGCTGCAATCTGGGCATCACCGCCGAGTGGACCGCTGGACAATCGCTCAATCGCGACGCCGAGTTCCGCAATCCTCCCCCCGGTCGTGCCTGTCCCTACGAGTGCAAACCGCTCAAACCACGCCTGGTTGGCCCGAACGAATTCGACCAACGCATCCTTTTTGCCATCGTGGGCAATCAGTGCTATGGTTTGGGTTTGGCTCATTCTGCGCGGTTGCGGGTCCAGACGGCCGCAGTATGCGCCGGAACCAGGACCTCGGTTGATGGGGCCAAGCCACCCCAAGCTGCAGCGTAGCTATCATCCAAGTTCAACGCCATGGCTGCGTCCGCATCGCCGAGATTGACCGCCACGACGACTTCGTTGGTCCCCGCCGATCGCTTCCAGGCCATCGCCACGTCGGAGTCGATGGCATAGAATTTAGGTTGCCCTCCGTGTGTGCCGTTCCACAGCGCTTGGTTCTCATGGTTCAACGCGTAGATGGTTTGATACAGGTCGGTCTTGCCGTAATCGCCCCATTGCACGGTGTCTTTTTCAAAGAAGCGGAGCCGCTTGGTCATTCCGGCTTCCTGACCTGAATAGACGAGGGGCATGCCCATCAACGTACCAGAAAGGACCGCCATGGCATTCCCATTGACGCCTAACCGCTCTTCGATGGTTCCGTTCCACGAATTTTCATCGTGGTTGGTCACAAACATCATGCGGTAAGCATCCGCACCGAAGCGCTCTATCTGGCGTGGAACGGCTTGAATCAATGAATCAACGGACCATTCGCCTTTGCCCACTTGGTTCATGATGTGGTGCATTTCCCACCCGTACGACATGTCAAAGGCGCGGTTGTGGTGTTCCGGCACTTCGGCTTCTGCCAACATGAACACTTCGGGATTCACTTCTTCCAACTGGCGCCGCGCCTTTTCCCAGAAATCGGTAGGAACCTTTTCCGCCACGTCGCAGCGGTATCCATCAATTCCAAATTCCCGCACCCAGTACTCCAGTGCGTCCGCCATGGCATCGTACAATCCCGACTCGCGTCCGTTTTCCCAGTCGAGCTGGGTCACGTCCCACCAATCGGTGCCCGAGGGCGGCTGCAAGTTGCCGGCCTCATCGAGCAAGAAGTACTCCAGGTGCGATTCGGTCCATTCGCTGTCGAATGCCGTGTGATTCGCCACCCAATCCAAAATCACCTTCATGTCCAAGGCGTGAGCTGCCTCGGTCAATGCGCGCAAGTCCGCTTCCGTGCCGAAGTCCGGGTTGATTTTGTAGTAATCCTGCACGCTGTAAGGGCTTCCCATGCTTGAAGAGCCGGGTTGCACCATGTAGTTGTTCTTGTTTTCTCCGCCTTTGCGGTTGACCTCCCCGATGGGATGAATGGGCATGAGCCACAAAATGTCCACTCCGAGCTCTTTCAAGCGGGGCAAGTCTTCTGCAAATGCATTGAAGGTCCCTTCCGGGGTATGCTGCCGCACGTTGACTTCATAAATGGTCGCATTGGCGGACCAAGCAGGGTGCGCAAGTTCGTCGGACTTCAGCCCTTGCCCCAACGCTTGAGCATCGGTGGTTGACGCCGGCGAGGAACCTCCTCCACAGCTTGTCAAGAGCAACGCGAGCACACCAAACGTGCTGAGCAATGAATTCTTGGTGTTCATATCAAAAAAGGGTCGGTTGTATGCCCCCGCCTTTCGATGGTGACTCAGTGTCATCGTCGGCAGCGGATGTTGAAGTTTTGGGTTCAGTGGGTTGTGCGGTCGTTTCTGCCTTGGGTTTTTCCAACTCAGCGGAGTCGGCAGGCTTCGCTTCCGCTGGTGATTCTTTTGGCGCCTTCGGTGCCTCTGCGTTGGGGGCGAATTCAGCCTCCCAAGCGGCCTGCGCCTGGGCTTCTTTTTCTTCGTCCAATGGCTCGAGCTGCACATCCGTGACGGGCAAACCGCTGAGTTTGTTCCCCAGCGCTCGAATGCCCTTGATGGCAATGAAATCGGAAGCATCGAAGATCTCATCTTCTCGGTCCCGGGTTTCTTTGAAACGGCGGTTGAACCGGATGCGCACAAGTGGATGGTGGGCGGTGGACACCACACCCAATCGGGAGTTTTCGTGATCGCCGATGAAGGAGAAAGCCTTCTGAACGAGTTCCGCGTGAAACCGTTTGACGTACCAGTCTTCTTTTTCGCCTTCGTAATAGACCACCGAAACAGGTTGCTGCGGATGCCACTTTTCCAGGTGGATCATCTTGTCATCGAACCGCGTGTTCAGATCGAAACCGGTGAATGCGTACTCACCCGATGACAGGAACACCACAATGCGATCGTCGGCCATGAATTCGCCCAACAAGCGCCCCCGGCCCTCGGCATTGAGCGTGCGAACGGTTTCATCGTACCAGACCTTGCGCGCACCAAGCGTCGAAACGCCCTCTTCGCTCATTTCAATTTTGCGGATGGCGTTTTTGGATACCAGGTTGCCCCCAACGCCTCGGCCGCGAATGGCCAATTCAGAGAAGTCAACGTCAAGTTTCAGCTTCTTCAGGCGTGCATTGGCCCGCAAGAACACCGTCACAATCTCGGCCTCTCCGTTGGGGTTGGCCGTGAAGTACAAAATCCGCGACTTCGGCGTGCCTTTGGTGATGTTGTATTCCCGGTCACGCGTTATCGCCGGCACGTTGAATCGCTTCATCATGCTGCGTCCGGTCGCTCCGTCGAGGTAAATGCAATTGTACACGGTGCGTTCATCCCCGCGTTTCCAGACGGCGACATGAATGATGTCCTTCCCGAAGAAGGCCTTCTGGCTCACCTTGCTCACCTGCATGATGCCGTCCTTCCGGATGACAATGATGTCATCGATGTCGCTGCACTCTCCGACCAATTCGCCTTCGCCCCGCTTCAATCCATAGCCGACAAATCCTTCCTCCTTCTGTGCGTAGAGCTTGACATTTGCTACTGCAACTGCCGAACGCGAAATGGATTCAAACGACCGCAATTCCGTCTTCCGCTCGCGGCCTCCACCGTACTTCTTTTTGAGCATTCGGAACCACTCGATGGCGTAATCCGTGAGGTGGTCCAAGTGGTGCTTGACTTGATCGATGTCCCCTTCCAACCCTTCAATCAGGCGGTCGGCTTTGAAGCTATCAAACTTGGAAATGCGCTTAATGCGGATTTCCGTCAACCGCGTCACATCCTCATCGGTGACCGCACGCAGCAAGTGCTTGGTGTGCGGCTTGAGTCCTTTGTGGATGATGGCCAGGATATCCTCCCACGTCTCGCACTCCTCAATGTCCCGGTAGATCCGGTTCTCAATGAAGATTTTCTCCAAGGACGCGAAGTGCCACTTCTCCTGCAATTCACCCAATTCAATCTCCAACTCCAACTTGAGCAGCCCCTTCGTCCGTTCGGTCGAAATCTTGAGCAGCTCCTTGACCCCGAGGAATTGCGGCTTGTCATTGAGGATGACGGTGGAGTTGGGTGAGATGGATACCTCGCAATCGGTAAAGGCAAACAGCGCGCCGATCATCTTGTCGGGGCTGACGTTGTTGGCGAGGTGAATGACGATTTCGACTTCACTCGCCGTGTTGTCCTCCACCCGCTTGATCTTGATTTTGCCCTTGTCGTTCGCCTTCAAGATGCTCTCAATGAGCGAACTCGTGGTGACGCCAAACGGCAACTCGCGGATGACCAAGGTCTTGTTGTCGGCCTTTTCGATGCGGCCACGCACGCGAACCTTGCCGCCGCGCAATCCATCGTTGTAATTCTCCACGTCGGCCGTTCCGCCGGTCGGGAAATCCGGGTACAACGTGAAGCCTTTGCCCTGCAGGGTAGCGACGCTCGCGTCGATGAGCTCGACGAAGTTGTGCGGAAGCGTTTTGCACGCCAAGCCCACGGCAATCCCTTCCACCCCGGAGGCGAGAAGCAACGGGAACTTCACGGGCAACGTCTCCGGCTCCTTGTTGCGGCCGTCATAGCTCTGCAGCCACGTTGTCGTCTTCGGGTTGAAGAGGATCTCTTTTCCGAGTTTGCTGAGCCGAACCTCGATGTAACGCGGAGCGGCCGCGCGGTCCCCGGTGAAGATGTTTCCCCAGTTTCCCTGGCAGTCCAGCAACAGATCTTTCTGTCCGATTTGCACCATGGCATCGCCGATGGAAGCATCCCCGTGCGGGTGGTACTTCATGGTGTTACCGATGACGTTGGCGACCTTGTGGAACCGCCCGTCGTCCATTTCGTCGAGGCTGTGCAGGATGCGGCGCTGCACCGGCTTGAGGCCGTCGTCTTGGTGAGGCACGGCCCGTTCGAGGATGACGTACGACGCGTAATCCAGGAAGTAGTTGTTGTACATCCCGGCGACCTGAATGACCCGTTCAAGCGCTTCTCCAGCGCCTTCACCTTCCGGGGCGTTGCCCTCCTCGTTCTCAGGGTCTACCGGTGGCAATTCTTCCTCGCTCATTCTTCAACCAAATCTTTTTCAACCCGCAGGTTTTCGATGATAAAACTTTGACGATCGGGCGTGTTCTTGCCCATAAAGAAGGTCATCATTTCGGTAATGCGGCTCTCCTTGCCAATGACCACTGGATCGAGGCGAATGTCATCCCCGATGAAGTGCCGGAATTCGTCCGGGCTGATTTCACCCAAACCCTTGAAGCGGGTGATCTCTGCCTTGGCACCCAGGGCCTGCAATGCCTCTTGCTTCTCGGTTTCGCTGTAGCAATAGCGCGTCTCTTTCTTGTTTCGCACTCGGAACAATGGCGTTTGCAGCACGTACAAGTGGCCGCGCTTGACCAAATCGGGGAAAAACTGCAAGAAGAAGGTGATCAACAGCAATCGAATGTGCATGCCGTCGACATCGGCATCCGTGGCGATGACTACGTTGTTGTAACGGAGGTTCTCCAGGCCGTCCTCGATGTTCAGGGCTGCTTGCAGCAAATTGAATTCCTCGTTCTCGTAGACCACCTTCTTGGTCAGTCCAAATGAGTTGAGGGGCTTCCCCTTCAAGCTGAACACCGCCTGCGTCAACACGTCGCGCGCCTTGGTGATTGAACCAGAAGCCGAATCGCCCTCCGTGATGAACAGCGTCGTTTCTTCGTTGCGGTCCTTTTTATCGCCGAGATGGATGCGGCAGTCGCGGAGCTTTTTGTTGTGTACGCTCGACTTTTTGGCCCGCTCACGCGCCAACTTCTTGATGCCCGCCAAGTCTTTGCGTTCGCGCTCGCTCTGGAGGATGCGGGCTTGGAGCAATTGGGCGGAATCGGGATTCCGGTGCAGGAAGTTGTCCAATTCCCGCTTCAGGAAATCGTACACAAAGCTTTTCAGCGTGGGCTGTCCCGGTCCCATTTCACCGGAGCCAAGCTTGGTTTTGGTCTGCGACTCAAAAACCGGCTCTTCCACTTTGACCGAAATCGCCGCCGAGATGCCTCCTCGGATGTCTGCAGCATCGTAATCCTTTCCGAAAAAATCGCGCACAACACGAACGTAGGCCTCCCGGAATGCAGATTGGTGGGTGCCCCCTTGGGGCGTGTACTGGCCGTTGACAAAACTCTGGTAGTCCTCCCCGTACGCATCCGTATGCGTGATGGCCACTTCAATGTCTTCATTGACCAAGTGAACGATGGGATAACGAGGATCTTTGTCCAGGTCGTTGGTCAGCAGGTCTTTCAGGCCGTTTTCCGACTTGAACTTCTCGCCGTTCAAGTACAGCGCAAGGGTGGTGTTCAGGTAGGCGTAGTTCCACAGCAACCGCTCCACATGTTCCATGCGGTAGCTGTACGCCTTGAATACGTCCCGATCGGGCCGGAAGGCAATCATGGTCCCGTTGCGCTCTTCGGTTTTGCCACGCTTCTCGTCGTTTACGAGGTCACCGCGTTCGAATTGTGCCCGTTTGATTTCGCCCTCCCGGTAGCTCTCAACGGTGAAATGCGTCGACAAGGCGTTGACGGCTTTGGCGCCCACCCCGTTCAAGCCCACTGACTTCTTGAAGGCACGGGAGTCGTACTTACCCCCAGTGTTGATTTTGGACACCACGTCCACCACTTTGCCCAACGGAATGCCACGGCCAAAATCGCGGACCTTGACTTCGCCATCGCGGATGGTGATGCGAACGCTCTTACCATGCCCCATCGCGTGCTCATCGATGCAGTTGTCGATGATCTCTTTGAGCAGCACATAAATGCCATCGTCTGCCGCCTGTCCATCCCCCAACTTTCCGATGTACATCCCCGGACGCATCCGGATGTGTTCCTTCCAGTCAAGCGAACGAATGTTATCCTCTGTGTACGATACCTGCTCTTTTCCCGCCATGGCCAACGAAATTAGTAGTTCGCGCCATTGTAGGCATAGAAAATCCACCTTGTTTTATCCACAAAAATGAAGGGCAATGAACCGAGAATGTTCAAACCCAAATTGGATTTCTCAGGCACTGGAAAGGTGGTCGCATAGAATTAACCGCAGGAGACGAAAATTGCTCGCTATTTTTGAAGAAAAAACCATGAGCATCGTCAGCCTCGAACCCCGGCCTTTGTGGCACTTCTTCAACGCATTGAATAGCATTCCACGGCCTTCGAAAAAGGAAGAGCAAGTCCGCGAATGGGTCATCGGACTCGGAAACGATTGGGGCTTCGAAACCCTCACCGATGAGGTTGGCAATGTGCTGATCCGCAAGCCGGCAACAGCTGGAATGGAAAACAAACGGCACATCGTCCTGCAGAGCCATCTGGACATGGTATGCCAGAAGAACGCGGACACCGTATTCGACTTTGACACCCAAGGCATCAAGATGTACGTTGATGGCGACTGGGTGCGTGCGGAAGGCACCACGCTCGGAGCGGACAACGGCATCGGCGTGGCAACCATCTTGGCTGTGCTCGACTCCAAAGACATCCCGCACCCCGCCATTGACGCATTGTTCACCATCGATGAGGAGACAGGCATGACGGGCGCGTTGGGGTTGAAGGGCGGGTTTTTGCAAGGTGACATCCTCCTCAACCTCGACACAGAAGACGACGATGAATTGTCCATCGGATGCGCCGGTGGAGTCGATGTCACGTCCACGGGCACCTATGAAGCGGAAGCCATCCAAGCGGGCGTCAAGCAACTTCGCATTCGCCTGACGGGTGGTTCTGGCGGCCATTCGGGCATGGACATTCACAAAGGCATTGCCAACATGAACAAGCTCATGAACCGGCTGCTGATTGAAAGTTTGGGGGCGGTCGACTTTCGGCTTGCTTCCGTTCAAGGCGGAGGGTTGCGCAACGCCATCCCACGGGAGTCCGAAGCCGTTTTGGTCCTGGATCCCGCTGACGAAACCGAATTCAAAAGCACCTTAGTGGAAGCGTTTGAGGCCGTCAAAGCGGAGTATGCAACGACCGATCCCGAATTGAGCCTGTCGTGCGAAACAGAAGCCACCACGGTGACGCATGCGATGCCGGAAGAAGACCAACTTGCTGTGCTCATGGCAATCCAAACCGTTCCTGTCGGCATCCACCGCATGAGCCCAGACATTGAAAACCTCGTGCAGACGTCCAACAACTTGGCGCGTGTCGAAATTGCAGCGGGCACCATCAGCTTGCAGTGCTTGTGCCGAAGCTCTGTGGATTCGGAAAAAGACGACCACGCCAACAGCATTGCGTGTGCCTTTGGCCTCGCGGGACTGCAAACCGAATTCAGCGGACAGTACCCCGGATGGACCCCAAATCCCTCAAGCGCAATCGTCGCTACCATGAAAGCGCTCTACGAAGAAAAGTACAATGAGTCGCCGCGGGTGCTCGCCTGCCACGCAGGACTGGAGTGTGGCATCCTCGGCACCAACTACCCCGAAATGGACATGGTGAGTTTTGGGCCCAACATCCGAGGCGCCCACAGCCCAGACGAATGCGTCCAGATCAGTTCCGTCCAGAAATTCTGGGGCTTCTTCTTGGATGCACTGCAACGTATACCAAATAAAGCATGAGCGCAGAAGCCTCTCGCCCCCTCATCCTCATCACCAATGACGACGGCATCCAAGCCAAGGGCATTCAAGCCTTGGCAAGCGCCATGGTCCAGCACGGTGATGTCGTTGTCGTAGCGCCCGACCGCGCTCAAAGCGGCATGGGCCACGCCGTGACCATCAATGGCATTCTGAAAATGGAGCCGGTTACATTTGGCGTTGAAGGCGTTCAAGCGGCTTGGCAGACCACGGGCACACCGGTTGATTGCGTCAAGCTTGCCATCTATGAAATCTTGGGCAAAAAACCCGACCTGTTGCTCAGCGGCATCAACCACGGAAGCAACGCCAGCATCAACGTCATCTACAGCGGCACCATGTCCGCCGCCGTCGAAGGTGCCGTTGAGGGCATCCCATCCATCGGATTCAGCTTGTTGAACCATGCCCCCACAGCCGATTTCTCTGCGTGCCTGCCGTACGTCGAAAAACTCGCATTGGCGGTTCTTCACCATTCCTTGCCCGAAGGCACGTGCCTCAACGTCAATGTCCCCAATTTGCCCGGAAACGAGCTGAAAGGACTCAAGGTATGTCGGCAATCCGCCGGCCATTGGGAGGACGCGTTTGACAAGCGCACTTCACCTAGCGGCAACCCGTATTTCTGGATGACAGGCAAATTTTCCAATCCCGACCAAGGCCAAGACACCGATGAATGGGCCTTGCGGAACGGATTCGTGAGCGTTGTCCCGACGCAATTTGATTTGACTGCCCACCACGCCATTTCCACCCTCAACCAATGGGATCTGTGAGCACCCATCGATTGGATCACTCCGGTTTCGGATTCGCAGCAGGTTTGCTTGGAACCGGCATCGGTTTCATTGCCATGACGGTTTGGTGGAGTTGGGCCAACGGCACCTCATTTGACTATTTCATCCAAGACGTATTCATGGGGAGCGCACTGTACAAAGACAGCATCCTGACCATCAGCGTATTGTTCAATGTGGGCGTCTTCTGGCTTGCCATGCGAAAAGATTGGGACCGCTTTGCGCGGGGCGTTCTGGGGGTCATCTTCATCACGGTGCCCATGATCATCTGGTTGCAATCGCAGGCCTTTTAACTCCGCCTTATCGATGGTTCAACCCGGCAATTCTACCGCATCGGTTCAACGAGTTTTCATCATCGCAGGTGAGGCATCCGGGGACGCGTACGGAGGGTTGCTCGTCCGCGCCCTGCGCGACGCTCAGCCTGCGGTCGAAATTCAATGTTGGGGTGGCGAGGCCATGGAAGCTGCCGGCGCTACATGCCTCCGGCATTATCAAACCCTCGCATTCATGGGCCTGTGGGAGGTCGTAAAAAATGCTTGGACGATTCGCCGGCGATTCAAGGAATGCTGGGCCCAGATTGAAGCGTTTCAGCCGGATGCCGTGGTGGGTATGGATTACCCTGGATTCAACTTGCGCATGGCGAGGAAAGCCAAACGAGCTGGAATCAAAACGCACCATTACATTTCTCCTTCGGTGTGGGCTTGGAAGAAAAACAGGGTACGCACCATCCAGCGCGACATCGACCATTTGCACGTCATTTTGCCGTTCGAAAAAGAATGGTATGCGCGCGAAGGCGTGGACGTGCATTGGGTTGGGCATCCGCTGCTGGAATTGCTCGATAAAGAAAAACAAACCACGGCATCACCAAGCGGCGGCAAACCCAGGCTTCTCCTCCTCCCTGGCTCACGAGCGCAAGAGCTAGAACGCATGCTGCCCATCCTTGTACGCACTGCCCTGAGCCTGCCAGAATTTGAAGCAGTTGTTGCAGGCGCACCTGGGCGTTCCATCGCAGACTACCGCACGGCCGTCGATGCCGGGATTCCCATTGAATTTGGGCGCACCCGTAGCTTGATGCAATCGTGCGATATCGGACTGATCACTTCGGGGACCGCGACGCTTGAAGCGGCCTTGCTCGGACTGCCCCATGTGGTTTGTTATAAAACGAGCCGTATGACTTACGCCTTCGCTCGCCTGTTGGTTCAATCGAAGTGGATTGGCCTGCCCAATATCTTGCTGCAGCAAAACGCCGTTCCCGAGCACATCCAAGAACAATGCAAACCGGAAGCGTTGCGCCGTGCAGCCCTCGCTCTGCACGATGGACATGCCCTGGCGTCATCGGGAGCCCATCAATTGCAGCAATTCAAGGCACTGGAACAATCGCTGAGATCGAAGCAAACCGCTTCGCAGCAGGTGGCCGATTCCATCCTCACCAAAGCATGATTGCGCGGATTGGGCTACTTGTACTGATCGCCTTGTCGGCGGCCACAGCCAACGGCCAACCGCCATCCACCATTGCCGTCGGGCTCGAAGACTTTCAAACCGCACAGCACATTCGGTGTCAAGCTGTGAATGGCTCCTACGCATGGACTGTGGTCAAGAACGGCAGCCTCCAAACCGCTGGCGCGCTGGAGGGCATCCATCGCATTGCAAAAACCAATCGCGGTTTCACTGTGTCAACACAGGAAGGAAACCTGGAGGCCCGCTACCTCATCCTCCAACCGACGCAAGGCGTCGCCACGCTTCGGCTCATCTCCGAGCCTATGGGTTACCGGCAATACACCGGAGCGGTGCATTTCTATTGGCACGCCGGTGACTGGCACGTCGCTTTGGAAACTGATTTGGAAGACTACGTGGCCGGCGTACTCGTGAGTGAAATTGGAAAAGGACACGCGGAGGCGCTCTACACGGCGCACGCGATCGTGAGCAGAACCTATGCCCTGAACACCTTTGGCAGGCATCGGCTCGAAGGCTACGACGTCTGTGACCAAGTGCATTGCCAAGCGTTTGACGGCGTCTTAACTGTCAACGACACCATCCGCCGGGGATGCCGTGCTTCAAGGCACTTGGTGCTCACGGATCGACTGGGCCTTCCCATTCCGGCTGCCTTCCACTCGAATTGTGGCGGCATGACGCGCAGCTCGGATGCCGTTTGGCAGGAAGCCTCTCCGCACCTCGAGCCGGTTCACGATGCGGCCTGTGCCGGGGGCACACATGCACGCTGGGAGCGGCAAATCCAGCGCGCCGCATGGGAAGATTGGCAATTGGTCCACGCCGCAGACCCAACGAATACCGCCACTGCGCGCGAGGCATTCAACCTCCCAAGTGACCGGTTTGAAGTGATGCAGGATGGTGAAACCACAACGCTAACGGGATGGGGATTCGGGCACGGTGTGGGCTTTTGCCAAGAAGGCGCCATGAAGCGCGCTCAAAACGGGGCATCCCCGTGGGAGCTCTTAACCACCTACTACCAGCGCATTCGGCTCACGGCGTTGGAACGCGTCACAGTCCCAAGAGCGCGCGCCGCTTCGGGTAAGTAACCACGTAGCCAAACGACAACGTGCGGCGTTCGTTGGGACCCAGTTCAAGGTCCCAAACCACTTGGCCCGTCACCGCATCCAACTCGCCTCCGCTCAGCCCCAGCACCTCCACCTGGATGTCACTGCTCTTCGCGACAGGGACTGCATCTTGCACCGCCACCGAAACGGTGCGATTGTGCTGGTTTTCCACGGTGATTTCAAACGACTGCGCGGTCTTGCGCGACCCTCCAAAAACAGTGCTTGTACACCGGTCCAAGACGCGTTCCCGGTTCGCACGGACCCGAACATCTTGACCCAGGGGAATGTGCAAGGTGTCTCCGGGAGCAGGCAACTGCATGTAATAGGCGCCTCGGTACGTGCCACCGGCAATCACTTGCACCAGGCCAGGAACCAGTCGGGATGCGACCCACCCACCAGAATTCGCCAATTGGTAGGCCTCATCGGTGTACTCGGGCAACAGCAAATAACTCAATTCGCCTTCGAGGTCCAACGCCTCGATGAAGATGCGTTCCCGAGAACCGTCTCCACGGATGACCGCCGCATTGGCCGGAGCGAATGCATACCGTTCCACAGGGTTTGCGCCTGCAGTGCGGTCGGTTCGCAACCCTTCAACGGGGTCTTCGAAAGCATCTGCCGAGGCATCTTCGTCAAATGATGCCTGCGCCTCCCACGCATAGGCGTCGGCGGTTTGGCTGTAACCCAAACTCAGCTGCTTCTTGACTGCCGCAGGCGGAGCGATGGATTGGAGCGGATTGCCGACGACAAACACCACAGGTACCCCGTTCCAATCTTGTCCCGTGGATTGAAAGACCGAAGCATACCGCTTTATTTGGATGCCGCCATCTTCATCGACTTCGGCGTCGTATACAGGCGACCAGCCTGCCTCGGAAACCACGTAACTGACCCGGACATCGTGGCGGGATTTGGGTGGACCTGAAAACCGCAAGGTCCACTGGCCTTCGCGGGCGTCCATGGCCTCACTCCATTCTTGGCGTTCAGCCTCCAAGTCGTTCATCGTCGCTGTGAGCGCCTCCATTTCCATTCGGAGCTCGAGCATGAGGTAACTCAATTCCTTCACCCGCTCTCGCCAGAAATTCGCATGATCCCGAAGGTCGTCGACCAGCAGCAATTCATCCCCGTTCACGCTTCGGTTGGATCGGATCATGGCGAGTTCTTCCTCGTAGGCCAACAGCAACGCTTCCCGCAAGGAATATGTCTGCTGCTTGGATTCAATGGCCCGATCCATTTCTGCTTGCCGCAGTGCCGCCTGCTCCATGCGACCGGCGGGCGTTGCTGTTGTAAATGCATGCGAGGCGAGCGACCAATCAGGTCCCAATGATACCTGGAGCATGTCAGCTGCGACCGAAGCGGACAATCCGGTCAACGTGACCGTTGCCGCTCCTTGCCCATCCAAAGCGACGCTGCCGCTACGTTCGATTTTGGCCCCGCGTTCGTAGACGGTTGCCGCCTCAATGGGCCATTGAACGGATTGACCAAAAGCGTTGGGCGTGGCAAAAACGCCTGCAACCCAGAGGGTGAATAACCATGGAATCTGCTTCATGCTCGTGAGAATTCTACTGACAAATTACGGTATCCTGCCATACACCGTAACCCGCCCACAGGCCAATTCCGCCCTCGACGTTGGTGATCATGTTGGCGGGTGGGGCGAAAGGACTGCCTTGGCTCAGGATCAACGTCTCATAACTGCGAATGGCCAAGAACACCTGTTCATCGATGGAACAAAGCCGCACCACAACCGTGTCACCTGCCTTGAAATAGCCCGCCTCAGGACTGGTGCCGAGTTCATCATCCCACGCGGTGCTCCCTGCCGCGACCCCGCGAAAGGCAGAAAACTCAAAAGACAACCCGTTGTAGAAGGCATCATCGGTCACACTGCCCAAAGGCGCGATAAAGTCCGCGTCCTTTACCTGGCCCGCCAGCGGATCCCATTCCGGTCGAACATTAATGCGCTTTGCGAACCATCGGTAAGCGTTTCCAATGGTGTCCGGGTCGGTAAACTGGGCGTACATCAACCCCAGCGAATCCAGGGTGCCGGGTGATTGAAACCATGCGGAATCCACTGGAACGGCTGGGATGATGGACGTCGTTGCTTGCATGCTGGCGTCTGCGACGGTGACATCCAATGCGTACGTTGTTCCGGCCTCGCCGCGCCATGCCGGATCGAAAGATGTGTAAACGCACAAGTCCAACTCGGCCAAGAGTGTGTCGGGAAAACCCAGGATTTCCTCGGCCGACTCCAGCAATTCCGGGGGTAAATCCGACGTGCACAACTCATCCAATTCAACGGTTGTTGTCCCGTCGCTCAGGTGCACGGTCGCCCCTGCCAAGAATGCCTGCCCAATGGAATTGGCATCCACCGGGTCAAAATACCCGACGGCTTCGCCGACAAAAACGATGGGCGCCTCTCCTTCAACGATGGTTCCTTCCACGACATACACCGGATCCACTTCGGGCAGATCAACCTCGATTTGTTGTTGGCAACCCGTGATGATGCACAAGAGGACGATGGAAAAAGTGGCAATGGGAGCGCTTCGCTTCATGGTTCAAAGGTAAGGCGACCGAGGACCGGCGGTCGTGGATAACCTGAAGATAAATCGCCAAATGATTCGAAATCCGCTTCACAATTCCGGAGCGGTTGCAGTTAGTTTTGTGTTTCTCTTACCAGCATGCTGAATCGTCGCCACCTCCGGATCAAGATCTTGCACGTGCTCTACGCCTTTTACCAGGACGAGGATCGCGACGTGGTCAAGACCAAAAAAGCCTTGGACCACTCCATCGAGAAAATGCAAGAGTTGTACCTGCTGCTCCTGCTCATGATTGGCAGCATGCAGTCGTTTGCAATTGATCGCATCGAAGCGGGTAGAAAGAAGCAACTGCCCTCCCCGGAGGACTTGCATCCGAACACCAAGTTTGTGACCAACCGTCCGCTGCGGGTGCTGGCCAACAGCAAAAACCTCAGCAAAGCTGCCGCCGACGGCAACATCGGTTGGGGGGATCACCAAGAAATGCTGCGGAAGATTTTCCGAGGACTTCTCGACCACGAGGAGTACACGGCCTACATGGCCAGCGAGGAACACGGTTTCCGCCACGATCGGGAATGCCTGATTCGCATGTTCCGCAAGCACATGATCAACGAAGAGCTTTTTCAGGATAACCTCGAAGAACTCAGCATCTTCTGGAACGATGACCTCGACCTCGCCGCGTCCATGGCTATCAAGACCATCAAAACGATCGGTGAAGCCGACGAGGAGGTCGAGCTCCTGCCCCTTTGGCGTGACGATGACGATGACCGGCAGTTTTTCGAAGGGCTGTTTACCGAAACGTTAGCGCAGGCTCAGGAAAACGAAGCCTATGTCACAGAGGCGGCCGCGAATTGGGACTTGGAGCGCATCGCGCTGATGGATCGGATTTTGATGAAAATGGCCCTGGCGGAAGCCCGGACCTTCTCATCCATTCCACTGAAAGTCACCCTGAACGAGTACATCGAATTGTCGAAGTACTACAGCACTCCGAAAAGCCACGGCTTCATCAACGGAATCCTCGACGAGCTCTTCGGAAAATTGAAAAAAGACGGTGTGATCAAAAAAACAGGAAGGGGCCTCATCGAATGAAACGCTGGCATTCCACGTTCACTTTGTTCGCCTGGGTGGCCTTCGTGTTTTGCACGATTGGATGCGACTGGAGCGAATCAGGCAGCGTGAGTACCGACCTCATCCACATCCCGGCAACCGCCAGCACTGTTGCATCCACCCCGGCCGACTTGCCCACTATCGCATTTACGGACACCTTGGTGGAACTGGACATTGTCAGCGAAGGCACCCAGGTCGACGTGGTGTTTTCCTTTCAGAACACGGGCAGCGCTCCATTGATCCTCTCCGACGTCAGCACATCGTGTGGGTGCACCCTCGCCGAACAATGGCCACGAGAGCCCATCCAGCCCGGCGGCAACGGTGAAGTAGCCGTGCGCTTTGACAGCCGGGGGCGTGTCGGTGCGAACCGAAAAGAGATCTTCGTTGTCACCAACGCCGTGCCTTCGACCACCACCTTGGTCTTGAACGCGGAGGTCATCGGCCCATCAACCAAAGAATAAAACAACCCTGTATACCATGCTCAACTTATTCGCACGATTGACCCTCCAGAGCCCAGCTCCAGGCGAGGGTGGACTGAGTTTTTTCCTCCTCATCGGCGGGATGTTTTTAATCATGTACCTCTTCATGATCCGACCACAGGTCAAAAAACAAAAAGAAGCCAAGACCTTCCGAGAAGGGCTGAAAAAGGGCGACAAGGTCGTATCCATCGGAGGCATCCACGGCAAGGTGGTGGACATGAATGAACGCACCGTGCTCATCCAAGTCGACGGCGCCAAAATCCGCATTGAAAAAACCGCGCTGAATCCGGCCGGAGAAGCTTCAGAGGAAGACATCAAAGCCAACGCATGATGCCGCAGCAGCCCGCCATGCCTTCCTTGGGGCTGTCCTTGGTTCCCGTCGTCGCTCTGATTTTATTGCTCGCAGCAGACGTTATCGCCTTCGGTGAAGACAGTTCATACGGAGCCAACCAGATTGCCATGCTCCTGGCGGCCTTCATCGCAGGCAGCATCGGCATGGCCCGCGGCGTACAGTGGAAGGCCATCAGCGTAGCCATCGGCCACTCTGTTTCTCAAGCGGCCGAGGCCATCCTCCTCATACTGATGATTGGCGCGTTGTCCGGCACCTGGCTCATCGCCGGCATCATCCCAGCATTCATTCATTACGGACTCCAGATTCTCGAGCCGGGAATATTCTTATTTGCCGCGTGCGTCATCTGCGGTTTGCTCTCGCTCGCCACCGGTAGCTCATGGGGCACCGTCGGCACCGTTGGCGTCGCCCTCGTCGGCATCGGTACGGCATTGGGACTGAGTGAAGGATGGATTGCGGGTGCCATCATTTCAGGCGCGTATTTTGGTGATAAAATGTCGCCATTGAGTGACACCACGAACATCGCAGCCGTCGTGGGCGGTTCTGATCTGTTCAGCCACATTCGGTACATGACCCTGACAACGGTTCCCAGCCTCTTGATTGCGCTAACCGTTTTCTTGATTGCCGGATTTGGGGGAGCGGCGGCAGCCGACGGCGTATCTACGGCCTTCGCTGACGAATTCGGCGTCGCTGTATTTGAGGCCTTCAACATCCACGTGGGTCTCTTCCTCTCACCCGTTGTCATCATCTTCTTGATTGCCCGAAAGGTTCCGGCTGTCCCAGCATTGCTTATCGGTACGCTGCTGGGTGCTGTCACGGCTGTTGTTTTTCAACCGGATGTAATCAGGGAAGTGGCTGGAATCAGTGATGAAGCCGGCGGCTATGCCCTCGCTGCATTCAAAGCATGCATCCAATCCATGGCATTGGACAGTGCCATTTCCACCTCCAACGACATGGCCAATGCATTGCTCTCCTCGAGCGGTATGGCCGGAATGCTCAACACCATCTGGCTCATCCTGTGCGCCATGGTTTTCGGGGCCACCATGCAAGCTACGCAAATGCTTGAGCGCATCACACAGGCCATTTTAAGTGGGGTACAATCGACCTTCGGCCTCGTGGGAAGAACCGTTGGCACCTGCCTTGCGTTCAACATCATTGCCTCCGACCAATACCTGGCCATTGTCGTTCCCGGGAATATGCTCAAGGATGCGTATCCCGAGCGCGACCTCGCCCCGGAAAACCTCAGCCGGACGCTGGAAGACAGCGGAACGGTCACCAGCGTGCTCATTCCATGGAACACCTGCGGGGTGGCCCAAAGCGGCATTCTCGGCGTGGCCACATGGGCCTACTTGCCCTACTGCATCTTCAATTGGGTCAGTCCGCTGATGACCATGACCGTGGCGGCTGTCGGCTTCCGTATCAAGCGTTTGTCCGACGTGAAGGCAAATTGAACACGGGGTTGAACGATTTGTTGGCTTCCCATGGGAAATGCACACGCACCTCACACCGACGCACCCGCTGACGAAGCTGAAATCCGCGTGGTGGGTGCGCGCGAGCACAACCTCAAAGACGTCTCGATCAACATTCCGCGCAACCAACTGGTCGTCATCACCGGTGTGAGCGGGAGCGGCAAGTCCAGCCTGGCCTTTGACACCCTGTATGCCGAGGGCCAACGCCGATACCTCGAGACCTTCTCAGCCTACGCCCGGCAGTTCCTCGGAGGATTGGAACGTCCCAAAGTCGACCAAATCACTGGACTGAGCCCGGTCATCAGCATCGAGCAAAAGACCATTTCCAAAAACCCGCGTTCCACTGTCGGCACCATTACCGAAGTGCATGACTTCTTGCGGCTGATTTACGCCCGAGCCGCAGATGCCTTTAGTCTGCAAACTGGAGAGGCGATGATCCGGTTCACGGATGAGGAAATCCTGGACCGGATGCTTCAGGATTACCACGGCCAGCGTATCCTGTTGCTCGCCCCGCTCGTCAAAGGTCGGAAAGGCCACTACCGCGAGTTGTTCGAGTCGGTCATGAAGCAAGGCTATGTGCGTGCCCGAATTGACGGTGCCTTGGTCGAGCTCGAACCGGGCATGCGCCTCGACCGGTACAAGGTACACGACATCGAAGTGGTCATCGACCGCCTTGAAGTTCGCCTCGATGACGAAGAGCGTCTTTTACGCTCCATCAAGACCGCCTTGAATTTGGGCAAAGGCAACATGGGCGTCACCGTCCATGGCGAAAACGCCGTGCGCCACTTCAGTCGGCATCTGATGTGCCCCACCACCGGCGACGCTTACCCCGATCCCGAACCGAACCTGTTTTCGTTCAACTCTCCGTATGGGGCCTGTCCGCAATGCAATGGCCTCGGCGAGGTGGCTGAAGCGGAATTATCATTGATCATCCCCGACGACAGCAAAAGCATCCAGAAGGGGGGCATCGCGCCACTGGGTGACATCAAGGGCAACCGGACCATGCAGGTCATACAGGCGCTCTTGGATGCTTCCGGAGACACACTCAAAACCCCCATCAAGGACTTGGCCCCGGAGGTCGTGGGAGAAATCTTGTACGGATCCAAAGAGCACGTATGGGTACCTGGGCGGGCTGGAACTTCGGGCAGCCACGTCAACTGGGAAGGCGTAATCGCCACCATTGAGTCGGCCGCCGAACGCAGCAACTCCATCCCCCTCCGCCGCTGGGCGCGCCGGTTCATGCAGAAGAAAACCTGCCCCTCTTGCGAAGGCACGCGGCTCAAGCCCATCAGCCTGCAGTTCAAATTGGGCGGCAAAAACATCGCCGAATTGGGGCAAATGGATTTGGCCACACTTGCCGAGTGGTTCCAATCCTTGGATGAGCGGCTCACCGACAAGCAGCGTGTCATTTTGAAAGAACCGCTCAAGGAGGTCAACGCACGACTGGGGTTTTTGGTGGACGTCGGTCTCGACTACCTGGCCCTTGACCGTTCTGCCCGCACCTTGTCCGGTGGCGAGGCCCAGCGCATTCGGCTCGCGACGCAAATCGGAAGCCGGTTGACCGAAGTGCTGTACATCCTGGATGAGCCAAGCATCGGTTTGCACCAGCGGGACAACGAGCGCCTCATCAAGAGCCTGCAGGCGTTGCGGGATGCAGGCAACTCGGTCATTGTCATCGAGCACGATGAAGAGATGATGCTCAAGGCAGACCACCTCATCGACATCGGTCCCGGTGCAGGCGTTCACGGCGGCTATGTGGTGGCGCAAGGGCCGCCATCTGCCCACCTCGGAACGGAAAGCAGCACCGCCCAGTACCTCAACAAAACAAAGTCGATTGCCATTCCCAAGCGCAGGAAGACGGGGCGCAGCGCCAAGCTCAAGCTCACGGGGGCCAGCGGCCACAACTTGCAAAACGTCGATCTGGTCATCCCACTCGGTACGTTCACGTGTGTGAGCGGTATCAGCGGAAGTGGTAAGAGTTCGTTGATCAACCAGACCCTCTACCCAGCGCTGCACAACCACTATTTTGAAGAGACACAAGCCCCCTTGCCGTACAAGAAACTGACAGGCTTGCAGCACCTAGATAAGGTCATTGCCATCAACCAGAGCCCCATTGGACGAACGCCCCGCAGCAATCCAGCCACCTACACCGGAATCTTCAATGAAATCCGCGCTCTGTTTACCAAACTCCCTGAAGCAGCCATACGCGGCTACAAACCCGGCCGGTTCAGCTTCAACGTCGCAGGCGGACGATGCGAAGAATGCAAAGGCGCTGGACTCAAGACCGTGGAGATGAACTTCCTGCCGGACGTCCATGTGGAGTGCAAGGCGTGCAAAGGCAAACGGTACAACCGGGAAACCCTCGAAGTCCGCTACCGGGGCAAATCTATCTCAGATGTCTTAGGGATGACCGTCAACGAGGCGGTGGATTTTTTTGACTCCTTTCCCAAGATCAAGCGCATCGCCAAAACCCTCCAAGACGTCGGCTTGGGATATATCACTTTGGGGCAGCAATCCACCACCCTGTCGGGCGGAGAAGCCCAGCGCGTCAAACTCGCCACCGAACTGGCCCGCGTTAGCACCGGCCGGACGTTCTATGTGCTGGATGAACCCACCACAGGACTGCATTTTGAAGACATTCAGATGCTGATTGATGTGCTCCAGCGATTGGTGGATCAAGGCAACACCGTACTCGTCATCGAGCACAACTTGGACGTCCTCAAGGTCGCGGACCACCTCATCGACCTAGGTCCCGCAGGTGGTCAACGTGGCGGAAAAATTGTCGCCACCGGCACACCCGAAGAGGTCGCTGACAACGCCGACAGCACCACCGGACCGTTTTTACGTACTATTGTGGGTACGTAAAAGCAACACATGAAGAAAGGCCTGAAGCAACGCGATTGGAATGAAATCAAAACCAACGACAGTTGGTCCATCTTTAAAATCATGGGGGAATTCGTGCAGGGGTTTGAGACCCTGCAGCGCATTGGACCCTGTGTGAGCATTTACGGATCAGCCCGTATGGCGGAAGACTCGACGGTATACAACCAATCCCGGGAAGTCGCGCGCCAACTGAGCGCCCGCGGGTACGGGGTTATTACCGGTGGTGGTCCCGGCGTGATGGAAGCTGGCAACCGCGGCGCGCACGACGTCGGAGGCACGTCCGTGGGACTGAACATAGAGTTGCCTTTCGAGCAACACAATAACCCCTACATCGATCCCGACAAGAGCATCGACTTCGATTACTTCTTCGTACGAAAGGTGATGTTTGTGAAGTATTCCCAAGGCTTCGTCGTGATGCCGGGTGGATTTGGAACCCTGGATGAACTGTTTGAAGCCTTGACCCTCGTGCAAACGGCAAAGGTCGATCCTGTTCCCATCATTTTGTATGATACGAAGTTCTGGGCTGGCCTTGTCGATTGGATGAAAACCACCCTCGCCGTCAACTATAAAACCATCAGCCCCGGTGATCCGGACTTGTTCCACCTCGTTGATTCACCGGAGGAAGTCGTCCGGGTAATCGATGAGTTCTACTCCAAGTCGCTGCTGCGTCCTAACTTCTAAGCCATGAATAAGCCCTTACTCCTGATTGCTGCGCTGGCCTGCTTTGCAGCAGCCCACAGCCAATTCCCCTACAGTGCGACGGTACTCAACGAATACTACGCGCCTTTGGACAACCCCACTTCGCTGGGCATTGAAGTGGGTTGGGATGATCCCGAAGTCCAAATCCCGCTGGACTTTACCATTGACCTCGATGGAAACAACTCGGGCGGAATTTTGATGCTCGGCGGTACGGGCGAGATGCTCATGAATACAACGGAAACTGGGCTGTTGAACATTTTGTGGCCCATCAGCCTAGACGTCATGGACATTGGAGCGGTGGAAGCGGAAGAGTTCAGCACCATCAGTTACCAAACCACCGGTGAATCGCCTAACCGAATCCTGAAAGTGGAATGGGACGAGTGTGGCCTTTACGACGAGATTTCTGGCATTGGAACTACCACTGCCCGCCTCAGCTTTCAAACGTGGATCTACGAGAGCGGCGGCATCATTGAATACCGGTTCGGTTTGAATACGATTCCCTCGGATTCATTGAATCAAATCGATTTTCTGACATCCGGTATCATCATTGGGTTTGACTACGATAACTACAACGGCACCTTCTACACCGCCAGCGGCGACGCAGATGCTCCGGATTGGATCTTGTCCGATGACTTTTACCAATGGTACTATTCAGGTGCCAATTTGTCGGGCGTACCAGCTGAGGGCACGGTATATCGATTCGGGCCTGCGGTCAATGTAGCCGAAGCCGAAACACCGGCGCAAGGCTTTTTTACCTACCCCAACCCCACCGCCGGTGCTGCATGGATTCAAAACGGCCCCGAAGCAGCGGAGTTCCGTGTGTTTGATGCAAGCGGTCGGAGCATCCACACGTTTTTCTTAGGCGCCGGCAGCCAAGCCCAGTTGCCCTCAGAGGCATGGGCGGCTGGTACTTACACCGTTCGCAGCTTGACGCCTTCGGGCCAAGCGTCGACGGTTCGACTGCTGGTCGATTGATCGGAGCGTCACTGCTTTATGAACGGGAGGGCGTGGCGCAATCCGTCCTTTTCGAATTCCACAACGTACACACCGCTCGGCCATGCCGAGACGTCCACTGCCATGCGCTGGCCACCGGACCACGGCCACGCAGCAACCACGCGGCCTGACAAGTCCACTACGCGGCACTGTACACCTGCCGTCTCGATGAAACGAGAGGCGATGTTCAGCACGTCGTTCGCTGGATTTGGGTACACCTGCCAATCGGCTTCTGCCAAGGACTCATCAACGCGCATCACCGGCGCAAACCCGATGGTGAACACACCGTGTTCCGGCAAGTCTACCGCGGTTGACCAGTACTGGCCCTGGTTCTGCAACGGGTAGAAATCAGGCTGGTTGAAGATGCTGAATTCATCTCCTTCCGCTACAATCAGCCCGATGCTTCCAGACATGAACAATTCAGCTACGCCCGCGTCTTGGATGCGGAAATTCACCGTACCAACGTCCCCTACCTCTTCACAGGCCCAAATGCGTTCCAGACGCTCGGATTGGAACGGGAATGCGGTCACCACCTCAGCTGCGCCGCCATCGTGACCCCAGAACAGGTATTCGCCATCCTGTAAATCTGACGCGTCACTGATGCGCACGGCACCAATGCCTTGCGCATCGTGGTGCTGATCCCATTCGCTTTCGCGGCCAATGCCCGCCACGTCTTCGGGGTACTGGTCCCGGAAGTAGTGTTGAACGTTGCCGAGGTTGATTCCGTAACGCGCGGCGATGTAGTTCGACACGATGGTGCGGTGCGACTCGAACAAGCGCCGTCCGAAGATGAAATGCTCAGAGATGAATCCTTCACCAAAACGATCATCGAAGTCCCAGCCGTAGCGCACCTCGACGAAGTCGGTGGCGTCGCGCAGCCCGATGTTCGAACCTGGGAACGGCAATCGGGTATCGTTTACGATGGTGTAGAATTGCTGGTCCCAGTCGGATTGCCCGTAAATCACGCCATAAAATTGAGGCAACGATGCGTCGAGAATCCAAAGCGGTGTGGCTTCGGCGTAGTTGCCTTCACTGTCGATGACCACAGACTGATAGCTGCTCTGGTCTTTCCAAGGGTGCAAGATGAAGCCGTTGTCATGCCGAGCGCTGGCGATCCATCCGTGATCGTTCCAAGCCGTTTCGGCGCCGCGGGCCACACTAAACGCCGATACTTCCCGCTTCATTTCGACCGTGGGTGCTACCACACAGTCGTTCACACCGTCAAACTTCAACGCGGGGTGACCATTGAGTCCATCTCCCGTGGCCAACGGTGCGGCTTCTCCATCGTCCTGGTAGGCCGAACTGAAATTACCGGAAAGCACATCGCGCCATTCGTATACGGCCTCCCCGTACCCCACTTCTTCGCCGGATGCGCCATAGGTTCCATGGTCCGCGCGCAGCCAGATCGACAAATCATCTTCGTTGCCCACCCCACCGGGTCCCCATGGACCGAAGTCAAGCGGCGCTGGATGGTATACCAACAGCAAGGTGTCGGACCCCAAGTTGGGCAATTCAAATCCACCGACTTCTACCGCAATGCCATCGGGAACAACCAACGCTACCGGACCGTATTCCTCAGGAATAACGGTTACTTCGTATCCGCTCGCGTTGGGAACGAGGTTTTCCACTGTGGCGTTGGTAACAGCAATGTCATCGGCGGTTAGATTAGCCATTTCCACCGCCTGCAGGTTGCGCCGAAAAGCCAACTGCACCTGTGCATCGCCATAGATGGACGTCTCTCCCGCGGCCGGTTCCAAGAAAGCAATCGCTGGGAATCCGACCGGCTCGCCGTATGCATCCGTCTCCCACATCCCCCGGCCATACGTCCCTGCTCGCAGGCGCTGCGGATCGTTGGTGCCGGTGCCAGGATAGAGCTCCAACTCCGTCACGCGAACGGTGGCGGGCAATCCGTTTGAAAAATCCATCCAGGTGGAATCCGAATTACTCCAGTAGTAAACGCCCATGTCCGTCCCCGCGTACAGGCCACCTGTTCCGGTGGTGTCATACACCAAGGTATTGATGGGCAACGAAGGCAGATCGCCCTCCAATTCGGTCCAGTCTTCGCCCAAATCTGTGGATTTCCACACTTTGTAATTGAACGAGATGTAGACTGTGCTGTCCTCGCCGTGAACCGTTTCAATAGCCAGCACCGGCTGAGCGCTCAAAGGAAGGTTGTTCGAAAGGTCATGCCATGTGAGGCTGTCCACATCCGCCAAAGCGTTATCGCAACGGAAGAATTTGCGCGTGGCTTCGGTGGCGTACAATCGGTTTTGAGCATTGCAATCGCGGTGCACGACGCGCATGGTGTTCGCGTCATTCCCCCCGAGTTCAGAACTGATTTTTTCCCAAACAATGCTGTCCTTAACGGGATGCTTCACATTCATGGAACGCCACACGTTTAGGAGGCCCACATACATGGTTTCAGAATCCTCAGCGGAGACGGTAAACGGCGTCGACCACGCCCCTCCTTCGTTGATGCCAAGCGTACCGTTGTCCACAATCGTCTGCGACTGGACGCCCGGTCCGGTTCGATAAATGCGCCCGTACTGGGAGCTGGAGAAGAACCACTCGGGGTCATTCGGGTCGTAGATGCACTCAAATCCGTCTCCACCGCTGCCCCGCGACCACTGCACACCGTTGAAGAGATAGGTGCCGTTGTCTTGGTAGCCGTTCATGGCGTGGTTGCCGTCGAATGGGCTTTGGCCAATTTTGTAAATCTCGCCGGTCACAATCCCATGACTCATGTCCTGCCATTGGGTGTTGTCCTCGTACCGATAAATGCCCCCGTCATTGGCCAGCCACACCTCATCCGTGTGGGGGTTGGCCACCAAGGCGTGTTGGTCCACGTGCAGGTAGCTGTTTTGCACGTCAATCCACGTCGCACCGGCATCGTCAGAACGCTTCATTCGGATGCCGCCTGCGTACACCCGGTCGACCACCAACGGATCGGCTTCGAGCGCCAAGTCGTACCAAGCCTGACCGCCATCGGTATCACCTGACGCACTCCACCCCAGGATGTTGGGACTGTCGCTCATCTCCACAAAATTCAATCCCGAATCCTCGGATTTGTAGAACGCCCGGTATTCGTACGTGCCGGCTGAGAGGACGTATACGTTTTCGGGTGCGGCGGGCGTCACAGCGATGACCATGCGCGTGCTCGGCACAATCCCATCGTTGACGTACTCCCAGTCTTCACCTGCGTCTTCGGAGCGCCAGAAACGGCCTTGACCGGTGCAGTAGATGATATCGGGGTTGGTGGGGTGCACCGCGATGTCTTTGTAATTCTGGGTGTTGTTGGAGACCTGGTACCACGTCTCACCGCCATCCGTGGTTTTGAAAATGCCGTTGCTTGTTGAGGCCACCACTTGGTCCCCATTCGCTGGGTGCACGGCAAGGTCTCCCACGACGTACCCGCTGATTCCACTGTTGGCAAATTCCCACGTCAGTCCGCCGTCGAGGGACTTCATCACGCCCATACCCGGGCTATCAGAAGCGTCTCGGTCACCGGTTCCGATGTAAACAATTGTCGGGTCGGTCGGGGCAAATGCAATGGCACTGACTCCGAGCGTGGGGAAATCGTCGGTGTTGGTTTCCCAATTGGCACCACCGTCATAGGATCGCCACAGGCCGCCTGCTGGCGCACCTGCAAAGATGATGGCCGGATCAGTTGGGTGAAAGGCCAATGCGTTCATGCGTCCAACACCGCGGATGTTGTCCCGGGTGGTGATGTCGTCCAAGGTCGGACCACAGACCTGCCAATTCCCCTCCAGCGATCGGCCTTCCGCTCGCCATTGTTCAATTTGTCGGTGGGCATCCACTGTTTGCTCGCTTGTCAAGGCGTGTCCCTGGTTGTCCGTACGGCCATCCATTAAATGCAACCACCGTTCAACTTGCTTGTAGCCGGAACCTTTGACGCGTTCTCTGCCTTCCCAGTGCACTTCAAACAGGGCACGAATTTCATCCGGCGAAGCATCCTGCTGCTGCATCAAAACCGACCAATCCGGATCCTCTGTCGAACCGGACTGTGCAGAAGAAAGCAATGGAAGGCTGCAAAGCAGGGCAGCGACTGAACAACGTTGAAACAGCATCATGGTGGCAGATTTGGCAGAGATTCAAGGGGAAAGTTAGGGGTTCACGCCAAAAGGAAGTGACATTGCGGCGCAAAGGATTCCGCAAAAGACGGGTCAACGGGTCAGAATGGCAGAAAATCGAACGCAAATGGCGCTTGGCTTGAACCTTGCTCTTCTCAAGTTAACAAATCGAAAACCATGGCAACTGGAAACATCAATGTCCAAACGGAAAACATTTTTCCAATCATCAAGAAATTCCTGTACAGTGATCACGAGATCTTTCTTAGGGAATTGGTTTCAAACGCGGTCGATGCGACCCAGAAACGCAACACACTTGCCAAATTGGGCGAAGTGCCCGCCGTTGACGGAACGACTTCCATCGAGGTGATTCGCGACGAGGCAGCGAAGACGCTGACCATTCGAGACCGCGGCATCGGAATGACCGAGGAGGAAGTGAATAAGTATATCAACCAAATCGCTTTCTCTGGTGCCACTGAATTCCTTGATAAGTACCAAGGCGAAGAAGCCAAAACGGCCATCATCGGTCACTTTGGCCTCGGATTCTATTCGGCCTTCATGGTCGCAAAACAGGTGGATATCGTCACCTGGAGCCAGCGCGAGGACGCCACCCCGGTCAAGTGGAGCTGTGACGGCTCACCGGAGTACTCCATCGAAGCAGCAGAGAAGACCGAACGCGGTACAGACATCGTGCTGCACATTGCCGACGACAGCGCAGAATTTCTCGAGGATGCCCGCATCCAAGGCATTTTGACCAAGTACTGCAAGTTCATGCCGGTGGAGATCATCCACGGAACCAAGTCCGAATGGAACGACGATCCTTCGGGTGAGAAAGACGAAAATGGCAACGTCAAGAAAATCGAATCCACCGTCCCGCGCGTCGTCAATGCCACCAAGCCGTTGTGGAGCAAGGCACCAGCTGACCTGAAGGACGAAGACTACGCGGAATTCTACAAGGATTTGTACCCGATGAACTTCGAGGATCCGCTGTTCCACATTCACCTGAACGTGGACTTCCCATTCAACCTCACAGGCATTCTGTATTTCCCACAGTTGAAGAAGGAAATGGAATTGCGCCGGGACAAAATCCACCTGTACTCCAACCAGGTGTTCATCACAGACAACGTGGAGAACATCGTTCCTGATTTCCTCACGCTCCTACACGGTGTGATTGATTCTCCGGACATTCCATTGAACGTCTCGCGCTCCTACCTCCAAGAAGACGCCAACGTCAAAAAAATCAGCGGTCACATCTCCAAGAAGGTGTCGGACAAGCTGAATGCCATGTTCAAAAAGGACCGTGAGTCGTTTGCAGCCCAGTGGGACGACCTGCGCATCTTCATCGAGTACGGCATGCTCACGGACGAGAAGTTCATGGATCGCGCCAAAAAATTCATGCTCTTCAAAGAAACCACCGGCGCGTGCATGACCTACGAAGAGTTGATTGAAGCAGTTGGCGAAACCCAAAAAGACAAAAACGGCAAGGTAATCCTCCCATACACCGCCGATGCAACCAACCAACACGGCTTCATCACCCCGGCGTTGGAGCGCGGGTACAAGGTGCTGGTGATGGAAGGCCCACTGGCTTCCCACATGGTTCAAAAACTGGAGGAAGCATACCCGGACGTTCAATTCAAGCGCGTCGATTCGGACGTCATCGACAACCTCATCAAGACGGAAGAAGCCGCAACCAGCGCCCTCGACGAAAAGCAAGAAGAGGAAGTCAAGCCCGTCATTGAAAGCGCCTTCCCCGGCGAATCCTACAAGGTAAAATTCGTGGCGATGTCCCCCACTGCGGCCCCACTGACCATTACCCGTTCGGAGTTCATGCGCCGCATGAAGGAGCAGCAAGCCGTCGGCGGAGGCGGGTTCCAGATGTTTGGCAACCTGCCCGATAGCTACGACGTCGCTGTCAATGCCAACCACCCACTCGTGCAGAAAATCCTGTCGGAAAAGGACGAAGCCGCACGCACGGCGATGGCTAAAAAAGCGGGTGATCTCGCGCGCTTGTCGCAGGGATTGTTGGAAGGCGAAGAACTCACCTCCTTCATCGAGAAGGGATACGCCGAACTCGCGTGAGCCGATACGGCGCATGGATTGGAGGTGCCATCGGTTGGGCTTTAGGTGGCCCCATCGGTGGCATCTTGGGTTATACGTTTGGCAAGATGTTCTCGGACAGCAGCCTGTCCGTAGAAGGCACGCCTCGCGCCGCACGTTCCCATACACGTCCGGGTGATTTCAGCTTAGCGCTGCTAGTATTGAGTGCAGCCGTCATGAAGGCGGACAATCGGATACTGAAGTCTGAACTCGATTTCGTCAAGGACTTCCTGAGAAAAAACTTCGGCGCACGGCAAGCGGATCAGTTGACCTTGATGCTCCGTGACGTTCTGAAGCAACCCATCAATACCCGGGAGGTAGCAGACCAAATCCGACGGCACATGGACGTCGCCAAGCGGCGGCTCCTCATCCAATACCTCTACGGAATTGCCAAGTCGGACGGCCAAATTCACACGAATGAAATCACCATCATCCGCCAGATTGCCGGGTGGATGGCCATATCAGCAGCCGACCTCGCGAGCATTGAGGAGCTCTTCAACGCAGGTTCACCTGACCCCTACAAAGTGCTGGAAATCAATCCATCGGCTACCGATTCCGAGGTAAAAAAAGCCTACAGAAAACTCGCTGTGAAATTCCATCCGGACAAGGTGTTGGATTTGGGTGAAGCACACAAAAAGCAAGCCCGCGAGCGTTTTGATGCCATTCAGGCAGCTTACGAACAAATCAAATCGGACCGCGGTTTCAAGTAAAAACAGCGGCACGTGCCCCTATCTTAGGGCTCAACCTGATTTTCACTTGATACCCCTATGAGGAAATTTTCCATCTCGGCCATCGCCCTGCTCTGCATGGGCCTGATGACTGCAACCCTCGCCACTGAGGCCCACGCCCAACGCGGCAAGAAATCCAAGAAAAAAGGCCGAACTGAGGCCCCCAAAGTACGCCCGGACAAAGACGCCATCAAGTCCATTGATGAGGTTGTCAAAAACTGTGCGACGTTGGACGGTCTTTTCACGCTTTACACCGACACGGTCAAAGGCAGCAGCTACCTCGCCATTCCGGACTCCATGATGGAGCGGGAGTTCATCTACTTCTCCCACGTTGACGACGGCGTTGCCGAGAGCGGGTACACGCGCGGAAGCTACCGGAACAGCAAGGTGATTTCTTTCCACAAGCACTTCGACCGCATCGAATTGCACGCTGAGAACACCAATTACTATTTCGACCAGGACTCGCCATTGGCCAAAGCCGCGGGTGCCAACGTCAACACGCCCATATTGGCGAGCTTGAAAATCGAAGGACAGGATTCCTCCAAAACCGTCCACCTTGTCTCGGGCGATGCGCTGTTTTTGAAAGAGGACGTTGAGATGATCAAGCGTCCCTCCCGTCGCCCAGGTGAGTCAGTATTGGGTAAGCTCTCACGCGAAAAGACGAAAATTCACCGCATCAACAACTACCCGGAGAACACCGAAGTCATTGTCGACTATGTGTACGACAATCCGGCACCGAAGACCGGAGGGGCAGCCCTCGAGGATGCGCGCTTCATCACCGTGCGTTACCAGCACAGCCTGCTCAACATGCCGGAGGATGGATTCGCGCCACGCCCTGACGACGCGCGCGTTGGCTACTTCACCACGCAGATGGAGCACATGACTTCAACCTCCTCAACGCCCTGGCGCGATTTGATCCACCGCTGGCGTTTGGAGAAAAAAGACCCTACCGCCGCCGTTTCCGAACCGGTGAAGCCCATCACCTGGTGGATTGAGAACACCACACCGTATGAGTTCCGTGAATACATCCAGACCGGAGTTGAAAAATGGAACCAAGCCTTCGAACCGCTTGGATTTTCCAACGCTGTGGTCGTGAAGGTACAGCCCGATTCGGCCGATTGGGATGCTGGTGACATCCGGTACAACGTTTTGCGCTGGACGTCTTCGCCCAGCCCCCGCTACAGCGGATACGGCCCCAGTTTTGTCAACCCGCGTAACGGTGAAATCCTCGGTGCAGACATCATGCTCGAATGGAGCGGAATGACCGGGCGGCTGTGGCGTTCCGAGGTGTTCCAGAATGCCGGATTTGACAGCATGGATGAAGAGGACGCAGCCCCTGAAGGATCCCGGGTACGCTATGCAGAATGGATGCACCGCTGCGATGCTGGTGCGGTGCAGGCGCAGCAGACGCTGTTCGGTTTGGCCGCGTTGCGCGCTCGGTCGTTTGGCAGTGACGAGCAGGAAAAATTCACCCGTGAGACCCTGCATCGTTTGGTGCTGCACGAAGTTGGGCATACCCTCGGACTGAGCCACAACATGGCTGGTTCGACCATGCAAACGCCGGAAGCCCTAAAGGATGCCGACGCCGTTAACGCGAAGGGCATGTCGAACAGTGTCATGGATTATCCATCCATCAACTTCGCACGGAACAAAGAAGACCAGACCAAATTCTTTGACGATGCCCCCGGTCCCTACGATAAATGGGTCATCGAATACGGCTACTCTGTTGGCCTTAACGACACCGAAGCGGAGGCCACTCGTTTGGAGGGCATCCTGCGGCGTTCGGTGGAGCCTGACCTGAAATTTGGCAACGACGCCGATGATATGCGACGTCCAGGCGGTGGTATGAATCCAGATGTCAACATTTACGACCTTTCCAGCGACCCCGTCGCCTATGCCAGTGAGCGCTGTGAACTCGTCAATGACCTGTTGCCCGAAATCCTTTCCGTATACGGCGGCGATAACCAGAACAGCTTCCACGAAGTACGCCGCGCATACTTGACCTTGACGGGCGAGTACATCACCCAGCTTGGCGTCATGACGCGTCAAATAGGTGGAGTTCGCTACAACCGTGCACATCCTTCTCAGCAAACGGAAGCTCCACTTCAGCCGGTATCCGAAGCAGATCAGTTAGCGGCCATGAAAGCGCTGAAGAAATACGCTTTTGCGCCCAATGCATTCGAAGCAGCGGAGTCGGTATACGGTTACCTTCAGAGCCAACGGCGAGGCTTCGGATTCTTCGCTCAACCTGAGGACCCCAAGATTCACTCCCGCATCGCGTCTGCACAACGCAACGTACTGAATCACCTGCTGCATCCTCGCGTTTTACAACGTATCACCGATGCCACGGAATATGGCAACACCTACCGCCTGGATGAATATATGGAGGATTTGACCGACGCTATTTTTAATGCAGACCTGCGCAGCTCGGTCAACACAGTACGGCAGCAACTGCAAATCGAGTATGTCAAACGATTGATTACGGTTCTCGATCCCGAGAAGAAGTACGACACGGTAGCGCAAACAATGGCCCTAGCCACCTTGAAGCAAATTCAACGCGACCAACGCAACGCCTCCTCTCCCGATGGATTGACCCGGGCGCACCGCGGACACGTCCAATTTCTCATCGAAAAAGCATTGGAATCCTAAATCGGAACGCACGACAACGCCTTGTTCAAAAGGTGTGAAGAAAATGGGCGGAGAACTCCTGAAGGGGTTTTCCGCCTCTCGTTTTGGGTTCTAAATTAGAAGCCATGCATCCCAATGACCGGCAATTCAAAGTGATGGGGGGACACGTCGACCACGACGTGTGCAGCTATATCGCCACGATGTGTTCGGAGCAGCACTTGGACATCCACGTGGGGTGCGACAGCCAGAACTACAAGCGGTACACGGTGTACGTGACCACAGTGGTCTTCCGGTACCCCGACAACGGAGCCCACGTCATCTACCGCCGAGAACGAGTCCCGAAAATCACCGATCTGTGGACCAAACTCTGGGGCGAAACCGAGCGTTCCGTTGCGCTGGCCAATTTGATCCTGGAAGAATGCGGCATTCGGGTGAAGCAAATTGATTTGGACTTCAATTCCGACCCCCAATACCCGTCCCAGAAGTTGATCAGCGCTTCAGCTGGCTACATCACTTCCCTCGGGTTTCAAGCCAAGGCCAAACCCAACCTCCTTATGGCAGCGTGGGCAGCGAATGTCCTTTGCCACTGAGGCCGTCAGTGTGGGAAAATTCGATTGAGTTCAGCCTCACGAAATTCGAAGATGCCGCGGACTTTTTTGTGCACGAATCCCCCTCCGATTTCGCCGAGGATGCCGAATGGCAGGGCGTAGTGAAGGGTGTCCTCCATCAGCACCCCGCCGTCCTTTTCGGTGAACCGGTGCACATGGTGCCAGAATTTGTAGGGTCCGAATCGCTGCTCATCAATAAAGTACTCGCCCTCCTCCGACTGGGTGATTTCCGTGACCCAGCGCATGGGAATGTTGAGCAGCGGACGAATTTTGTAGGTGATGATTTGACCGGCAAAAGTGCGCTCGCCCGCCCCTGTTAGAATTTCGAACGACATGTCGGGCGGGGTAATCCGGTCTAGGTTTTCGGGGATGCTGAAAAAGTCCCACGCCTCTTGGATGCTCAAGGGCAACCACTGTTCCGTTTCCAATCGGTGCAATTTCATACCTGCACAACTCAGCGCTTGCGCCAATTGTTCTTTTCCAAATGACACAAAAAAAATGAAGCACCCGCCGTTGCAGATGCTTCACTACGATTCACAACTAGGTCCTCCAAGAACTTAACGTTCCATGACCTTTTTCAAATATAGTTTTTATAACACCTAAAACAAAGGCTTTGTATAAATATTATATGTTTTAGTCGTGTTATATCAATGCAGAACGATGATTTCGGGCCACTCACCGGAATTTAACCCCCGTGAAATACCTTTGGAACATGTCCTCCAAGGCACCCAATTATCACGCTGGGCTCGTTCGCACAACCACAACTTTGATACTCCTGCTTTGGGTTATGGCGACCGAGTCACCCTTCGCACAATTGGGATTGGTGGAATGGCAAGAAACGTTTGACAGCCGTTGCGCCTTGGCGGATTTCCAAGCCTTCGAAGCGAACGTGACCATCCAAACGGGCCATATGCCCGGTCTGAAAAATGCAGTTCCAGCGCTGGACGAATTGGAGGCCGCGCTGCAACCGTGGGGAGCTGACCGGGAGCAAGAAAACCGCTGCATGCAATTGCTTTTGGCTGATCAGGGGAAACGGCTGCTCCAGCTGAATGCCTTGTACGGCCTCCACAGCGCTGTCATCAATGAGGCGTGGATTTCGACCACCCTCCCCCCTTCATTTCAGTGGATTCCGGCATTGACGACCGGCTGGAATCAATCGGCTCACACTAACGCCCCTCGCGCCGGACTCTGGTGGAATACGGAGGCTGACGCTGCAGAAAGCGAGGCAGCATTGAACGGCGCCATCGACGAACGTGGTGTTCCCGCTGCATCAACGCACCGGGCGATTGCGCAACTCGAAAAATTCCAACGGCGCTTTCCGAATGATCCGCATCGGGTCCTCGTCGCATACATCAAAGGCATGGCGTTTGCTACCCGTTGGACAGGCCGCCCCGGCTACGATCGGCAACTGGATGAATGGCTCGCTCTCTACAAGGTCATCAGCCGCTTGATGGTCAACACCGAACTCCCAGACCACCAACTGGATTGGGTAGATGCCCTGAGCAACTGGGAACGGGTTGCATGCGACGGGAAGCAATCAAGGATAAATTTGATCGAACAACAAGGCATGCCTGCTGATGTGCTTAGCCAATTTTTGCCTTGGTGGACCGGGAGCCAATTGCCATGTTCCACGCTTGATTCATACGAGGTTGCCTTGCCGCCGGCATACGCTTCCTTGTGGAAAAATGAACCCGTTGCGCAAGAGGTAGAAACGCCTGCGGCCACCCCTTCCGTCACATCTTTCACCGAAATTGATCCCGCGCCCTATGCCGCGGCGTACACGTGCCTACTGCACGAGGTCAAGGCCGGTGACACGCTTTGGAACATATCAAAAAGGTACCCCGGAACAACTCCTGAGTGGATTGCAGAAATCAATGAAATCACCGATTACATTCGCATTGGTGAAGTCCTCTGCATTCCGATTCAGCCATGAACCATAACGATCATCCCGTTCGAAAAACACTTGTGTTTTTTGTGGCGGTATGGACCGGAATATTCGCCTTTATGGCGCGACCGCATTCCCCAAGTGGACCGTTTTCGGATTGGCCGCGCTGGGGCGAAGCAGCTCCCTCAGAGGCAGGCATGTCTCCGGAAGAAGCCCAGCTCGTTCTTGACGCCTACACCCGTCCGGTCACCGACGGTGATTTCCTCGGTCCAACGACCGAATCACCAATCGTTGCCGTATACGACTCGGTCACAACCCAGCCGCCCCCAGCACCGTCTATCCCGCCTTCAGCCCGTACTGGTTCGGAAACAGAAATGGGCGGATACGACCGTGCCGCCATCCATTCTTTCCTGCACCAAAATCTGCAACTCGCAGGCAACGACGAAGCCTTCCAAACCTTGGGGAATTTCTTCGCTGCCTTGAATGCACCGGCTCGGAAGCCTGCCATCCATGTCCTCCACTACGGCGACTCCCAAATCGAAGGCGACCGCATCACCGGCCACTTGCGCAATGCTTGGCAGTCCCTTTGGGGCGGAGGCGGCCCCGGTTTCCTCTCGCCGGTCTCCCCCATTCCGAGCCTTGCTATGCGGCAATCTTGGACCGGTGAATGGAAACGCTATGCGCGCTTTGGCAAACAAGACACCACCATACAGCACGACCGTTTCGGACTCATGGCGGCGTTTGCCCAGCCCGACTCTGCCCTTACGGACTCTACACGGGCAGCAGCGAGCCTGCGATTTGAACCCCATCCTCGGGGCTACCGGCGCAACCGCTCGTTCAACCAACTGCATGTGGCGCTGGGGCAAGTGAGCGAGCCGACGACCCTGCAACTCACAATCAACGAGCGCGACACCGTCTCCATCGCACTCCAACCCGATAGCCTTGCCCAGAACGTGTCCTTACCGCTCGCCGCATTGGATTCAATGGCCTTTGAATCGTTGGAATTGCAATTTGACGGCAGTTACCCTGAAATCAACGGCATCGGCATGTGGACCGATTCGGGCATCGTCGTCCACAACTTCGCCATGCGCGGAAGCTCGGGAACGGTGTTCCGCCAACTGGACCGCGATCAATTCACTCGGCAGCTCGGTGCCATTCGGACGGAGTTGGTAATGCTGCAATACGGCGGAAACACGGTTCCATACATCGAAGATGCCGAACGTGCAGAGCGTTACGGCCGGTGGTTCACATCTCAGATTCGCTTGTTCCAATCCCTGTTACCCGGTGTTCCTATCATCGTCATTGGACCGTCGGACATGGCGCGAAAAACGGGCACACGCATGGAAACGTATCCGCAACTCTTGTGGGTCCGGGATGCATTGAAAACGGCGGCAATCAATAACAACGCCCTGTATTGGGACATGTTCGAGGTGATGGGCGGTGAAGGGAGCATGGCTGCATGGGTGCAATCGGATCCCCCGCTCGCCAGTTCAGACCACATTCACTTCACCCCAACTGGGGCCAAACAAATCGCAGAGCTGTTCCGCCAATCCATTCAAGCTGAGTGGACGTTGTGGCAAAACACGCAGGCTGAGCAATCGCTGGTTGATGCCCCTTAAGCACCTCCTATTCGCAGCACTGGTGGGCATGGCATGCACATGCAGCGCACAGGTAGCAACGTCCGCGGTCCCAGGAGAATCCGCACATACCGGGTGGGCGTATTCGGATTCATGCCGCGCCTTTCACCGACTCTGGACCACCATGGACAGCGTCCACTCCAATCGATCAGGCGGCCTGACCGTCCTGTACATCGGCGGTTCCCATGTGCAAGGAGGATGGATTGGACACGAAATGCGACGGTTGCTCGCAGCCTGGGCACCGCAAGCGGAAATGTCCCGGGGCATGCACCTCCCTTACCGCCTCGCCCACACCAATACACCTACGCATTTCCGTACTGAGATGGAGGGCTTGTGGACAGCCGATTGTTGCACACGGGGCAAGGGCCAAGCACGGTGTGAAGCCGCTCCCATTGCGACCGGAATCCTCGCATACCCAGAAGACTCAGCCTCCATTCAACACGTCAGTTACCTGCCTGATTCTTCCCGAACGGCCTACACCTCAATCCAACTGTGGACCAACGCCGAACGAGCGCAATGGCATTGGACAGGAAACGCCCCGCTCCGGGCATGCACACCCCTGCCCGGCAACCTGGGCTGGCAGTTGGAATTGGAACGTGCTGCCGATACGTTGGCGGTGTGTTTTGTCGCTCCGGAGAAAGCCGGTGTGTGGTATGCGGGCATAAATGGCCATAACGCATCAGCAACGCCACACATCACTTGGCACGAATGGGGACACAATGGCCTCCGTATTCGGCATGCCGCTGCACAAAGCGGATGGGACAACCTGCTTCAGGAGCTCCAGCCGGATTTAATTTTTGTCGGCATCGGACTCAACGACGCGGTCGATGGCAAACGCCTCAACGTACCGGCTTATGCGGCCCACTACGAGGCGCTGAGTTCCATCTTGCGCAGTTCAGGCGCAGCCGTGGTGCTCCTCGGCAACACGCCCGCCATGCACCGCAGCACATCACTCGCAGAACCCTCTGCCTCCATCGGCAACTGGCTACGTCAACACAGCCGAGCCCACGGCATGGGGTACATGGACCTTACGAACGCCCTCGGCGGTCCTGGCATCGTAGCCGAGTGGATCGAGGATGAGCGCATGCAACCAGACGGAATGCACTTCACGGCCAAAGGATACAGTGCCATCGCCAACGCGCTCTTCACCGCGTGGATGGACGCGTACTCCCAAGCACAAAAGGCACCATCTTTGAACAGCGCGATCGACGCGCAACCACAGCAATGATTGAATCCCTATCCCAGCCGTTTACGTTCTTGAATGCCTCGTTCTGGGCATTCATGCTGGTGGTATTGGCGGGGCTCGCCGCAACGGAAAAGCGGGTGCGTATGCGCAATGCGTACTTGTTTTTGGCGAGTTTGTTTTTCTATTGGAAAACGAGTGGTGCCTTTGTGGCCATCCTCATCTTTTCTACCCTCTCAGATTGGTGGATTGGCGGGCGAATGGATCGCTCGGAGGGTGGGCAGCGAAAACGGTGGCTTACAGCGAGTTTGATCATTAACCTCAGCGTTTTGCTGTATTTCAAGTACGCGTACTTCATTGCGGACGCCCTGCAGCCGCTGCTCGGAGTGCATTGGAGTCAGCCACACGCAGCGCTGGGCCAGTGGGCGAATGCGCATTTGGGAACGACGTTCCGCGTGGATCAAATCCTCTTGCCGGTGGGGATTTCGTTCTACACCTTCCAGACCATGTCGTATGCCATCGACGTGTACCGAAAGGAAGTCGAGCCTGTACGAAGCGTACTGGATTTTGGGTTTTTCGTGAGCTTTTTCCCGCAGCTGGTAGCGGGGCCCATCGTTCGCGCCAAATCCTTCATCCCTCAGCTCCATCAGCCCTACCGGCTCAGCCGGGTTGAATTTGGAACGGGGCTGTTTTGGATCCTCAACGGGCTGATCAAGAAAATCTGGCTGGCCGATTACCTCGCCGTCAACGTGGTTGACCGCGTCTTTGCCAACCCGGGGAGCTACAGTGGATTTGAAAACCTCATCGGCTTGTATGCTTACAGTCTCCAGGTGTACGCCGACTTCAGCGGATACACGGACATGGCCATCGGCATTGCACTGTTGATGGGGTTCAACCTGCCGGTTAATTTCCGTTCGCCTTACAAAGCCCGAAACGTCGGTGAATTCTGGAAACGCTGGCACATCAGTCTGTCCAATTGGCTCAAAGATTACCTGTACATCCCCATGGGTGGAAACCGCGGCGCCTCGTGGTTCACGTTCATCAGCGGGTCGTTTTTGCTCAGCTTCGTCCTGCTTTTGGCCCCCAACACCGGTGTTCGGCTCATTGTGCTGAGCGGCGTCTGCCTGGCGGGAGCAGCAATGTATGCCTTCCCGGCATTGCGCAAACGCTTCAGCACCAACGTCAATTTGATGATGACCATGCTCCTCGGCGGGCTGTGGCATGGTGCCAGTTGGAATTTCGTTCTGTGGGGCGGGTTAAATGGATTGGGCCTGATCGTCTACAAGGGATGGCGTAAAATCAGCCCGTGGGGCAGTTACACCCGCTGGTGGCACCACGCCGTCGGTATCTTTCTCACCTTTCATTTTATCACGATGACGCGGATCTGGTTTCGATCGGGCAGCCACGTCACCTGGGATGCACTGGATACCCCGCATGACATTTGGACCGAGTGGTTCACCGCCAATGCCATGATCGAGCAACTGCTGTTTGGGTTCTGGTCCAGTCCGTTCGGCGCCATTGTTTCGGGGTATGGACCAGTGCTGGGGCTCATGGCCGCCGGCATGGCCATTCACTGCCTCCCGGAGCGCATCAAAGTCGGCTACCGCACGGCATTCGCCAATGCGCCGTTGTGGGTGCAGTTGGGCACCACCTTTGCAACCATTGGTTTGGCATACGCCGGAATGTCCTCCGGTGTACAGCCATTTATCTATTTCCAGTTCTGAATTACTCCGCGACCTCGACCTGCTGATAGGCACTGCAGGATTTCTGATTTGTGCACGAAGTGGCAAACACCGCCATGGTCAACACACCCAGGATGACAATGATGAAACGCTGGATGCGCGCGTGATCAACACCTGACGCATCGAAGCCAGAAGGGTCTACTTTTGCAGGGTTGGTGTTGTTGGAGAACATAGCGGTCTATTTCGTTGGTTCAAAAACGCAGGGTTGCCAAACTTAGTATATTTCTTTCGAACAATGACTTCCTCGTCCTCAATCCGCCCGTTGAACGTTCTTTTCGTCGCCTTGGTGACCTTGCAGGGTCTATTTGTCCTGGAACTGACAGCCGACATCACCTTGCCGGCCCTGTTGGTCGAGCACCGAAGCGGTTGGCTATTGGCTGAATTCTTGGGAACAGCTGTACTGTTTGTAGACATGGTCGTCCGTTTTGATGAGCTGCACCCCAAGCGGAAGCCATTCTACCTGGCCGGCATTGCAGCCTGCGCCATGGGGTGGTGTTTCCAGTTTTTCGTTCACTACCTCGACAGCGCATTGATGAGCTGATCCTCAGTCGTCGAGGTGGTATTGGTAATCGGAATCGTCCAAGCGAGACGGAAGCGTCCGGAATAGCTCAAATCGCTGCTGGATGTACCGAATGAACTCGTACTGGGTCCACGACTGAAGTAAGTCATCGCCCGGATCGCTGAATGCGATGAAAGCATCGAAATCATCGGGTTCCAAGAGGATGATCTCGTAATTCACGTATTTGACAAACAACTCCCGCAGCAGCTCATGGCGTCGGTCGCGGTTTTCCAACTGTGCCACCAAGCGTTTGCTCCGCTCTTCCCGGCTGAGCATTTGGTACAAAAACGTAATGGGACTGCTCAAGGCGTCCACCCGTGTCAACCGGAAGTCCTCCTCATTGTATCCCAACGCCTCGATGTCCCGGACGATTTCACGCAAGTCACGGGGAGCCACGACTTCGGCTACGCCAACTTCCACCTTGAGCCGCTGCAGGCGCACCTCCCAATCCCACTGCCTTCCAGACAATGGCGCTACACGCTCCAATGTGTGAAATCCAATCGCACCGAAGGCAATGGTATCTCCGGGGCAGACCGCCATGAGGAACTGCCCCTGGTGGTCCACAAATTGCCCCCCTCCGTCCTGTGCCCTGTTGACGACCATAGCAGCGGGGATCAGGTGCCCCGAGGCGTCCATTACCCGACCGGTGATGACTTGCATGGAATCGCAACGGGCAACCGGGGCATGGGTTTGCGCAGCAGCTTGCCCCACCAGCGTGAGAACAAATGCCGTGCAAAAACCCCACTCCCTCAGTTGTAAAAAAGACCGGTGCACGACCGCAAGATAGGCGGATGTTCGCGTTAACTTCGACACATGAGCGAGCCAAGCTTCCATAAAAAAGGCCAAAGCGCGAAGGCCAGTGAAGCGGCGAGGGAGGACGCCCTCCATCGCATTCGCTCGGCGCAGTCAACCCGTCGCAGTCCCGAAGCGTGGGCCGCTGCGATCCAAAAGGGTGACCGCGATGCGCTTGGACAAGCCATCACGCTAACCGAAAGCAGCCGCCTCGAAGACCTGAAAATCCTGACGGCCGTTTTGAACGCGTTGACACCAAATGCAGCCACTCGCACCGCCTCTCAACGCATTGGCATCACCGGCGTGCCAGGCGTAGGAAAGAGCACATTCATTGAGGCGTTTGGTCAGGTGTTGTTGAACCGGGGACATCGGGTGGCAGTACTGGCCATCGATCCATCAAGCGCGCGGTCGGGCGGCAGCCTGCTGGGCGACAAAACCCGCATGGATGGTCTGTCCAAGCAAGCCTCCGCATTTGTTCGGCCGAGCCCTACATCCACCACCCTCGGCGGTGTCGCGCGCGGCACCTACGAAGCCATCTTGTTGTGCGAGGCGGCAGGTTTTGACCGTGTCATTGTCGAAACCGTCGGTGTGGGCCAGTCGGAAACCGCTGTTCGGGATTTGACCGATGCATTCCTCCTCTTGATGCTCCCGGGAGGAGGCGATGAATTGCAAGGCATCAAGCGAGGCATCATGGAAATGGCCGACCTCTTGGTCGTCAATAAGGACGACGGTGACAACCGGCCACTTGCCCTCGAGACCGCAAGTCAATACCAACAGGCGCTGCGTCTCTTTCCACCGAATCCCGGCGGGCACACCGTGCAGGTGCAATCCATCAGCGCCCTCGAAAAACGAGGCATTGAACATGTCGCCAACGCCGTTGACGGATTGATTAACCAGTGGTCTCAAAACGGTTGGTTTGAATCGCAACGCCAATCACAGCAACTCCGTCAGCTCGACGGACACGTGCATGCACTGGCACGCATTGCCCGTTGGAATGCGACGAGCTCCGCTGCTCATGCGTGGTCGCGGCTGCAGCGGGAAGTCGCTGCCAATGAACGCCATCCCCTTGATGCAGCTCAGGAATGGTCCAACCTCACCCAGTCACCCGCGCCATGATCGAGCAGTTCGCCATCACGCTGTGCATCGGTGGGATCGCCTGGATTCACCAACACCTGTATTGGAGGCTGTACCAAAAGACCTCGGGGCACGCAGCGCCAAAACGCAGCGCCAACCAATCGATTGGTGTGCTAGTAGCAACCGGATGTGCAATGGGCTGCGCGATGTTGGGTTCAGCACCATGGGCCCTCAGCACGTGGGCGGCGAGTACAGCCGGCATTGTCGCAGTGCTCATCCCTGGACGCAAGGTTGAAGACGTCCTGCATACAGAAACCGCTCAACACCTTGAGCAACGACTGGGTTTTCTCAAAAGCCAATTGGACCGGTTGGAAGAACGGAACCGACTTGACTCCGTTTTGAACCGCGTCGCGCACTCCGAATCGGCATTGGGCAAGATTACCGAACGCTTCGAGTTGATCCTCGCCACCATCGAAAATCACCTGCTCATGGGAGACCATGCCCATGCAGAACGCATCATCACGGTTTTTGCCCGGCACTTGCGCCAAACTTTGTACGAAGGATCCATGCCTTTCTTGCCTTTGTCTGAAACCATTGAGCACATTCAAACCCACTTTGACCTGATGCACCTGCTGACAGGCAAGCGGATTTCGTGTGACATCGACGACGGCATGCTGGATGACCTCACGCGGTCGAGGCACACGGCAACATTCTTACTGAGCGACTGGGCACAGCGCACGTTGTGGCCCTATTTCCAATTGGCAGAACGAAGCCTCGAACCCCTCGGAGACTCCATCCTCGAAATGGACATTTTTGGCGATGAACTCGTTGTTCGCTACGCCCCTCCCCAGTCCATGTACCTGCCTGAAGGCAGCCACAATGAGCACATCGAATACCGCTTCACTTTGCTCGGGGACCCGGGTGCAGTACAAACCGGAATCACCAGCCGGGTTGAAGAAGCGCTGTATGCTTAAAAGGGTGTTCGTCCCTCTACGAACGGACAAACGAGACCGCCTCGTTCAACGGCCATTCGGTTTGCTCCCCGGTTTGCATGTTGCGCACCGTCCAGACGCCTTTTGACCGTTCGTCGGCACCGGCCATCATAACGAACTCGACATCAAGCTCTGATGCGTGCTTGAGTTGCTTTTTCAACTTAACCGCATCGGGATACAGGACCGTTCGAACGGAAGCAGCCCGCAGCTTGCGCATGGCCTCCAACGCGTGGGACGTTCCATCCTCGTCGAGCTGTGCAACCAATACTTGGGGCCGCGTTAACGCCTCGGGCGGGAATGCCTCGTAGTGCTCCAAGACATCGTAAATGCGATCAGCGCCGAAGCTTATGCCTACCCCACTCATCCCATCCCATCCGAAGATGCCCGTGAGGTCGGCATAGCGTCCTCCACCACAGATGCTGCCGATGGGAGCATCGGGTACCCGCACTTCAAAAATGGCTCCGGTGTAATAATTCAAGCCGCGAGCGAGTGTAGGATCGAACACCATTTGTGCATCGGGAACACCAGAAGCTTTGGCCATGCTCATCAATTCAACCACCTCTTCATACGCCGCATTGGCCTCTTCATCGCCCTCTGCAAACAGGGCTTTCATCCCGGCAAGTCGCTCCGCGGAACTGTTTACCGCCAGCAAATCGAAGAGTTGCATCACGCGGTCAATGGTGGCTTCACTGAATCCACGTTCGCCCATTTCCTTGCGAACGCCGTCGTTGCCAATCTTGTCCCATTTGTCCAAGGCAACCGTGAAGTCTTGGAATTGGTCTTCGATGCCCCACGCCCGGGCGAGGCCATTCAAGAGACGCCGGTCGTTCAACACGACCTCGTACCCCGGAACGCCCAACTCCGAAAGCACCTCGTGAAACAGCGTAATGAGGTCCAGTTCACACAGCACACTGTCGGAACCGATAATGTCCGCATCGCATTGGGTGAATTCCTGGTACCGGCCTTTGCCAGGGCGGTCGCCCCGCCATACCGTTTGCATCTGGTATCGGCGGAACGGAAACGTCAAGTCGTTGCGCGACATCACGACAAACCGGGCAAAAGGCACGGTCAAATCGTAGCGCAAGGCCTTTTTGGAAATGCTCGATGTCAGCGCTTTCGAATCACCGGCAGCGAGCGCATCAGCATTGGCTTTGCCGAGGTAATCCCCGTTATTGAGGATTTTGAAAATGAGCTGATCGCCTTCTTCCCCGTACTTCCCGGTGAGGGTCTGGAGGCTCTCCATTGCCGGGGTTTCGATGGGCTGAAACCCGTATCGCTCGAACGCCTTGCGTATCACGCCGAACATCCAGTTTCGACGGGCCATAACGCGCGGACCAAAATCCCGCGTTCCTTTTGGAATGGATGGTTTGCTCATTCCGTGGCGTTATCGCTTGTTTTGACGGCGGTACTGAATGAAGGCCACGATGGTGAGGATGGCCATGCCGAGGAATACGTATTGCATGCTAATAACTGCTTTGAGGGCACTAAATTCGGCAATCGATGGGAACCCACGAAACAACAGCGCATCTTTCCGGCCACCAAGGCGCCATTTATGACGCATTGTGGGACCCGAACACCCGCACATGGCTCACTGCAGGCGGCGATGGCATCGTGGCTGAATGGCATGCCCAAGGCACTAGAGAAGGACGTGCACTCCTTCACCACGAAAAGGCGTTTTTTGCCTTGGGTGTCCATGGAACCACGCGGGCAGCAGGAACGGAAAACGGGGAATTGTTCATCTGGGAAGCGAACCAACCCGAGGCGGTCAGCCGCATCGAAGCCCACAACAACGGAATCTTCGCCATCGCTTGGTCGCGCGATTCACATTGGCTCACCGGCGGAGGCGATGAACGCATTGCGCTCTGGCGCGGAACCGAGCTGCGCGACGAATGGTCCCTCCCAGGCGCGGAAAAAATCAGGTGCATGGTCCACGGCCCTGATTCCACGTTCATCGGAACGACCGCGGGCAAGGCATTCCTTGCTCCCCACCTCGAAGCAGGTAGCAGCATGCGCAATGTCACTGCATTCGATGCGCACACCGGCGGTTGCTATGCGGCCCTCTGGCTGCCGGAGAAAAGGACCTGGCTTTCCTCAGGTCGGGACGGGTGCATACGGGCCTGGACTCCCACTGGTGAGGAAATCCTTTCCATCCCCGCTCACGAGGGAGCGATTTACCGGATGGTCAGCGATGGCACCCACCTGTGGACCGCCAGCCGCGACAAAACCCTCAAGGCATGGCGGCTCAGCGACTTGGCTTTTGTCCGAAAAATCACCCACCGCGAAGGCGGAAGCACGCGTTCCATCAATGCCCTCGCCTGCCGCACGCAGCAGCAATCTTCTACGTTGCTGTTTGGCGGCGACGACCGCACGGGCCGGATTTTCACCTATTGACCGATCCAATCCACCGGGTCGACCCCATGTTGTGCGAGCCAAGCATTTGCTTTTGAAAACGGTTTCGAACCGAAAAATCCACGAAACGCGGACAGCGGACTGGGATGCGGCGACTTCAGCACCAGATGCTTTTGGTGCGTGAACCGGCTCGCATGCGCCTGTGCCGGCTTTCCCCACAACAGAACCACCACGGGCTGGTCCCGGGCAGCTACAGCATCAAGGACAGCACCAGTGAATGTTTGCCAACCCAGGTGAGCATGTGATCCAGCTTGACCGGCTTTCACCGTCAACACATCGTTGAGCAACAACACCCCTCCCCGCGCCCAACCGCCCAAGCAACCCGACGCGTCAAACGACCGTTCAAACGGCCAAGGCCCGCCGACATCTTCGAACACCTCTTTGAGGATGTTGCGGAGCGAAGGGGGATGTGGAACTGCCGGCGCTACCGAAAAAGCCAATCCATTCGCCTGACCAGGCCCATGGTAGGGATCTTGACCGCAAATGACCACCTTGACCGCATCGGGCTGAACGGCTTGCAAAGCCCGCAGCTCGTGGCCCGCAGGAGGGTAACAAACGCCCGCATCACGTTCGACCTGCACCGCCGCATCAATGGCTTCCAACACCCCACCGGGCAAGCGCAATTGTGCGCTCCATGCTGCTGGAAGCTGATCAAAAAGCATGGACAAAAATGAAGGGCGCATCCCGGTTTTCCAATGCCGCGTCTTCTTTCGTTGAAAACCTATCCAACTGTTTCCTTTCAGGTAAGGAATCTACACGGTACTTTTGCCCTTTCGCAATTGTCCCTACGGCGCATTTCGCCACCAAAAATCACCCGTCGCTTTGTCATTGACCGACCTCGAGCTGAAGAAACAACTGGAAGCCAACAAAGGGAAAAACCTCTACGGGTACCAGGAAAATGCCATCAATACGCTCATGTCGCGGATGGATAAATTTCCGGACCGCTACAATTTGTTGTTCCAGCTGCCAACAGGAGGCGGAAAGACGGTCATCTTCTCCGAATTGGCGAAGCGGTACATTTTGAATACGGGAAAGCGCGTATTGATTTTGACGCACCGCATCGAATTGTGCGGGCAGACGAGCCGCATGCTGACGGACATCGGCATTCCGAACAAAATCATCAACAGCAAAGTCAAGGAACTCGACGAAGAAGACGATCACTGGTGCTTCGTGGCCATGGTGGAAACGTTGAACAACCGACTGAACGACGAGCGCATTGAGTTTGAAAATTTGGGACTGGTCGTGATCGATGAGGCCCACTACAACAGTTTCCGTAAGCTGTTTGGGCACTTTTCGAACCAGATCATCCTCGGCGTTACCGCCACACCATTGAGTTCCAACGTCAAGCTGCCGCTCAAGGACAACTACAATGAACTCATCGTCGGTGAGTCCATCTCTTCACTCGTAGAGCAGGAATTCCTCGCCAAGGCAGTCACCTACAGCTACGACGTCAACCTGCGCTCGCTGAAGATTGGCATCAACGGCGATTACACCGTGAGCAGTTCGGAACGGCTGTACGGCAATTACCTCATGCAGGAGAAATTGCTGTACGCCTATGAAGAGAAAGCCAAAGGCACCAAAAGCCTCATCTTCAACAACGGCATCAACACCTCCAAGCAGGTTCAAGCCATGTTCATCGAAGAGGGGTACGAGTGCATGCACTTGGACAACACCCACAGCGAGAAGGAACGGCAGGAAATCTTGGAATGGTTTGAGAAAAAGCCCGATGCGATTCTCAGCTCGGTCTCCATTTTGACAACCGGGTTCGACTCGCCTTCCGTTCAAACCATCATCTTGAACCGAGCAACAAAGTCCTTGACGCTCTACCACCAGATGATCGGTCGCGGATCACGGATTCTTCCTAAGAAGCGCGACTTCAATGTCATTGACCTCGGGAACAATGCGCGGCGGTTTGGACTGTGGGAATCCCACATCAACTGGGCCGAAATTTTCAAGTCGCCCAACTCCTACATTGAAGGCCTCTACACCGATGAGGAAATCGAAGATGAATTTGTCTTCGAGTACTCCGACGAGTTGATGGACAAACTCCAAGGCGGCCCGGACCCGGACTTCAACATGGCCGAGGCCTATGTCCGGGTTACCCGTGCTGGCGGTCGCCCGAAAGAAGCCATCGAATTGAGCATCGCCCACCACGTCGAAATCATCCGCTACGTCAGCGATGACTTATGGGATGCTTTCGAACTGGCCAAGGAATTGGAAGGTGATATAGCGTACCGCATTCGCTTGTACTCCAAGTGCATCGCCAAAACGACGGAGAACTACAAAAACTGGTTGAAAGACGAGTATTCCCGCAAGCTTCAGAGCGCTTTGCGCAAGGCTTACGTTACGGACGACCAGGAGGTGTAGCCCCCATTCTATCGCTGCAGTTTTAAACCTACATGCAACGTCTGTGAAGTCAACAGGTGTATGTGCTCTGCTTGGTCTATTTTCGGTGGCATGCCGACGACTGAATCCCTGCCGCACTGGACCCACCTTCTGGGCCTCGCTATTCTGCTCGTCATCAGTGCCGGCATCTGGTACAACCTACGGGGGATTTCCAAACGGTTTCGCATACTGATTGCGCGACCGCAGCGCTGGTTTTCCTCGGCGGCCATTGCCGCATTGGTGGTGTCATTGGGGTTCATCGGCTGCGATGTTTTCGTCCATGATCGCACATCCGTTCCTTCACCGAGGCCCCTGCTCACGTGGGGTTCCATCGCCATTGCCGCACTCAATGGCATTTGGTACGGGATCAGCCTCCGTTCATTGCTTGGTCATTCCGAAAACACCCGGGAACAGTTGATTGAAAAACAGCTTTTGATGCAAAGCGTTTCGCAAGCTCAACAAAACGTATTGCTCAAAGAGCAAGTACGAGAAACGAAGCGGCGCCACCTCAAATCCCAGATGAATCCCCATTTCATCTTCAACGTACTAACGGGGATTCAAAACCTATTGCAAGAAGGAAAAAGCGAGAAAGCAGGAACGGTGTTCAGTCGATTTCGCCGACTGCTTATGCTCGGGTTCATGTCGCAGGACCGCGTGTTGGGTCCGTTGGCCCAAGAGATGGACCATGTGGAGCAATATCTCGAACTGGAGCGAACCCGTTTGTCCGAATCCATAGATCTTAGCTGGGAGATTGCACCGGATGTGTTGCCAGCCGTGATTCCCTGTCCACTCTTCATCCTTCAGCCGCTTGTCGAAAATGCCATATGGCATGGGCTGTCTGGAACAGGTGTGGACCAGCCCACCTTAACCATCCAGATTCACTGGCAAGAACAAGATCTCGTCATCGCTGTGTGCGATAACGGCATAGGAATCCGACCCAAATCCGATCCAAAAAGCAGCCACAAATCGCGCGGAACCGCCATCGTCAAAGAACGGCTTGCCTTGCTGCGCCATCGCGGGCAGCTGGAAATTCTGGATTGCCCGATCGGCCACCCCTTTGCACACGGCGTCACAGCCCGCATGACCCTGCCCCTCTGGTCGCTGGAGCCTACATGGCACACAAACGAAAAACGAATGGCGAGTTAGAATGCCCAGCGCGGAACGGGCTCGTCGTCCAATCTTCCGCGGGCACCAGCCTCGAACATCAAGCTGCCAGCCATGGCAATCATCGCTGCATTGTCCGTGCAGTAGGCCATGGGTGGAATGAACACCTCCCAGCCTGAGGCCTCTTCCTTGGCACGCAACCGCGCACGTAATCCACGATTGGCAGAGACGCCGCCGGCGATGGCTACGCGGAGGATGCCCGTTTGCTCGACGGCCGCCTCTACTTTGTCCATCAGTATATCCAGAATGGCACATTGAACGCTTGCTGCAATGTCATTTTTGCGGGCTTCAATGAAGGCCGGATCACGCTGCACGTGCTGCTGCAGAAACTGCCAGATTTGGGTCTTCAACCCACTGAAACTCATGTCCAACCCGGGCACATTGGGTTTGGTGAATGCAAAGGCCGAGCCATCGCCTTCGGCTGCCATGCGGTCGAGCACAGGCCCACCAGGGTACGGCAGGCCCATCAGTTTGGCCACCTTGTCGAAAGCCTCCCCTGCCGCATCGTCTTTGGTTTCCCCCAAAATGGTCATCTCCAGCGGCGCATCCACACGCACCAATTGTGTGTGACCACCGCTCACCGTCAAGCACAAAAACGGGAAATCCGGAGACGGTTCGGGCGCCAAAAAATGCGCGAGGATGTGGGCCTGCATGTGATTGACAGGCACCATGGGGAGGCCATGGGCCCACGCCCACGATTTGGCAAAGGCGGTGCCAACGTGCAAGCTGCCCATCAATCCAGGGCCACGCGTGTACGCTACAGCGTCCAGCTCATTCACCTCGATTCCTGCGGTCTGGAGGGCAGATTCCAACGTGGGGACGATGTTCTGAGCATGCGCCCTGCTCGCCAATTCCGGGACAACACCGCCGTACTGCTCGTGCACGGCCTGGTTGGCGATGGCATTGGCCAACACTTCACGGCCTCGAATGACCGCGACCCCTGTATCGTCGCAGGAGGATTCAATGGCGAGGATAACGGTAGGAGTTGGCATGGTTTCTGACCGCAAAAGTATACTTTCACGTGCAATAGATGAGGTCCGCATACACAAAACCACCCCGCCGCAAACGCTACCTTCTGGTCGCGTGCTTCGCCGTGGTCATAACCGTCGGCCTCACGCCTGCCTTTCAGACTTGGGCGTGCCGGCTGGCCTTGAATCAAGCCACCGCAAAGCAGGGGCTGACGTGGTCGGTGGGTACAGCTTCCATTGGTTTGTTTCCGATTGCCGTTGAATTGGAGGAAGTGGCGGTTGCGCATGCGGGAGGAACCGATTTGCGATCAAATCGAGTGGCCATCAGCCTCTCCGGAATCGGCAGTTCAGGCTGGCATTTCGAACGCATCATCGTCGATGGGCTCGAGGGCACCCTCATCGCGCCCGAACGCACGAATCCGCCCCCAGCACCCCCAGCACACGAGCCAACTTCCTTACTGCTGCATGCCGCTGCCGTGAACAATGTCGACGTGGAAATCCGTTCAAATCAAGCTGCCCTCGCCGTGGGATGGGAACGCTTGAGCTTGGAGGAACTTCAATGGGATGGCACCCGCCTAAACGGTACGGTGCATTTACCCCAAGCCGATGTAACTCCGCTTCCACTGTCCGATGGTCCTTGGTCGGGTGCTTGGGAAGCCACTGCTTCTTTCGAAGGACTCAGTGCAGCCTTACAAACCGCCGATTCCCTGCAGCAATTCACGCTGCAGACCGCCTCCAATTGGGGAACGCTTTCCGTGGACTGGCAGACCGACGGCGAGCAACAAACAGTTGCCTTCGAAGCGTTGCCGCAGGTGCATGCGTTGCCCGTACGCAGCGACCACTGGCTGAGGGAATGGTCCCAAATTGCGACCGACTCAGTCATTTTCGGAGAATTCACCTGGCACACGGTGTCCGGAGGCACTGGCGTCCTTTCGCATCTGGATGTGGAGGTGCCGCTGGCTTATCGATCTTCAAATTGGAACATCGGCCCCATTGATCTCAGCCGCACGCAGATGGAAGCGCTTTCCCGACTCGCCGGCTTCCCGCTCCCCACGTATTTCAACGCACACTCCACCTGGCAAATCCAAGGAGAACACGACGGGACAACAACAACGGCCCGGTTGACGCCAAAGGCAGCGTCCGACCAACGCATCGAATTGACTTGGGACAGCCGAGAAGAGCGGGATGAAGTTTCAGTTGCCTTGATGGGATTCGACTTGAATGCGAGGAGCCAAGACCTCGGCCAGGGTGATTGGGAATTAATCGGACATGGCCATGCCACAGCAAGCGGCTGGGAAGGGCGCATGAGCGCTTCGCACCCTGCCGGCGATGGCATCAACACGGAGTGGAAAGCCATTTGGGATGCACCTGCGTGGTCCATGTCCACGGAGACACGCATTGAACAGCTGACGCCAAGCGCCCAGTCTACAACCCCGTGGGAACTCTTCGCACATGTTGGATGGCGTGCGTCCGGATCCGATGCAAAAAACTGGACGCAAGTCCTCGAAGTGCGGGACATCGTTTTGCTGCAAAATCGCGTACCCCGCACCTTTGAACGGTTCGATGCTGTCCAATCAAGAGCCGGTGAAACTTGGTCCATCGAATGGGCGTCGGCGTTTGTTTCCGGCACGGCTCGATGCAACACGGCCCTCTTGACCGAATGTTCCTTCAACCCAACCCGATTGGCATTTGAACCACACTCCGAAGGTCCCTCCGTCGTTCCGCAATTGGACCTCCAAGTAAACGTGGTCAACCTTCACCCCATCGCTGTGCTTGCCGACCTGCCGATGACCACCCGTGAACCGTTTACCGCACAAGCGCGTTGGAATGGACAAGGTGGAATGGTGCAGACGCATGTCACATCCGCCTCCATCGGCAATATTCACGCAGAACACCTCGCGGTCAACGGCACCCTTCATGCGCAGCATCCCTCTCGGTTGAACTGGGAGGTGAATGGCCTGACGCTCAACAACACGCCAATCATTCAAGAAACGTCGGGCCAATTGATTGGCGACACTGCTGGCTTGGCCTTGGCGATTCACACCTTCACAGGGCAAATTGGGGACGAGGCCTTCGCGCTTGAAGAGCCTGCACGGGTGTCCGTCGATGCTGGGTCAGCGGAATTAACCCTGGCCGCCATGCCCTTGCGTTCAGCGGGGGGAATGATCGATTTCTCTGGTGCATTTCGAGATGCGAACGATTGGAACCTGCAGGCCCGCGTTGTCCACGATGGCCTTCAGTGGGGCAGCGAAAAGCGTCGCCTTAGCGGCATTTCCGGCAACCTTTCCCTCACTTCCGGGCCCGGAGCGCCCCTGCTGGAAGGTGCGATTGCTTGCGATGAAGCCCACTGGAAAGATTTCATTGCAGTGGATGCCGTGGGGTCAGCCTCAGGCACAATCAACGCTCCCCATGTGGAACTTCAGGCAGCTGCACTCCCGTCAGGCAACGTCAACGCAGTGCTTGACCTCCCGCTGGATGACCTCGGCGCAGCGCGGGCAACGGTTGCATTCACAGAGTTCGATCTCACCCCGGTCAACGGGCTGCTGCCCCCTTCGAGCATCGGACTGAGCGGCACAGCATCGGGAAATTTGATCGCTAACGGATTTGAATCCTTCCCCAGCATCGAGGGAGACGTGATTCCCCATGGCGTCAACCTCACCGTTCCGTACCTCGGGACCCACTACGAAGTAGACGGAAACGTCGAGGTTCGTCCCGACGGGTTTTTGATGGACCAATGGACCTTATTCGATGCGTCCGGCGCTGAAGCCCGGTTCAATGGGACGGTGTTGCACCAAAACTTCAAGGATTGGAATTTGGATTTTGGCATTGAGATCAGCGACCGAGCCATGACCCTCATGAACATCCCCATCACCAATGACGCTCTGTTTTATGGGACCGCCAGCGGAACAGGCGACATCAACGTCTCCGGATTCGGCCCCATGCTGGAAATTGACGCTTCCCTCACGACGGGGGAAGGAACGGACTTCGCCCTGCCCATGGACAGCCAGTCCGATGTGGATTACGTGGATTTTGTGCGGTTCAAAAAATCCAGTGCCGAGACCGAAACCCCTGCTATCCCGCGCGGAACGTTTTCGAACACCCGAATCAACCTCGGCATTGACGTCGAGAATGGAGCACAAGCACGGATTGTGTTCAACCGAAAAGTCGGCGATGAAATCGTCGGCAACGCCGCCGGTCACCTCGATTTGGAGGTCAATGATTTTGAGCAACTCGATATGACCGGTAACCTCGAAATCACCGAGGGTGCCTACCACTTCACACTGCAAAATTGGTTTAATAAGCGGTTTGACATCCAGCCCGGAAGTACGGTTTCGTGGGAAGGCGATCCGTACGATGCCCAACTGAATGTCGCCACAACGTACACAACGCGCGCATCGCTGGACCCCTTGCTTCCGGAAACAGATGACCTCCCCGGCCGCATCCCGGTGGACTTGCAATTGCAACTGAACGGATCACTGCTCCGGCCCGGTCTGGACTTCAATGTGGCTGTTCCCACCGCCGACTCTCGGATTCAAGCCCTTGTGGAAGGGGCATTGGTCAGTGAAGAAGAAGTGCAGCGGCAAGCACTTGGCCTCCTTACGCTCAACCAATTCATCCCTTCCGACCCCACCGAAGCGGCAATCGGCGGATTCATTCAACCTGCACAAAGCACCCAATTTCTCGCCAACCAATTGGGCCATTGGATTTCACAAATCGCACCCGCAATGGACGTTGGGTTGGACTATGCGCAAGATGCCTTGAGTGGGGAGCAAGCCGTAGGACTGGCACTGAGCACCCAGCTGCTCAACGATCGCTTGCACATCGAGGGCGAAGTAGGCGCCCAGACTACGGGCACTGTAAACGCTGATGACTTTCAAATTCAAGACCTCACAGTGAGCTTTGATTTGACGGAAGACGGCGGCATACAACTCACCGGCCACTCCCGCCAGAACGCCTCTTTGACCAACGCCATCGAAGGCGAAGCCGTTCAGGGTGTGGGTATTCGATTCAAGTGGGCATTTGACCAATGGGGAGCGTGGAAGAATCGGTAAGAAAAAATTAGCCGTATTTTCGAGGTAAATAAATGCCATGCGAAACGTCATCCTTCTCCTTCCCGCCATCCTTTTCGTAGGGGCAGCAGCCAGCCAAATCACCATTACGGGCGACGACATGCCCCAACCGGATGTCACCTACCCACTGGTCAATGCGGCCATTTTGGACCTCAGCCTCGGCGAAATCAGCGGAGCAAATGCAACATGGGATGCGAGCGACTTGACGGCATTGATGTATGCACCCCTGACCCCGGTCGACATCAACGACGCGAGCATCAGTGCGGCTTTGGTGTTCAACAGCCCGTTTAATTCCACCTACCAGTGTGATTTCTATCTGCCCACTGAATTGCCTGACTTCGGGGCGGACTTGGGCATCCCGCTTGAAGGGTTCAATAATTTCTACCAAACTGGCGGTGATGCCTACGCCATTGCAGGCGTTGGGCTAAGTGCCATGGGGTTTGATTTGCCCGTCACCTACGATGACATCGATGAAATCATTCCCCTCCCCCTTGAATACGGTGAAACCCTGAGCAGCACGGCCGCTTTCCAGTTGGACCTGACCGGCATCTTTACCTATGGACTGTCCCAGTCACGTGAAGTTGAGGTGGATGGATGGGGCACGCTCATTCTGCCCAGCGGATCATATGAAGTATTGCGAACACGCACAGAATTAACGGCCACGGATGACATCTTCATTGAGCAACTCGGTGAGCCCTTTTCCATCGACCGCGAACAGGTCACATACCAATGGTGGGGTGCCGGAATGGGATTCCCTTTGCTCGAAATCACGGAAATATTTGGATTGCCCCTGACCGCTACGTTCCAAGATTTGGGCGAATCGAGCGATGTAGTCAACGCACCTGCAGCCCATTGGTTCACGCCGTTTCCCAACCCCGTTCAACACGGACAGCAACTGCAATGGGAAGCGCCAGTCGAGTGGACATTTATCGATGGGGCCGGCCGAGCTGTGGCAAGTGGTCAGTCCAATGCCTTCACGATACCGAACGACGTCCCTGCAGGGGTATACACCTTGCACGCTGCGGACGGGATGACCGCCCGGATCGTCGTACGATGATTAGATAAGCCCTTCGGATTCGAAGGCATCGATTTCTTTGCCGATCTGGGAATCGTACCACTGGTCGAGCACCCAGCCTTTCGCCACTTGGGGATTGCGAAACACCCGAAACGGAACCGCTGGCCTGAACAACGCCCACCGAATGCGGTCGCGCAAAACCTGAATGGACGAAGGCACCACAACTGCGCGCGCTGGAACATCCAGCATCGCTTCTTCTGAACCCAACCAAGCCAAGGCCTCCTGCTCCACAAGCGCTGCATTGCGGGGGATGAGAACCAACACGGGGCCGACACCTCCTTCCACCAATTGCCGACGAGCGGCTTCCACCCGCTTCATCTGGTTCACATCAAGTACCGCCTCATCGGCGAATCGAATGGTGTAGAGCCCCATGGACAATTCAATGCGGGCGTCGTGGACTTGGGTGGAGAGCGTGTGTTCCATCAATCGCAATAGAAATCAGAGAAAGGATTGGGTGTGCAGAAATTCAATGCGGCGGTCTCATCGCCCTCGATGAGGTGTTGCACTGACGCGGTTGTGTACCCCACACCGTAGACGCCTTGTTTCGCGCGCGCAGCGAACAACCCGAGGCCTCCGTTGATGTTGGTGTATTCCGGTCGTTCCTGAATGACACCGGTGACCGGAGCATTGACTTCCAAGTACGTCGACAATTCCTCGTTGGCCACGGTCAATACAAAATCAACGGCACGGGCGATTTGCACCTCCTCATCCCACGTACCGAGCACCCGTGTGATGTACGGATCGACTTCGAGTTGCGTGGCCAGGGTCGAATAGAAGCGCGAACCGCTCACTTCCTTTTGCAGTACCTCCCCGCCTTCATCGTCGTTGGTGTTGATGGTACCGATGTTCCATTCCACAATGCGTTCGCGTTCTTCGATGAGATCGGTGTGGTCCAAGTCACTCCATATGCGCTCCATCACATGAATGAATACCGTGACATCGTACCGACTGGCTCCTGCAGTCGATGACCATTTGAATGTGATGTCCGGGTACGTTGTCGTGAAACCGGGGCTCGCAAATCCGAGTTTAAAGTTGTTGACGCCTGGCGGGGGTTGGGTGATGTTCCCAATCTGCTCCGCAATCATGTTGGTGGTGGAGCTTACCTCCTCCGCTTCGGAGGCAATCGCGATGGTCAAGTCGTATTCTGCATCGGTGTTCAAACCACCCTGCGGAACTAAGTACCACATTTGGTGTTCCGGCGCAAAGAAAATCCCGTCCTCGGATTTGTTTTCGATGACCGTGTCCACCAACGCCCACTCGCCTGCCACCGATCCACCGACACGCTCTTGGATGCGGACAGTCAAGTCCTCGGCCGGATACTCACTGCTATCAGCGATAAGCGCCGCATCAAATTGATTGCCATCGCCGAGCCATGTGCGGTTGACGCGCACCCATTGTGTATCCTGCGCAGCATCCAGTAATCCGAACACCACCGGCGTTCGATCATACGGTGCATTCAGTTCTATATCCGTTGAACACCCCCACAGCAAGGTGGTGCATCCAGCGGCGGCCAAGGCCCATCGTTTCACTCGGTTCATGCTTTCTTTCTCGCGGTTGGTCACGAAGATAAGGCCAATAAAAAGTTCAGCGTATCCACTCCATCCGCGTAATCCCACGGCTTGGGATTTTGGGACTGCCCGAGCGAAACCATGGGTACGGTGGTGACCTTCAGCATGTCCGGAACCTGCGTCGCGATGCACTGCAAGCTGCCTGCAGCACCTTCAAGTTCCTCCCGAACGTCGTCCAACGCGTCGTACCAGGCGTAATAAAGGGTTCCCACCGGGCTCACCCACCCAGTGTCTTCTTTAACAAGCAGGAACCCATTTTCAATCAAATCCTCTTGGTTCAGCAGCCATACTGCTTTGTGGTAATCGTAGTTGTTGGCGTATTTGTTGTTTTGGGCGACGTACCCCCACTCCACCCAAGCGGCGAACAAACGGTCCAAATCGAAGCCCCTTGGCAACATCAACTTGGTGACGCTTCGGCAGCCGAGGCCGAAATATTGAAACACATCTGCCCCCAACGCCTGAAGTTCCTCATGGGATTCCGAACCGTTCAGAACAGCGACGCTCGTCCGTTGACTTCGCAGCACTTTTGGCAGGCTTCGGAAATAGTATTCAAAGTAGCGGTTGGTATTTGTACTGCCCGTGGCAATGACGGCATCCGCATCATTGAGGGTTCCCGTCACAAATTCCACGCGCGAAGCGACATCTTCATCGCTGAAGGAATCCAACGCGGCAATTGCCGCCGGAATGAGCACCTGGTCTTCCGAGCTGCATTTCACGATGGCATGGTGACCGGTGAGTAACACACACAGAACGTCGTGCCACCCGACCAAGGGCAAGTTTCCGGCGAGCACCAAACCGATTCGCTTGGGTTCTCGCTGACGCTCGAGTCCAGGATAATCACCCAGCCATTTTTCCAACACCTCCACCCGCAGCATCTCGCCATTGGCCTTCATTGCATCTTGGACAAAGGCGTTCGTGAACCACCGGTTTTGCGCCTCAGCCGAACGCAGCAGTGCTTCATTGTCCGGTCCTTCATTTTCGATTTCGCCGCGGAACCATGCGCCCAATTGAACAAGGCCGGAATGCAATGTGTTGGTCATTTTGGTGCGTATCTTCGCCCCGAATTTAACGCTGCAACCCAAGACCGAACACGCGCATGGCCATTATGATTACCGACGATTGCATCAACTGCGGTGCCTGTGAACCTGAATGTCCCAACAACGCCATCTATGAGGGTGGAGCCGGCTGGCAGTTTGCCGATGGAACAGGGTTCAAAGGCGACGGTGAACACCCCACTGCGGGCATGGTCAATGCCGAGCGTGAAAACGACCCGCGCAACATGGATGTCTACTACATCGCGCACGAGAAATGCACCGAATGCGTCGGGTTTCACGACGAGCCCCAATGCGCGGCTGTCTGTCCTGTCGATTGCTGCGTGGATGACCCCGATCACGAAGAATCGGAAGAATTGCTGCTGGCTAAGAAAGCCTTTATGCACCTCTGAGGGCAATTCGACGCGCCGCTCCCGCGTTTCAATTCCATGCTAATAACCCATTCAACGAAGCGATTCAAGTGCGAGGCTCTTCGCCTGAGCCTAGGGGCTATCGTACTCTGCTTTGGGTTGTCATCTTCAGCTGCCCAGTCGGACTTGAAGGCGTTTATTGAACGATACGCGGACATCCAACAGGCCACAACCGATGGCAATCGATTGGCATTGAGTGACCAGCTTTCGGACGCTATGGTTGCCCACTGGAGCACCCATCCAATGGAAGAAGAAGCACGTGAGACCTTGGGGGGCGTGATTGGGTGTGCTTCTGCGGGCAGCGGTAAGGAACAGCTGACCATTGTTTCGTGGAATGTGGAATTGAAAAATCAAACGCATGCCTACGGTGCAGTCGTCGTCTTCACCGATAAAAAAGGCGAACAAGTGGCACAATCGCTGCGGTTCAAGCGCGCGACAACCCTGCGGCCCACGCTCGATGTAAAATCCCGTTACACAGCGAAGGAGTGGCCGGGCGCTGTGTACTACGAGGTGCTCCTGCAACACCAAGGCAACCGCCCTGTTTACACCCTACTTGGATGGGACGGTGCGGACAACATCCGAACGCGAAAAGTGGTAGAAACGCTCTCAATCAATGGATCCAAACTAAAATTTGGCGTGCCCATCATCTCAGCCGGCCGCAGCTCCACCAAGCGCTACATCCTCGAATACTCAGACCAAGTATCTGCCATCCTGCAGTGGCGCGAGGACCTCGGTATGATCGTGATGGATCACCTCAGCCCCCCGAGCTCCGACCTCGAGGGCCAAACCTCGTTCTACGGACCTGACATGTCTTATGATGGTTTTGTCTGGAAGAAAAACCACTGGGTGCTGCAGGAGGACGTCGACGTTCGTGACCCGAATTTGCAGGCCCCGTGGAACAACCCCAAACGGCTGCGTCGGCGGCACCGGAATTAGTGGCGCGAATCCCGTGTGCGCCGTATATTCGGTAGATGAAACGCACAGCAATCACCCCCCTTATTGCAGGCACAGTGATGGCGCTCCTTTCAACCGGGGCAGCCGGTCAGGACGTCACACCGGATACGGCCGCAGTCGATTCAGTGCGCCTCGCTCAGCTCGCTGTTCAGGCTGAACTCTCTCGGGAGGTGGACGCCTTGTCGCGTTCAAACCTCGGTTCCGGACAATTCACATGGACCCACGTAGGTCAGTTTGTCCTTGAACGCGCGGGGCGCCAGCAAAAGCAGGTATTTTGGAACAACCCCAAAGCCAGCCCTACTCCGCACCTTTGGCAGGTGGTGAACGGACCTTCTGACGTTGTGTTTTACCTCGATCCGGAACAAGGTCGAGCCGCCACCATTGACCTCGAGACGTTGCAAGGAAATTTCATTCCTGCAAACATTGCGGCGAAGGCCGGCTTCACAGGAAACCAGACGCAGTTCCTCTCCAAAAAATCCGCTATCTGGACGCAGGGTGAATCCACCGATTCCACAACGGTTTATAGGGCAACCATCGACAGCGGGAGCATGCGACTGACCTTGCGCTCAGAAAAGGACGCGGACCAAGCGAAAGCCGTGTACGAGTGGATGCGTTTGCAACCGCTGGAGAGCGTCGACCTGCCACATGCGGCACGGAAATTCCCCATCCAATCGTTGGAATGCACCGATGACAAGGGAACCGCCTTCACCTTCACAGTGACGAATTGGACCGCGCTGGAAAAACCGTTAGAGGTGGATGCCAGTGAGCTCTCCATCAAAGATCCAGAACGGGACCTCCGCACCATAGCGAAGGAATGGGCCGCAGAAAAGAAGGCCAACTCGGACAAAGAATAAGCCAGGCTCAATTCCGGAACGCCGCCTCACCAATCCACACTTCCGTAGCGCCATTGCCATACTGCCGCGGGTCGGCTGAACGGCACGAACAGTCCGGATAATACTGCTCCACACGGGACCAAATTTGGTGGCGCAACACCCCTTGGCCAATGCCATGGATGAAAATCATCTTCTTCGTGCGTTGGCGAATGCCGATCTGAAGCATGCGCTCAAAATGCGCTATCTGGAGTTCGAGCATCACACCGGGGCTCAAGCCCGCTTGCGAGTCGACGATGGCGTGCAAGTGCAAATCGACCTCCTCCACCGCTCCGCCTGATGGGCGGGCCTGCGCCTCCTTGTACTTCGATTTGAAATCCTGCTCCATCTTGTGCTGACGCGCCGGATCCATTTCTTGCTGCAGGATTTCGAGGACGGACGGAACGACGCGCTCGTACGCCTGTTCCATCACCGCTCGGGATTCCATTGGAATCAGATCACTCGGCGCGTGAGCGTATTCAAAGCCGTTGTCGTCTTCGACAAGGATTTGGCCATCCGGCTGCACGACCGTGACCCGTCCTTCCCCTACGTCGTTGAGGAAACGCACTTTGTCGCCTATTTTGAATGCATTCGCGCTCATCTGCCCGAAATTAGCTGTTATGATTGCCCAAATTTCCTTCAAAACCAAACACCTCACGCGCTGCGCGAGTGCTTTTCTAATCGTTCTATGCGCATGGGCCTGTGCCCCGGCGACATCCACGGCCCAATTGAAGATTTCCAAATCCCAGTGGAACCGGTTGGACGCTGCCATGCTGGAGGCCCAACAAACCCTGAACCTGCCTTCCCTGTCTGTCGCGGTCGTGCACGACGGCGAGTTGGTGTGGTCACAATCGCACGGCAAGCTCGATGCCAATGGAACTCAGGCTGCCAACCCGGAATCCCTCTACGCCATGGCCTCCAACACGAAGGCCTTCACGAGTGCCGCCCTGGCACAATTGGTGGACGCCGGCAAGTTGGATTGGAATGACCGTGTGCAAGACTACTTACCGGATTTTGAGTTGTACGACCCGTACGTCACCTCTGAGTTGCGCATCACTGATTTGCTGTGCCACCGCAGCGGTCTGGAAACGTTCTCAGGCGACTTGCTGTGGTACGGAACGACGTGGAGTGCCGACGAAGTGCTCCAACGCGCGCGTCACCTCCAACCTACCAGTCCATTCCGCACGCAATTCGGTTACCAAAACATCCTCTACATCGCCGCCGGCAAAGTGGTCGAGCGCATCACCGGGCAATCGTGGACAGCGACCGTCCGCGATTCGCTGCTCATCCCTTTGGGTATGGAACGCGCAGTCTTGTCAACCGCAGAGTTGCCCGGCATGGAAAATATAGCCCTGCCACACAACGAGCTGGAAGAAGGCGTCCTCACGACCATCGATTGGGTCAATTGGGACAACATGGCCCCGGCCGGCGCACTGATTACGAGTGTCACGGACATGGCGCAATGGATGATCACCCAAATGGACAGCGGCCGCGTCGCAGATGAACGATTATGGTCCAATGCCCAAACCCATGCGATGTGGACCATGCACACGCCCATCCCCGTATCCCGGTTCTATGCCGACCGGTTGCCCTCGATGCATTTTCGCGGCTACGGCCTCGGCTGGGAATTGGGCACCCTGCATGGGCGCAAAACCGTTGGCCACTCCGGTGGTTACGACGGGATGATTTCCCGGCAAATGCTGGTACCGGAAGAAAAGCTGGGAATCTTCATCGCCACGAACACCAACAGTTCCGTTCCGTGGGCCCTTGGCTTCGACGCGCTCGGCATACTGCTTGCCAACGACAAAGCGACCCCGTTGCTCGATTTTTTGCGGGAGCGCCGTGCCGCTGAACCGGCTGAGAAAGCAGCTGCTGAAGCTGAACTTCTCGCCGCTCGGGTTCCCGATACTACACCATCCCTGCCATTGGATGCCTACGCCGGTAAGTACACGGATGTTATGTACGGCAACATCACGGTTCGACTCGACGGGGACCAATTGCATTTCGAATTTGAACCTACGCCCTTGTTCAAAGGCCATTTTGAGCACTGGCATTTCGATACGTTTCGACTGCACTGGGATACCCAAATGATGCTGCCAAGCGGCACGGCTCACTTTGGCCTGAACACCTCCGGCACAGTGGAGAGTTTGGACATCGATGTCCCCAATCCTGATTTCGATTTTACAGAGTTGCATTTCGTCAAATCAGAATGAATTAAATCACTGTTTATCTGATACTTAAAATCATCTGAATGAGTTTCATTCTAACAAAGAAGTCGGCGTTGATGTTGGCGGTTTTAGCTGCTTACACCGTACCGTGTTGGGGCCAACCTGATGCACCTGAAGGGTTGAATTCAGAGGCCTTGAGGACGTGGCTTAAAGCAGAATGGTACGACTCCTATTTTGACGATTTGGGGTACAACGGCGCCCGCACCCAAATGTTCGGTTACACCGATGAAGCAGACGGGATGGTGAACGGGATTTACACCGGGTTTCAGCAACCGGCAGCGTTTGTTACGTACTTGGACCCCATCAATACCGAACACATCGTTCCCCAGAGTTTTTTCGGCAGTTTGTCTCCGATGAAATCCGACTTGTTCAACATCCGCCCCACCCACGGCAGTGCGAACTCAGCCCGGGGCAATACCCCCTACGGATTGGTGGCGAATGAATCGGCTCAGTGGTATGGCGTGAATCCAAATGGCGAATACATGACACAAGGCAACATCCCTCCCAATCCCGAGGCCTGGTCGAAGCGGTCGGGGAACGCTTGGGAACCCCCGGCAGGACAGAAAGGCGACATCGCACGAAAGGTCTTCTATTTCTACACGATGTATCCGACCCAAGCAGGTCAATTGAGCGACCTGGGCAATCCAGACGTGCTTTATGCTTGGCACTTGGAAGATCCCGTTGATGCTTTCGAAGCAACGCGAAACGCCCGCATTGCCGATGTACAGGGAAATCACAACCCCTACATCAGCCATCCGGAATGGGTCGAAACCGCTTGGTTTTGGAGTGGTGCGACGGTCCCAGGCTGCACCGATCCCACGGCATGCAATTACGAAGCTGCAGCGAATGAAGACGACGGTTCCTGCACCTATCCCGAAGCCGGCCTCGATTGTTCGGGCGCCCCATTGGAAAGTTGCACGTTGTTCTTTTCAGAATACGCGGAAGGCAGCTCCAACAACAAATACCTCGAAATCTTCAATCCAGGCCTGACAGAGGTTAGCCTCGCAACGATGGCTTTGGCCCACACCGTCAATGCGCCCGCCACACCAGGGACCTACGAGACCTGGGTGGAATTTCCCGCAAATTCGGCGGTAGCGGCAGGAAATGTGTTCCGAATCGTACACACCTCAGCAGTTACCGAATTGCTGAATTCGGCCGACTTTATCTACGGCAACCTTTCCAACGGCGACGACGGCTTTGCACTGGTTGAGGGCAGCCCCACAGACTTTGTCGTCCTGGATATCATCGGCGACTGGAACGGCGACCCAGGCAGCGGATGGGACGTTGCAGGCACCGCCAATGCGACCCAAAATCACACCCTGCTACGTAAGCCGAACGTCCTCAGCGGAAATGCAGGTGATTGGCCCCTTTCAGCCGGCACGAACCCCGACGACAGCGAGTGGATTGTGCTCGAAGTCGACGATTGGTCCGATTTCGGCCAACACACCATCGACGGTCAATGCGACACGAGCGGCGAGAACGGAGGAGGCACCGACACCACGCCTGGCTGCACTTACCCCAGCGCCTGCAATTACGACAATGCCGCAACTGAGGACGATGGATCGTGTGATTTTGTCGGCTGCGAAACGTTTGGATGTCCTTACCCTTCAGCCCTGAATTTCAACAGTTTAGTCACGATTGACGATGGATCTTGCCTGTTTGCCACTACCGAAAATCCGTGCGCAACGGATATCAACAACGACGGGATTATCACCGTCGCAGACTTGCTCTTGCTCTTAACCGATTTTGGAGCAGCTTGCCCAAATTGACCGAAATTTATCACGGATTGAACCCAATTTTGATCCACTAATTCCAGAACAAACTGGCCCTTTAAAATTCGACCATTTGGCTCGTTCATTCCGGGGATAAATATTTTCTTTCGACGAATAGTATAATATAAGCCGCCAAGCCTTATATTAGAAGTCCCAAATTGTCTGACATGAGCCAAAATTGCCTAACCCGGTCCTTCTGGGCGGTTGCTGCGTTGTGTGCAGCCCTGCATACGACCCACGCCCAGGACTATTCGATGTCCATTGAAATTACCGGCGAACACACAGGTATGGTTGGAGAAGTCGACCTCACAGGTCACACCACCTACCAATTCTCTCTCAACCTTGCTGACCCTGCGGACCAAGTACTCACGGTATTTGGAAATACGGAAAACCCCACGGAAATCGTAGCGCCAGCAGGCTACTTCAACAGTTTGTACGCATCCGGCCCCACTGCTGCCGGGATCTCGACGGAAGGTTTGGCTCTCTACCCGTCGTTATCCTTCGACAGCTATGTGACCGTTGGACTGGAACATGAACCGGATTTGGGGGCCGGGGAATCGTTCATCATTGTCAACGAAGATTTGGATCAACAGTGGGTCTCGAACCTCTTCTTCCCTTCTGCCACGTCAGGCGAAAGCATCTACATCAACACGGAAACCGGCGGATCATGGTTTGCCCTGCCCGGGGCGACCAACGCCATCGCTGGTGACGACATGCAGGTGTTGATTGCACAGTTTACCAGTGAAGATTGCTTGCACGGTGTGCTGCATGCCCTCATCCTTCCCGCGGACGGCTCTCCCGCGTTTGTATTGGGGCAACAGTTCAACTGTACGGAGTGCGGCCCCATCGGTTGTGCTGATGAAACCGCTTGCAACTACAACCCGGATGCCCCGAACTACCCGGGCGGGAACGCCAATTGCACCTACGCAGATGAGGGGTACGATTGCGACGGTAACTGTTTGTTGGACAGCGACTTGGATGGAATCTGCGACCCCTTCGAAGTAGCGGGTTGCACGGATGCTTCAGCATTGAACTTCGACCCCAACGCCACGGATGAAAACGGTTACTGTGCGTATGCAGAAGATTTGAACTGCGCGGATGAGGCAGCGTGCAACTACCAGCCATTTGCTGGACCAGCGTATTGCCTGCAAATTGAACCGTATGCCGAACACAGCGGAATGGTCGGTTCCGACGACTTGACCGGACACACGACGTACCGCATTTATGCCCTGTGTGAAAACGTAGACGACTTCGTTTCCAGCGTTTCGGGCGATTCAGAGTTCCCCACCCGCATTCAATCCACGACGTCGTTCTTCCAAAGCGGTTTTGGTGGCTTGACCGGATCAGACCAAAACGCCGCCTTGTTCGGATTCTTCCCGAGTGCCGCGTTTGACTCCTACATCACCATCGGCTTGACCGAATCGGCCGGTGCAGGAGAAGGCAACATCAACACCATCGACAACCCCAACAATCCTTGGGGCGAACTTTTTGAAGACGGCGGCGACCTCGCCATCGATGATGAAATCGGTGGGAGCTGGTTCATTTTCAACGGCAACACCAATGGCATCGCGGGGGATGACTTCCGGGTTCTGTTGGCCCAGGTTACCACGGACGGCGACCTGTCCGGTTCGATGTACGTCCAGTTCTTTGAGAATGGATCTCCAGCAGACGACACACGACAACTCATTGATTTTCAGCAAGCTTGCTACGGCCCTGAAGAACTGGCTGCCTGCGAATACCCCGACCCTCTGTTGGATTGCGACGGCAACTGCTTGAACGACATGGACGGCGACGGCGTATGCGATGAATTCGAGGTCCCCGGTTGTGACGATGCGACAGCGTGCAACTTCGATTCCGAGGCTACCGATAACGACGGTTCGTGCGATTACCCTGCTAACGGATACGACTGTGATGGCAACTGCCTGGCGGATGCTGATGGCGACGGTGTGTGTGACGAATTTGAAGTCGCTGGATGTACGGACGCAACTGCTTGTAACTATGATGCGGATGCAACAGACGACGACGGCAGCTGTGCCGAACTCGACGAGTGTGGGGTGTGTGGTGGTGACGGTATCGCTGACGGCGCTTGCGACTGCGATGGTAACGTGTTGGATGAGTGCGGTGTATGCGGCGGTGATGGCATTGCCGACGGCGCTTGCGACTGCGAAGGCAACGGACCAGAAGCCGGCTACGACTGCGACGGCAACTGCTTGAACGATGCAGACGGCGACGGTGTGTGTGACGAATTTGAAGTGGCGGGTTGCACGGA
>PKEB01000019.1 GCA_002863125.1 Flavobacteriales bacterium
CTCACAAGACCCATCGTCTTGTGTAGCATCAGGATCGAAGTTCATCGCTGAAGGGTCCATGCAACCAAAGAAGAACTCACAAGACCCATCGTCTTGTGTAGCATCCGGATCGTAGTTCATCGCAGAGGGGTCCATACATCCCATTTCAGGACATGCCTCGCAACTGCCAAAGCAAACAACATCCAACGTTTCGCCACCTGCCGGTACCGTATACACTCGATTCGTATATTCCCCGGTTGTCAATGTACACGAGCTCCCCTCAGTCAACTCTTCAAAATTCGGCTCGTCACCTATGAAAAACACGTATTCTATGGTTGTCCCCGCATAGAAGTCAAGTATCACAGAGAACGTTCCATCCCCCTCCGGATCTTCGAGCAATACAGCATCTTCAATCGACCACATCGGCTCCTGGAATGAACCAAACATGTAAACCAGGGCAGTATTGCTTTCGGAAGCATTTTGTCCTGAATTCAACTCATTAGAAACATCCACCTGGAAAACAACTGGCTCAAGAACACATTCACCAGTACCATACGTTGCCGTTGAGCCGTCGAGACCCTCACCAAGCAATGGGGCGCCATCCGCAGTCAAACTCCACGATATCTCTTGAGGATATGGATCCGCAACGAAAGATACCAGAACACAAGCATCCGGTGGAAGACAGAACACGTGATTAGCACTAGATCCGAAATCACAGCCTGTAAAAAGTACGTCCCCGTCGGATAAAATGGTGTATCCTCCTCCTTCTTCACAGAAAATGCCGTCACCATAAGAATCCTCAATGTTGAACTCATAAAGGACTTCATCGCAGGACGAAGCGGCCGAGCACATCGGATATAGGCAATCGGAATCAAAAATAGTGGTCGTTCCGTCTGTGCAGTCGATATTTCCATAAGTCCACGACGTCCCATCGTGGTACGCCCACGAATCCGTGTATTCCCAGTCTTCACCTGTACCGTCGACGTTAATGTCACCAAAGGTTTCGATAACCGTCGTCGACTCAAATAATTCTATGGCGTCGTCCCCATTCTGATTGACAAAACTTGCATCAAATACGTGTTCAAAGCCAACATAGCAGGCACCGAAATAAACCTCCAAGGCGGAGCTTGAGCGGGCGACCAAAATGTCATCGCCGGCACTGACAACCGCAGGAGGAAACGTGAATTCTATTCCGTCCGATCCTCCGCCGTTGTTGGCCACACCCAAACCGAACGCACTAAGGTTAGAAATATCTTCATTCGCTACCAAATGAATGGCCTTGCCGTCGTTGCCCCCAGACGGGACGGCAAAATCAATGATGCCTTTGAGGGACAATGCTCCTGTCAAGCAAGTGCCGTCAGCGCGAAGTCCTGAAGGACAAATCGTGAAGTTCGCCTTGTAATTGTTCCCATCGTTATTATCGTATTTATCCTCCGCGCATCCACCACTGGTGCCGCCATCGGCCTCCCACCACACTTCAAGCACGTAGTCACCTGCTGTCAATCCGGCCGTAAGATCAATGCCCAAGGCTGTCGCATTCCACATTTGATTGCCCCCCCCCAAATCTTGCGCCCAACTCAGGCCAGCAGAAGCCGAACCCACGCTGGCATTTCCTGCTTCATAAACCCGATAATGCACTGACCCTGAGCATACATTGGAACTACCATTCTTCCATGTTTTCAATTCTCCTCCATTGAGCATCAGCGACGATCCTTCCCCAAAGACACCTAATTGGGCTCCATCAATTGAAGGATGGACGCCATCGGCGTTTTCCCCTCCTGCCCAAAATGAATTTCCAGATCCTGAATCCAGTATCACATAACTTTGATAAATGCCCCAACCTGAAGGATCAGCTGAAGCATAAATCCAAGAAAACAATAGCATAGCAAGCATGGACAGTCGTCCAAGAATCAAAACGAAAGTGCGCATAACAGTTCAAATTTGATAAGCGAGGACATTTAGTGATAATCCTCACAACTGTGAATATACGACCAATTTCTTTTTTAATTAAATCAAAGTCTAATTTTCTTCGTCTAAATCCTAATCTCAATCAAGCCATCATAGCCTCAATGTCGTCGGCCTCGACCGGGATATGTGCCATGAGATCTACATTACCGTCGTCTGTGATTAGGACATCATTTTCTAATCGTATGCCCAAGTTTTCTTCCCTAACGTAGATGCCAGGTTCAACCGTGAACACATGCCCCGTTCGGATGGGTTCGTGCCAATGCCCAACATCGTGCACATCCAAGCCGATAAAGTGGGAGGTGCCATGCATAAAGTACTTCTTATAAGCAGGCCAAGCGGGATCTTGATTGGCTACCTCCGCCGCCGTTATAAGTCCCAGGCTCAGCAATTCCTTGGTCATTAACTCCCCAACTTGCACATGATAATCGTGCAGGCTGACTCCGGGCTTCAGCAGGTTCATGGCACCGCGCATCACATTCAACACCGCGTTGTAAACGGCGCGCTGGCGGTCCGTAAACTTCCCGCTCACTGGGACGCAACGCGTCATGTCCGCGGCGTAGTTGCCGTATTCGGCGCCCACGTCCATCAAGATGACGTCGCCGGCTTTGCACTCGGCACTGTTCTCGATATAGTGCAACACGCACGCGTTGAAGCCGCTCCCGATGATGGGTGTGTAGGCGAACCCGCGCGAACCGCGACGCAAAAATTCATGCATGAACTCCGCTTCGATTTCGTATTCCATCACGCCCGGTTTTACGAATTGCAAAACGCGCTCAAACCCCGCTTTTGTGATATCACATGCGCGCTGCATTTGGTCAACCTCCTCCTGAGATTTGATGGCGCGCAAGCCGTACAAAATGGGCGCTGAGCGCTCAAATTCGTAATTGGGGTATTTTGCGCGCAGGACCGCATTCTCCCGGTCGGTGCGGGTTTCAACGATGTTGCGAGCGCGGGTGTGCGGATTATCGTTCAGGTACAACGCATCGGCCTCTGCCATGAGACGATGGAAGGTACGTTCGAAAGCAGTGGTCCATTGGATGTTGGCGATGCCCGTTGCAGTGGTGGATTGGGCCTTATCCAATTTGGCCCCTTCCCAAATGGCCAACTCTTCGTTGGTCTCCAAAGTGAACAGGATTTCGCGATCATTCGCATTGTGGGCATCAGGGAACAAAACCAACACGGTATCTTCCTGATCCACGCCAGTCAACCACAAGATGTCGCTAGCCTGCTTGAATGGCAGCGTTCCGTCAGCGCTGGTCGGATAGATGTCGTTGGAAAAGAATACCGCAATGGAGCGCGGCTTCATCTGCGCCATAAAATTGGCGCGGTTGTTCTTGTACAGGTCGGCGGGAAGAGATTGGTATCGCATGAAGCGAAGATACCAAAGCCCTGCCCAACGCAGTATCTTCGTCACATGACGAATAACGCACACCAAGCTCCAAAGCCCGTTGGGGCCTACCCCTTTGCTCGTAAAGCCGGCAACCTGCTCTTTTTGAGCGGTGTCGGGCCTCGCGTCGCGGGAAGCGACGGCCACGACAGTGGGGTGCCCGGCCTCACACTCGATCACAATGGCAACTTTGTTGAATTCGATTTTGAAGTCCAAGTCCACAGTGTTTTTGCCAATGTCAAAGCCATTCTGGATGCAAACGGGAGCAGCTGGGAGGAATTGCTCGACATCACGGTATTTCTGGTCCACATGAACCGCGATTTCAAAACGTTCAATCGCATCTACGCGGAGTACTTTCCGGACCCAGCGACCCAACCTTGCCGAACCACCATCGAAATCAACCGCTTGCCGACGCCCATCGCCATTGAACTGAAGTGTGTGGCCTCTGTCACGTCCTGACCCGGGCGAATCGCCCACGCGCCCGGGTTGAGAAGTCTGCCATAAAAGGTGTGCTATTGACCGGAATTTTCCGAATTTGCCCCCTATGGGAGAACGACAAGAATTTGGGGATGATATCCTGAAAAAACTCGAGGCGCTATCGGACAAATACGCCGCCATGGGGCAAGACCTCAGCGCGTACTTGGATGGCCTGCTGTACGCGGACTACCTGACGTATTGGGATTATATCAACCTCGATACGTTGTTGAGCCTGCAGCACCCCATCACGCCGTTTCCCGATGAATCCATCTTCATCGTTTACCACCAGATTACCGAGCTTTATTTCAAACTCGCCTTGCATGAATTGGAGCAGGTGAACACGGCTGCCCCTGCAGATGCCACTGCGATTTTGAAGCGCGTCAACCGGGTCAATCGCTACTTCGAAGCGCTCACCCACAGCTTTCAGATCATGGTCGACGGCATGGATCAAGACCAGTTTTTGAAGTTCCGAATGTCACTGCTCCCGGCGAGCGGTTTCCAGAGCGCGCAGTACCGCAAAATCGAGATCCGCTCCACGACGTTCAACCGCTTGCTGAACGAGGGCCACCGCGATCCGAATGAAGGCTACCAGCCCGGCGACATCCGAAGCCTCTATCCCCACATTTATTGGAAGGCAGGAGCCGTCGAACTGGCATCCGGGAAGAAAACTCTAACCCTGCGCCAATTCGAGGTGAAATACGACCAAGACCTGTTGGAGCTGGCGGAAAACACCTTTGAGGTCAACCTCCGCTCCTTGTGGCAGGCGCTCCCTCCAGAGGAGCATACAGACGAATTGAAACAGGCCCTGCGTTGGTTGGATGTAAACGTCAACATTAATTGGCCCCTCAGTCACTACAAAAGCGCCGTGCGCTACCTCCAGCGCAACCCCGAAGACATCGCCGCAACCGGCGGCACCAATTGGCAGAAGTACCTGCCACCGCGGTTCCAAAAACGCATCTTCTACCCGGAATTGTGGAATGCGGACGAACTGAACGAATGGGGAAAGGGATGGGTCGAGAAAGAAATCTTCGGTCGCGGTTGATGCAACGTTGGTTCCCCCTCATCATATTGTGCTGCGGCCTTGTGGCCTGCGGCGGTTCAGGCGAAGGCTCTTTATTCGTTGAGCCCGAAGCGCGCGCGCAAGTCCCGATTGAGCGATTCGGTGTGGTCTGGGAAGGCCTTCAGGTGGATTCCGGCACGGTGCAACCCGGTCATTCGCTTTCCCATATCCTCGGCCCCGCAGGCGTTTCGGCAGGAGCAATCACCAACATCGCTGACGAAACCAAATCAACCTACGACGTTCGCAACATCCGCGCTCAGCAGCCCTATTGGATCGCCTTTGATGAAGACAGTGTGCAACCTGCCCGGTACTTCATCTACCAGCGCAACGCCACGCAATACGCCCGGTTCGACCTGCGTCCACCGTACGGCGTCACCCTCGAATCCTACCCGACCGACACCCTCATTGAGCGCGCCCAAGGTGTCATTGAGTCCAGCCTTTACGTCGACCTCGAGCGGGTCGGCGCACCCACCAACCTCGCCTTGTCCATGGCCGCGGTCTACGCCTGGACCGTGGACTTTTCGCGGCTGCAAGAAGGGGATGCGTTCGACGTATTGTACGAGCGCGTGTACGTCAACGACCAGCCCGTCGGCATGCCCCGCGTCATCGTGTGCCACTTCGAGCACCGCAACAGGATGCTGCCAGCGTACCGGTTTGACCAAGGCGCAGGCGACGACTACTTTGACGAGGAAGGCAACAGCCTCCGCAAGGCCTTTCTCAAGGCTCCGGTGGAATTCAGCCGCATCAGCAGCCGGTACAACCTCAAGCGTTTCCACCCCATCCTCAATCGGACCAAAGCCCATTACGGCACGGACTACGCCGCCCCCACCGGGACCCCCATTTTGGCCGTCGGAGATGGCGTGGTGACCAAATCCAGCTACACGAAAGGGAACGGCAAATACGTCAAGATCCGCCACAATTCCACCTACGAAACCCAGTACCTCCACATGTCCAAGCGCGCCGTCACCGTAGGCGAACGCGTGCGCCAAGGGCAGGTCATCGGTTACGTTGGATCAACGGGGCTTGCCACGGGGCCGCACGTCTGCTTCCGCTTTTGGAAAAACGGGAAGCAGGTCGACCATTTAAAGGAGGATTTTCCACCTTCCGAGCCCATCGAGGACGGTCAGATGGACGCCTTCCAGGCCGCCGTCACCGAATGGCGCGCGCGCATCCAAGACCGGGAATTTGCCGTTCGCTAAACGGCCGTGCAACCCTCTTCACTTCAGGAGCGTCTTAGAAATGGTTAGGTTAACCCGTGGCGCCCTTATCCCCTATTGTGAAACCTGCAAGATCTCGCAAATTTGAAAGGGAAGGGCGCCATGTTTTTTGGGCCTACCCTTGGACCTGAAAGGCAATCCCGTAATGCTTCATCTGCTGAACCATGGATCGCAAGCCGTTGGCTCGCGTCGGGCTCAGGTGAGCGTCAAGCCCAATTTTTTCAATGAACCAGAGGTCCGCTTGGGCAATCGCCACAGGCGGCAGTCCGTTCATCACGCGAACCATCAAAGCGGCCAATCCCTTGGTGATGATGGCATCGCTGTCCGCTCGAAATTGCACATTGCCGTCCCCGTCCTTGGCGGCCAAAAGCCAGACGCGGGATTGGCACCCACGGATCAGGTGCTCGTCCAATTTGTCTCCGTCCGCAATCGGGTCCAGCTCTTTGCCCAACTCGATGATGTGCTCGTACCGCTCCATCCAGTCTTCAAAGAACTCGAATTCCTCGGCGATGTCGTGTTGGCGCTGTTGAAGGAGGTCGCTCATGATTCGGTGCGGTTGGGAAGGTCAGTCGCGCAGCATGCGCACCGAACGGACCGTTCCTACCACAAAGGTATCCACTTCCTGCAAGGTGTTGTACGCCCCAAACGAAGCGCGTACCGTGCCGGGGATGTCGTAGCGTTCCATGAGCGGCTGGGTGCAGTGGTGCCCGGTGCGAACCGCCACTCCTTGCGAGTCGAGCAGCGTACCGATGTCGTACGGGTGGGTCCCGTCCACAACGAAACTCACCACCCCGGCCGCCGAGGCCGCGCTGCCAATGAACCGAATGCCCTCGATGCTGCTCAATCCCTTCCGGGCGTGCGCAGCGAGCATAGTCTCATGGTCCATGATGGCCTCCGCACCAATGCCGTTAATCCAGTTCAACGCGACGCCCAAGGCAATCGCACCGCTGATGTGCGGGGTACCCGCCTCGAACTTGTGGGGCAGGCCTGCGTAGGTCGTTCCGTTTTCGAAGCTGACCACGTCGATCATCTCCCCGCCACCGCGCCACGGGCGCATGGCCTCCAACAATGCGCGTTTTCCGTACAACACGCCAATTCCCGTCGGTCCGTAGGCCTTGTGACCTGAAAAAATGTAGAAGTCACAGTCCAATGCTTGCACGTCCACGTTCATGTGCGGAACGGCCTGGCACCCGTCGATCAATACCGCGGCCCCTGCGGCCTTGGCTTGTGCCGTCAATGACCGGGCGTCGTTGACGGTACCGAGCGTGTTGGACACGTGTGTGAAGGCAAAAAGCTTAGGGCCCTTGGCTAACTTTTGCTGCAACTCCTTGGTATCCAGCGTGCCGTCATCCTGGATTTCCACCACTTCGATGGAGGCGCCCACCTCATCCGCGAGCATCTGCCACGGCACGATGTTGGCGTGGTGTTCCATCCGCGTCAGCAAGATGGTGTCTCCTTGGCCGATGTGATCCCGGCCCCACGTTTGCGCCACCAAGTTGATGGCATCCGTCGCCCCGGCCGTCCAGATGACCTCGCAAGATTCTGCAGCACCGATGTGCTGCTGAACCACGGTACGTGCATTCTCAAACGCATCTGTGGCCTGTTGCGATAGCGCATGCACACCGCGGTGCACATTGGCGTGGTAATGCATCAGGTATTCCCGCTGCGCTTCGATGACCGCAATAGGTTTTTGGGAAGATGCCGCGTGGTCGAGGTAGACCAAGGGCTTTCCGTTCACCTCCCGGTTCAAGATCGGAAACTGAAGCCGAAGCGCTGCTGCATCCAAGGCCTTGCTCATGCGTCGTCGTTGGGGTGATGACTCCAGACGTCCCAGCCGTGCTTTTCCGCCAAGCGGTGTTCCACCTCCAAACGCACTTCCGACACCGCGAGCCCTTTCAGGACATCGCCGATGAAGGCGTGTACCAACATGGCTTTGGCGGCCTCGAGTCCAACACCGCGGGAGCGGGCATAAAACAGCGCGTCCGAGTCAAACTGCCCCACGGTGCACCCGTGGCTGCACTTGACGTCGTCCGCGTAAATCTCCAATTCGGGCTTGGCGTTCATGCTCGCCTTGTCGCTGGCGAGGATGTTGGCGTTTTGCTGGTAGGCATTGGTTTGCTGGGCATCCGGGCGCACGAACACCTTGCCGTTGAACACCCCGGTGCTCTTGCCGTACAAAATGCCTTTATAGTTCTCCGAGCTGGTGCAATGAGCCACGCGATGGTCCACCGTAGTGTGGTTATCCACGAATTCGCCCTCTCCCGGGAGGAAGGCGCCGTTCAATTCCGCATGGGCTCCTTGGCCGTTAATGCGGAAGGCCAAATCGTTTCGCACCCAAGCACCGCGCACAGTGATGGTGTGCACTTCCGCGTGAGAAGCGCGGCCTTGGCGAATGTCTTCATAAGCGATGTGACGGACCGTTCCTTCTTCGTCCTGCACCTTGTCGATGTGCAAGCGCGCGCCTTGTCCAACGTCCGCACGGGTCAATACGTTCACCGATCCATCCGCGCCTGTAGCGGCAGTGGACCATTGGACGATTTTGACGGAAGCATTGAGAGCCACAGCGATGTCGTGCCGCAACACGTTAAAGGCGCCTGCACCACAGGTGTGGTGGTGAATCAAAATAGGATGGTCCAGCTCAACGCCTTGCGCCACCCGCAGGTACAATCCCTCTTGGCTGTAGCGGCCATTGAGGCCTGCAAACCAGTCTGAACCTTCGGGCGAAAAGGCATCCACATCCTGCCGTTTCGCATCGCCACGTTGAGAAAGCGGCATGCATGTCACACCTGTATGCACCGGCAAATCACTGGCTGCTGCGTCGAACGTTCCATTGACGAAAACGAGGCGGTAGGCGTCCAATCCCGGCACGGGGTTGGCTTCGCATCCCGCATCAGCGACCGTATTCACTTCAGGAGCCAACACGTCCTTCCACCAGGTCGCCACCGGCGTATACTTCCACCGCTCCACGCGGCGGTGCGGAACCGGTACGGCATCCAAGGCAACATCGGCTTGTACGCCCAGCACTGCATCCAATGCTGAAACGAGCGCGGCTCCCGATGCCTCGGAGGCGGCGTGCTTCGCTTCGGCCTTTGGCCGGTCCATCAATTGCGGTTTGGCCGTGTCCATTAGGCGACGATATCTTCTTTGATCCAGTCGTAACCCTTTTCCTCGAGTTCGAACGCCAAATCCTTACCGCCGGAACGCACAATGCGCCCATCGACGAGCACGTGCACAAAGTCCGGTACGATGTAATCCAGCAGGCGCTGGTAGTGGGTAATCACGAGGAAGCTGCGTTCGGGTGAGCGCATGGCGTTCACCCCTTCCGATACAATGCGCAAGGCATCGATGTCCAAGCCCGAATCGGTCTCGTCCAAGATGGCAAATTTGGGCTCGAGCATAGCCATTTGGAAAATCTCGTTGCGCTTCTTCTCACCACCAGAAAATCCTTCGTTAACCGAGCGGTTGCGCAGGCGTCCGTCCAGCTCCACGAGTTGAGCCTTTTCCTTGACCATATCGAGGAAGGCCTTGCCTTTGATGGGCTCCCGTCCTTCGTGCTCGCGCTTGCCGTTCACCGCAGCGCGCATGAAATTGATATTGGAGACACCGGGGATTTCTACGGGGTATTGAAACGCCAAAAACAACCCTGCGCGGGCGCGTTCTGTCGCGTCCATTTCCAACAGGTCTGCGCCATCAAAATCAACGGACCCGCCTTCGATTTCATACTCCTCACGACCGGCCAAAACCGATGCCAACGTGGATTTACCAGAACCGTTGGGACCCATGATGGCGTGCACCTCACCGGGATTGATGGTGAGGCTGAGGCCTTTCAAAATGGATGCTTCTTCCACCGAAGCTTTGAGTTCATTGATTTTCAACATTATCCTACGCTTCCTTCGAGTGAAATGGACAACAGTTTTTGCGCCTCAACAGCAAATTCCATGGGCAGCTGATTCAGCACTTCCTTCGCATACCCATTCACAATCAAACTGATGGCTTGCTCGGCATCGATGCCGCGTTGCAAGCAATAAAAAATCTGGTCTTCCCCGATTTTGGAGGTCGTGGCCTCGTGCTCCACCTGCGCTGTGGGGTTTTTGACTTCCACATACGGGAAAGTGTGCGCTCCGCTCGTGTTCGTCATAAGCAGCGAATCGCATTGGGAGAAATTCCGCGCGTTGGCTGCAGAGGACATGATCTGGACCAAACCGCGGTAGCTGTTGTGGCTGTTGCCCGCGCTAATGCCTTTGGAGATGATGGTCGAGTGCGTGTTTTTGCCCAAGTGAATCATCTTGGTGCCCGTGTCCGCTTGCTGCGCGTTGTTGGTTACCGCAACGCTGTAGAATTCGCCCACGCTGTGGTCGCCTTTCAGGATGCAGCTGGGGTATTTCCATGTCACCGCGCTTCCGGTCTCCACCTGGGTCCAGCTGATCTTGGAGCGGCGGTGGCAAATACCGCGCTTCGTCACAAAGTTGTAGACTCCGCCCTTGCCGTTCTCATCGCCAGGGTACCAATTCTGCACCGTGGAGTACTTGATCTCCGCTTCGTCCAGCGCCACCAATTCGACCACGGCCGCGTGCAGCTGGTTCTCGTCGCGCTGAGGCGCCGTGCACCCTTCGAGGTAGCTGACGTAGCTGCCTTCGTCCGCCACGACCAGCGTGCGCTCGAACTGGCCCGTGCCAGATTCGTTGATGCGGAAGTAGGTGCTCAACTCCATGGGGCAACGCACGCCCTTGGGGATGTAGCAGAATGAACCGTCCGTGAACACCGCCGAGTTCAAGGCGCTGAAGAAGTTGTCGCGGGTGGGAACCACAGTCCCAAGGTGCTTGCGCACCAATTCCGGGTGCTCCTTTACCGCCTCGCTCATCGAACAAAAAATGATGCCCAACTCCGCTAATTTGTCTTTGAAGCTGGTTGCCACAGAAACCGAATCCATGACAAAATCCACTGCCACACCGGAGAGGCGCTTTTGCTCCTCGAGGCTGATACCTAGCTTGTCCATGGTTCGGCGCAATTCGGGATCCACCTCGTCCATGCTGTTAAGCTGCTTCTTCTGCTTCGGCGCTGCGTAGTAGCTGATGGCTTGGTAGTTGGGCTTCTCATAGTTGAGGTGGGGCCAATTCGGCTCCTCCATGGTTTGCCACACCGCGAACGCCTCAAGGCGCCACTGCAGCAGCCATTCCGGCTCCTCCTTCTTGGCGGAAATAAACCGAATGATGTCCTCCGACAAGCCCGCAGGCGCCTTCTCCGACTCGATTTCCGTCGTGAAACCGAATTCGTAGGATTTACCCGTTACCTCTTCGAGGACCTTGTCTTTCCCGTCATATGCCATAACAATCTCCTTCTAACTGTGCATTGGTTATAGAGAGAAACTCTCTCCGCAGCCGCATGTTCTATTGGCATTGGGATTGTAGAACTGAAAGCCCTTCCCGTTCAGGCCGCCGCTGAACTGCAATTCAGTGCCTACCAGGTACAGGTAACTTTTGCGGTCAACCACAATTTTGACGCCCTTGTCTTCGAACGTTTGGTCGCCTTCCTGCATCTCGTGATCAAAGGTCATTTCATACATCAGGCCGGAGCACCCACCTCCTTTGACACCAACCCGTACAAAACTCCCTTCAGGATGGCCCTCAGCGTTCAGCAATTTGAGCACTTCGTCGCGGGCGCTTTCATTGACTGTAATCATCGCTATTCCTTGGTTTTGCTGCAAATATACGCTTTTTCAAAACGCTCTAAACTACGAACGCAGCGCCGTGGGCAACGAATAACAATCCTTTGCAAACCCTTGCGCGATTCGGTGCATATTTGAACCCTACGAACGCCTATGCCCTCCTCCTCCAACAAATCCTCCGGCGCACACGTCACCACTGCAGTCACCACCATCGTCGGGATGAGCCTCACCCTGCTGCTCATCGGCCTGCTCTTGGCCATTGGGTACCTCGGGTACGAATGGGAGCAAGAACTGAGGCAGGAAGCGCGCGTGCAAGTCTTCTTTCAACGCGACGTGGACACCGATGTCCTCGCCACCGCTCGTGAGGTCTTGCGCACAGACCCGAGCGTTGAGTCCACACAGTTCTTGGACGCCGAAACAGCGAGCCAAGACTTGGAATCGGCTTTGGGCGAATCGTTCGTTGACTTCCTCGGGTACGTGCCACTCGCCGATGTGATGGACCTGAGAATGACACCGGAATCCAGCACCACCGAGGCACTCACCGAAGCAGCTGCCCGCATAGAAAATGTACCTGGCGTCAGCGAGGTAGTGTGGCAAGCCGAATTGCTCGGTCAAATCGAATCCACCATTCAACGGCTCGTATGGCCCTTGGTCGGATTGGCCCTGGTATTCCTGCTTGCGGCAATTGCCTTGATGAACAACACCATCCGCCTGACCGTATTCGCTCGGCGCATGATCATCAAAACCATGCAGCTCGTCGGCGCACACCCACAGGCAATTCGCGCGCCCTTCCTGAAACAAGGACTCTATTTCGGATTGATTTCAGGAGGCATCGCCTTCGCTTCAGTCAATGGCATCCTGGCCCTGCTGCATGTTCAGAACGCTTCCATCCTCCTTCCGTTTACACCCTCGGTACTCGGGGCATTGCTCGCGGCACTGCTCGGGCTGGGCGCCTTATTCGGAGTGGCATCCACCACTGTCGCCGTAAACCGATTCCTGAAAAAACGCTTGGATACCTTGCATTAACTTTGCTCCATGAGTGCACCGCAAACGTCCCCTGACGGATTCGCCTTGAAACGAACCAATTACCAATGGATGACCATTGGCATCCTGATTTTAATCGTGGGATACCTGCTCATGTCAGGCGGTGCGGCAGAGGATCCAACCGCGTTCAGTGAGGAGATTTTCAGCACCCGCCGCATCACCATTGCACCCATCGTCGTCCTCTTGGGGTACGGAACCATCTTCTACGCCATACTGAAGCGCTGATGTCCCTTTGGGAGGCCATTGTTCTGGGAATTGTACAGGGGCTCACGGAGTTTTTGCCGGTGAGCAGTTCGGGGCACCTCGAGTTGGGCAAGGCCTTGTTTGGCCTCAAGGACGTTGACCTCACCTTCAGCATCTTGGTGCACGGAGCGACGTCGTGCAGCACCTTGGTGGTTTTTCGGAAGGACATCGTGAAGTTGTTTACCGGCGCATTCGCATCCGATGTGGCCCAGCGCACATCATCCCACACCTACATCCTCTGGCTCGCGCTTTCGACCCTACCAGCAGTAGCCGTGGCCTTTACCCTGCGGGGTTTCTTGGAAGAGTCCTTCTTGGAACACCCTCACCGCGTAGGTTGGTCGCTGTGCGCCACTGCGCTCATTTTGTACGCATCAGAACGCATAGCCCGCAACGCCTCGCGCGAGCTCACGTGGAGCCGTGTGCTCGGAATTGGCCTGGCCCAAGCGCTGGCCATTGTGCCGGGAATCAGCCGCTCTGGCTCAACCATTGGCGCTGCGGTGGCACTGGGCATTTCACGGGAAGAAGCAGCTCGTTTCAGCTTTCTCATGGCGTTGCCCGTCATCTTCGGTGCGACCGCCTTGGAGTTGAACGATGTGATGGAAGCAGGTGTCGGTGAACAAGCCTTCAACGGCGTCGCCTACGCTGCGGGAACCGTGGCCGCCTTTGTCAGCGGTTGGGCAGCCTGCCAATGGATGATCCGATTGGTCAAGCGTACGAACCTCAACGTTTTTGCCGTTTACTGCTTGGTGGCGGGCATCGCCGCCATCCTCTTTATTTGATCCGCCTCTTGACCATGACTCCTTCCCGCTTCGTCATTTTGTTTTTGCTCAGCGCCTTCGTGTGGAGCGGCTGCTCCAATGTCACCTTCACGGAGCCCATGCCGTTGAATCGTCGAGACCTCCCGAAGTTCCCCTCCAAATGGCGCGGAACGTGGTCCGATGGCAAGGACATGACCGTCACTATTGGTGAGTCTTACTTCGAGGGGGACGATTTGGAAAAGGTGGCCCTCGGCGAAGACGTCCTGCTGCGACGCTTCCACGGCCACTTGGTGCTCAACCAGCCGGAAGAAAACGGCAAATGGAGCGTCCTGCTTGGACGGCGTTGGAAAGACGAGTTGAAGCTCTGGACATTCGATGGGGCTGAGGAAGCCAAAGTAGCGGTGTGGAGCACCATTCTGAACGACAGCTCCATTACGGAATTCACGCGCGACGAAGAACTCGGAGTAAAAGCTTACACCTTGGCTCCGCAAAACAACGCCGCCTTTCGAAAATTAATCACCGAAGGGGGGACCACTGAGTCCTACACCCTGCGGCGGATCGACCCCTGAGGCTTTGCGCCTTAGCCTTTCGCATTCAACGCCACCTCATCCCAATTCACGAGGCTCAAAAAGCCCTGGATGTAGTCCTTGCGTCGGTTCTGGTAATTGAGGTAATACGCGTGTTCCCAAACGTCCATTCCGAGCAATGGGGTTCCTGGACGCTCGACAATGTTGGTCATCAACGGGTTGTCCTGGTTGGCCGTGCTGGTCACTTCCAATTGACCCTCGGCATTGCGAATGAGCCACGCCCATCCGCTGCCAAATTGTGATGCCCCTGCTGCTGCGAACTGCTCGGCGAAGGCCTCCACAGAACCGAAGGTGGCTTCCAGCTCCTCCTTGAGCAGTCCTTCCGGTGCCGGCGCACCGCCCGGCGTCAAAACCCGCCAGTACAGGGTATGATTGTAGTGCCCGCCTCCGTTGTTGCGCAGCGCTGTCTGGTCCGGTGTCAGCCCGGCGAGAAGCTCAATCAGTCCTTGGCCATCATGGGCGCCTTCCTCGGCGCGCAGCGCGTTGTTGAGTTTGCGCACATATCCGGCATGGTGCTTGCTGTAGTGGACCTCCATGGTGACCGCATCAATCTTTGGCGCCAATGCCGCAACATCGTATCCCAATGGCTCCTGGTCAAACCCAAAAGGCCGGGGCGCCACCGATTTGGCGCTGCTGTCTCCACTGCTTCCGCAGCCTACAAAAGGCGCTACCAGCATGCCCGCGCTTACGGTTCCAGCCAATTTGATGAACGTTCGTTTCTTCATGAAACAAAGATGCGTGTTCCACTTCAAAGTGTGCAAACTCCGCGCAATGCTTCTGCACGAGCCGCCGTTGAACACTGTAGATTCGAGGGACTGATACTATGGCCAAAACACGCGCACTCGTATGGGGAATACTTGCCGCCGTCCTGCTCTTGACAGGTGCGGGCGCGGTATGGGTTGCGCTCAACCAAGACCGGCTCGCACGTGCGTTAATTGAACGCCTGGAGGCTCACCTCCTGACCGATGCCCACATCAATCACATCGACGTGGACCTCCTGTCGCATTTCCCCAACGTTTCGCTCGTTTTGCACGACGCATGGCTGCTGGGATCGCATTCGCCCACCGACACCCTCCTCAAAGCGCGCGAACTCTCCGTCGCGTGCAACGCCCTTCAACTCATTGGCGGCAACTACGAACTCACTGCGCTGGACGTGAGCAACGCCTCCCTTTCAGTGGCATCCAATGCAAACGGATGGAATACCCAGGTGTGGGATGCGGGCAACGGGGACGCCGATAACGAGAATTTTGCCATCGACCAGTTGGCGCTCACCAACGTTCAGCTGGCCATCGACGGACAGATCATCGGGGTGGATCAGGCCGCACTGCAATTGAACTGGACAGAGACCGGGCTCCGTGCCACGGGAGCTGGGCAATTCGCTTCAGTGAATGCCAAGGCCTTCGCAACGTCGGAACCGTTGAAGTGGTCAGCGCAGGTCAATTGGAATGCCACTGAAGACACTGCACACGTATCCATCTCTTCCTTGCAGTGGTTGGGGCTAGATGCGTCCATTGAGGCCACTCGAACTGCTAAATGGACGGTGCGAGGGGCGGTAGAATCGGCCAACATGAAGGCGTTGCGCGAGGTGGTGGCGTTGCCCTCCACTTACGATGCCCTCACCTCCGATGCCACGGCCAACGGGACGTTCACGTGGGATAGCCGGACCTTCAAGTCCAACTGGGCCTTGGCACCTGCCCGGTGGGGCGTACCGTGCGGCGATCAGACGCTCCAGCTTCAAGGCGATGCGCGCCTGTGGGTGAAATACGAAGGAGGGGCGTGGCGTGCTGACGCTCCACACGTGGCGTTGCGCATGAACGGCATCGATTGGTCGGGCAAAGTGGAGCGCATCCTCTTTGATACAGGAAGCTTCGAAGCCACAGGGCAAGGCAGCGTGGAGTGGCCGGATGCTGATTTGAAGGCGCTGTTCCCGGGCGACTGGCCCACTAGCGGGCAGTTGCAGTGGGATGGGATGGTCAAACGGAAACGGTCAGGCGCAATGGACTGGAACGGACAGTGGTCGTTGGCGGAAGGATCGGGGTCCCTACAGGCGACCCCTTGGACCGCATCAGGCAACGGGTCCCTGGACGGTGCCGACCTCGTCGTTGACGCCTTCGACGGCACATGGGGCGGAATCGCTGTAACTGGCAATGTGCAAGGACAGCTTCCGCTGCAGGATGCACCGCGCTCGCAATGGACCGGTTCCCTTGCGCTTCCAGAATTGGCCTTTCACTCCACAGACACCGGCTCTGTCTCCCTCGCATCGCTGCAACTTCCTGCCGGCATGCAGGTGCAATGCGACGTAGCAATCGGCACCATCCAATACGACGGTTGGCAATTAACGGCTGCAGCACTGGCTTTAGAAGGCGATGGAAACGGATGGGTTGTCCCGCGCTTTCGCGCGGAAACGCTCAATGGGCTCCTCAGCGGAGACGGGTCGTTGACATTCCATTCAGAAGGGCAACGTGCCAAGATCATGCTGCATCCAACCGCCGCTTCATGCGACCTGCCCGGCCTCTTTGAGGCTTTTGACAATTTCGACCAAGCCACGCTGCGCGCGGAGCATTTGACCGGAGCCTTCGACGCCTCCGGTTCGGTGCAATTGGACATCGATGACGCGTTCAATTGGCAGCCCGAAGACCTCGATGTGCTGGGCTCTGCCACCATTCGCTCCGGTGAAATCAGCAACCTCGAAGCCTTCCAGGAAATCGCCAATTACCTCCGCAGCAACCGGCTCATGGCACCCCTGGTCGACCCAGATGACCTGGCTTCACGGCTCGAACACGTGGAATTCGAGCAGGTCGAATCGCCAATCTACATCTCCAACGGCACCGTGCAATTGCCGCACACGAACATCCGATCATCGGCCATGAACATCACGCTTGAAGGGGAGTACCGGTTTGATTCGTCAATTGACTACACATTGGGGTTCGCCTTGCGAGATTTGCGTGCAACCAGCGAAAGCGCATTTGGCGCCATCACCGACGACGGGCTGGGCCACCAATTTTTCGTGTCCATGACAGGAACCATGGAAGACCCCACTTACGGCTGGGATCGTGAAGCCCAGAAAAACCACCGAAAAGAGAATTTTCAACGAGAAAAAGACCTGCTGAAGGAACTGTTCCGAAAATCAAACCCATGAGCGACACCACCACTTCCCACTTGCAAACCGCCCGCGATGCGCTAGATCGATGCCAAGATTTGCTCGCAGATGAATCGCCAGAATGGGCCGAACTCAACGCCGCGCTGCACAGCGCACAACGGGCCATTGCCATCGCCGAATACACCCGTGAATTGGCGGTGAATGCGCCTCCCGTCGAAGAAGCGGAAGTCGGAGTCGCTCCAGCGCCCGTGGAACCCACGCCCCTCGAGGTAGCAGTGGCCGAGGTGACCATCGAGGAGCCAGCGCCCCTGCCGGCAGCCGGGGCCTCGTTGGCCGAGCGCCTCAGCGAACAACGCCTCGAAAGCCTAAAAAACAGCCTGAGCATCAACAACCGCGTTCGCTTCGCATCGCTTTTGACCGACGGCGACGTACCGGCTTTACTGAAGTTGTGCGACGCGCTGGAGGCGAGTGACAACTTTGAAGCGGCACAGGTTTTGATCCTCGAAACCGCTGGAGATGTGGACTGGGACGACGAGGAAAACGGCGGGGTAGAGTTCCTTTCGTTGGTGCGGCGTTTATTTATAACTGTATGAGTACCGCCAACCGCGCCCTCGGCACCCTTTATTTGGTTCCTACGCCCATCGGAAACCTCTCCGACTTCACGCCACGGGCCGTTGACGTGTTGAAGGAAGTGGCCTACGTTTTAGCCGAAGACACGCGGACTACAGGGAAATTGACCCGGCATTTCGGCGTCGAAACACCGCTCAAAGCGTTCCATCAACACAACGAACACAAATCCACTCCTGGTTGGGTACAGGCCCTGCAAAATGGGCAGTCCCTCGCTGTTTGCTCCGATGCCGGTACGCCTGGGATTTCGGACCCGGCCTTCCTGCTGGTTCGCGCCTGTGTGGAAGCCGACATTCCTGTGGTGTGCCTGCCGGGGCCCACGGCCTTCGTGCCCGCTTTGGTCACCTCGGGAATCCCGTGCGACCGGTTTGTCTTTGAAGGATTCCTCCCCCACAAGAAGGGCCGACAAAAGCGCCTGGGCCTGCTCGCTGAAGAGCAACGAACCGTCGTTTTCTACGAATCCCCGCACCGCATTGTCAAGCTACTCCAAGAATTGGAAACGCACTGCGGCCCAGAGCGGTGGGTAGCGTGCGCTCGAGAGATCAGCAAGCTCCACGAACAAACCGTTCGCGGAACGGTGGCGGACGTATTGGAGCACTTCAGCCAGCACGAACCCAAGGGCGAGTTCGTGGTCGTCGTTGCCGGTAAAGCGTAAACTCAGAATAAGCGGCCGTGCAAGTCGCTGACCTGCTGGATGCCCACCAACTGCATCGCTGTGCCTTTCGGCACCTCGATGTTGCGCGCGTGACCGCTGTAAAACATCCGTTTCATCCCCAATCGACTCGCCTCCGCAATGCGCTGGTTCATGCGCGGCACAGGCCGAATCTCGCCCGTGAGTCCCACCTCTCCGGCAAACACGGTCCCCCACGGCAGCGGAACATCCAACACGCTGCTTAGAATGGCAGCAACGACCGCCAAATCGATGGCGGGGTCTTGAATTTTCAAGCCGCCCGCCAAATTGAGGAACACGTCCTTCGACCCAAGCTTGAATCCACAGCGCTTTTCCAAGACCGCCAACAGCATGTTCAAACGGCGCAGATCAAATCCCGTACCCGAGCGTTGGGGTGTGCCGTACACAGCCGTTGACACCAGCGCCTGCACTTCCACCAGCATCGGACGCGCGCCTTCCAGGGCTGCCGATACCGCTGTTCCGCTCAGCGCATCCGCTTCCGACCGCTGGCCCAACAAGGCATCGGAAGGATGATCCACCGCCTTCAGGCCCGATCCGCGCATCTCGTACAGGCCGAGTTCAGCGGTGGTTCCAAATCGGTTTTTAGCGGCCCTCAGCATGCGGTAGGCGTGGTGGCGTTCCCCTTCAAATTGAAGGACGACATCCACCATGTGCTCGAGCACCTTCGGTCCGGCCAACGAGCCTTCCTTCGTGATGTGGCCGATAAAAAACACCGGAACGTGGTGCTGCTTTGCAAACCGGGTGAACGCCGCCGCCGTCTCTCGAATCTGCGCCACCGAACCCGGAGCCGACTCCACTTCAGGGAGGAACATGGTTTGAATGGAATCGATGATGACTGCATCCGGCTTGTTCGCCTCCAATTCGCGCAGCACCGCTTGGGCGTCTGTCTCAGCAAACACAAAAAGCGACGGCGAAACCGTCCCCAAGCGCTCGGCCCGCATGCGGACCTGTTCCGGGCTTTCTTCCCCCGCTACATAGAGGATGCGCTGGGAGTGTGCAGCCATGTGCAGCACGGACTGAAGCATGAGGGTGGATTTGCCGATGCCCGGTTCACCACCGAGCAACACCACGGCGCCAGGAACGACGCCCTGTCCCAACACACGGTCCAATTCTGCGTCACCTGTGGGAGTCCGGCCCAATTCGAGGACTTCGACATCCGCGAGCGGTTTGGCCTCAACAGGCTTCAGCGAGGCGCGCTGCCGGCGTTCGCTGGGCGTATTGGGGCGAACCGTAAAGGCCTCCAGTGTATTCCACGCTTTGCACGAGGGGCACTGGCCTACCCATTGCACCGATTCCTGGCCACAAGCCGTGCAGACGTAATGGGTCTTCGCTTTGGCCAATGCTGGATCAGTTGTCGCGCAAAATGGTCACGTGCCCATTGTAGTCAAACCCATTGGGCAGGCTCATGGTGTACCAGTAAGTGCCGGTCTCGCCGTTGTTCGGACGCCAAGCGCTTTCGTTGCGGTAATTGTCGTCTGAGTATACCAACTGGCCCCAACGGTTGTAGATGCGCATGCGTACGTTGTCGTATACCTCCAATCCTTGAATGTGGAAATCCTCGTTCAACGGATCACCGTAGTCCGGTGTAAAGACGTTGGGCACGACGAGCTCGCAGTAGTCAACAATGACGTCCCACTCCTCACGTACTCCACCCACTGCACACGGGTTGATGGCCGAGCCCACCAATGCAATGCCGTATTCCCAGCAATTCTGGTTAAGCATCGAGCTGATCACGGTCATCGCATCTTCCGGATCCCCGAAGTAAATCGTTGTGTCTGGGCACTCGACCCACCATTCGTACTCGCCCGCGCCGTCGACCCAGTCTGTGCCGTTCCATGTTTGGGCGTTCAAGTCAAACTCGTATTCCACCTCCGGGCACAGGGTCAAGTGAGGTCCGTCATTGTTACCGGCCTGCGTTGCTTCAATCAGGCGGAACGGATTCGACCACTGCCAATAATCAACGCCATTATCATCCACCAAAATCGGCTCCGGCTCAATGGTCGGAGGCAATCCAATGTACAAGTAGCTGCACACCGTATTGGTCTCGCATTCAAACGGATCCGTGTAGTCGAGGCAAATTTCCGTCCCATCGTAAATGCTCGCGTCATCCACTTGCCACGTCAGGTCGGTCGAGCCGTCCGGCCAAACCACGGTGTACCCTTCCGGCAAATCCGGAATGACCGAAGCAAACCCGTCGCCCAAGCAGTCGATGGTCATGCTTTCGAGCGGGGGCGGAATGTCGCCTACAATCGTGATGTTGGCACACGCCTCACCTGAGCCGCATTGGTTGGTCACCTCCACGCAGTACTCCCCCGTACTCACGGCGGTGTACTCTTCGGCAATTTCTCCGGGAAGCAAGTCACCGTTGAGGTACCACTCAAAGTTCAAGTCGTCCGTATCCGGGCTAGTCGGGTCGAGGTACACCTCGCCTCCGTCGCAAAGGCTTGCGTCCTCCAGACTTGGGTCCGGCGTATACTGGGAATAAAGTGGAACAGACGCGGAAGCCGAACCGCAGCCGTTGGTGACCACAATCGACGCGTTGTACGTTGTCGTCGTGGAGAACGAGTAGTCATTCGAAGCTACCCCATCTTCCCCTGGGGCGGACCAGTTCAATTCGGCTGTCCCGCCGATGTCTTCCACTTCCGCAAATACTGTTTCACTTTCGCCGTTGCATAGCAAGTCGTCAAGAACAGAGAGGGAAACAGACGGTTCTTCGGTGATTTCGATGTCGTAACAGTAGTCTGTTTCGCAGGTCTCCTCGGTGAAGCAAATCTCGTACAAGCCGTAGCTCGAAGGCGAGAATTCCGTGTCGTATTCGTTGACGTTCGAGAAGGACCACGGCACAGGACCGGACAGGCATTGCCACGTTCCCGTCGCTGGCGACGCTTCGCATTCGGAGGCAGACGAGAAAATGGTCCCCGCCGACAAATCGCTGATGGTCGTAGCGTTCAAGAACCCACAGTTGTATACAGATACCGAGAGCACATCACTGTCGATGCTTGCATCCTCGTAGAAAATGATTTCAATCTCGTCGCCAGCAACTATGTCGAAGTCGAACTGCTCAAACGCATCGAATGAAGTTAAGATATAGCTGTCTTCGCCATTGATGATGAGTTCCAGGTAGCTACCTCCCCAGCCCGAGTCCTCATTGGAGCTCATGTAAATCAGCAGCGCACCTTCTTGCGGGCTAGAATACCCCCCTTCGAAGACCACATTTTCCGGAATGCCATCGCAGAAGGGGTCGACCGTGACTTCAGGGATGTACGAACCAACGGTTTCGATGATGAAAACGCGTTGTCCTTGGCAGCCGTCCTCATCCGTCACCAAAAGCCGGTACGTTCCCGCCGTCAATTCAGCACCCGCGTCGCCTACATAGGACACCACTTCACCTCCTAATCCGTTCCAATCGGCATCCCATTGGTACGAGGCATATTCCAATTGCTCCAGCGAATCCACCACGGCTATGGCCGTTTGTCCTGGGCATACCGCCGGTGGGTCAACAACCACATCCGGCAAGAAATAGGGGCTTTGATCTACGTAAAACTCCTCTTGAACCTGACACTGGTCGATGTAACCCGTGACAAAGAACGTTCCGCCGAAGGTGTAGGTATTGGTATTGCCAACGGTGCCGTTCGACCAAATGATCTCGTCAAAATCGCCCGTCGCCGTCAACTCCAATTCGCCTCCGGCGCAGATGGCCGTGTTGCCATCTACCGTTAACGTCGGGAGTTCGATGTCAAGCACCTCAATGTAAATCGTGTTAACCGTCTCGCCAACGGGAGAACCATTATCCGTAGCCGTGATGATGATTTCTTGGAAGCCAACGTTGGAAGCCTGCGCCGTAAATATGCCCGTAATCGTAGTAACATCGTCGCCTTCAGTAATGGTGTAATCCCACCCTGGCAAATCCGTCGACGTAACCGTGATTGTCTGACCAGGTTCTGGCCCCAAGAAGCCCAAATCCAGCTCGTACGTATTGCCGAGGCACATAATCAGCGTATCACAACCCACGTTGGCCGTTGGGAACGGCGCCAGGTTCTCTGTATCCCCTTCTGAATTCATGATGAAGCTTCTGTAGTCCAGCCAGTTCACTCCGTCATCATATCCATCACCGGAGCCGGCGGGGCCGTTGTATACATCATCCAAGGTGTTGAATCTTCCGAACTGCAGGTAAGGGCCGGTATCACCCGGAGTATCCATGCCAACTGTCGCAGGAGTGTTTCCGCAACACCCATTACTTCCACCTATGTCCCCGTGTGCCCAGTCCATATTCAAGTAACACATTTGGGTGTTGGCGTCCCCTGGAAGGTAGTCGGAGTCATCACTGGTGATGATGATTTGGTAGGAATTGAACAGGTCCTCGCCTTGGTTGTAGTAACCTACATCCACAAAATTGATGAACACTTCGTTCTGGGTGATCTTGTAATAGACCTCTCCTGACACACGGTAGTCTGAGTCTCCCCAAAAACCGGCGATTTGGTACACCTCATCCGTCGTGAATGGAAATTCCTCTGGCGTCCAATCGATAGTGTAGTCGTCAAAAGAAATCGAGCCTTTCGAATTCAGGTAAAACTCAGAGAAAGTCTGACCGTACATCTCGAAATCAAATCCCATTGGGATGGGTTCGGTGGAGTAATCCACGTTGATGCCAGCACCCGAAAGGTAAAATTGATCGTCCTCAGTAATCTGAGTGTACGATTCGTCCGGCTCCACCCAGCAATCGCAACCGCTGGTCGTGATCAGCATTCGGCTTGCCTTGCGCTCCGCAATCTCGTCCGCATGCTCCGCTTGCCACTTGTCCTTGTGTTCTTTCAAAATGCGCTTGGCTTCGCTGTGATCATACGCTTCCCAAGCACGGAAGATTTCCCATTCTTCTCGGGTCATGTTCAATACGGCTCCTTTGAATGAGCCATACCGATCAAGGATGCCGTCGACTGTCGTTTCAGACGGTTGGACATACGGAGCAGAACCATCATGGGTTGAATAATCGAGCTGAGCAACTGCCATGCTTGTGGCAGTACTCAAAACCAAAGTCAAAATGAATCGCGTCATGAGCAGGTTTTCTTTTGTCACGCCTTCGGCGTTTCCGTAGTTTTCCACAGCAGAAACGTCCAAAGAGTTCGTAAATATAAGGCATCAGGCGACCCAAATAAATAACCCGCTCCCAATCTCAAAGACACTGGGCATTCCGCGCTAATTTTGTGCCCTAATCGCGAGCGATGAAAAACATTCGAAACTTCTGCATCATTGCCCACATCGACCACGGGAAAAGTACCTTGGCCGACCGCCTGCTCCAGACCACTGGAACCATTACAGAGCGGGAGATGCAGGACCAAGCGCTCGACGATATGGACCTCGAACGCGAGCGGGGAATTACCATCAAAAGCCACGCCATTCAGATGGCTTACAAAGCCGAAAATGGAGAGGAATATGTGTTCAATTTGATTGACACTCCCGGGCACGTTGACTTCAGCTACGAAGTGTCCCGTTCCATCGCGGCGTGCGAAGGAGCATTGCTCATCGTAGATGCCACACAAGGCATTGAGGCTCAGACGATTTCGAATTTGTACTTGGCGCTTGAGCACGACTTAGAAATCATTCCAATCCTCAATAAGATGGATTTGGACTCCGCCGACCCCGAAGTAGTTGGCGATCAAATTGTGGACCTCATCGGCTGTTCCATGGACGACATCGTACCCGCCAGTGGCAAGACGGGATTGGGCGTCGAAAACATCCTCGAAGCCATCGTAGCGCGCGTACCTGCACCGAAGGGCGATCCGGAAGCCCCGCTGCAAGCCATGATTTTCGACAGCGTCTACAATCCTTTCCGAGGCATCATCGCGTACTACCGCATCCTCAACGGCCGACTGAAAAAAGGGGATCAGGTGAAGTTCTTCGCAACCAACCGCGAATACGAAGCCGACGAAATTGGGGTGCTCGGGATGGATCTGCAGCCCCGCAAAGAGATGACAGCAGGCAACGTAGGCTACATTATTTCCGGCATCAAGAACGCCCGCGAAGTCAAGGTGGGTGACACCATCACGCTCAAAGAAAACCCTTGCCAGGACCGGGTGAAAGGGTTTGAAGACGTCAAGCCGATGGTTTTTGCCGGCATCTACCCCGTCGACACCGAAGACTATGAGGAGCTGCGTGCCTCCATGGAGAAGCTCCAACTCAACGATGCATCGCTGGTATTTGAACCAGAATCTTCGGCCGCCCTCGGTTTCGGATTCCGCTGCGGATTCTTGGGGATGCTCCACATGGAAATTATCCAAGAGCGCCTGGAGCGGGAATTTGATATGACGGTCATCACCACCGTTCCCAACGTGAGCTACCACGCCTTCACCAAAGACGGCGAGAAGCACATCGTCAACAACCCGTCCGACCTGCCTGAACCGAACCACCTCGATCACGTGGAGGAGCCGTTCATCAAGGCGCAGGTCATCACCAAAAGCGAGTACATCGGCCAGGTGATGAACCTCTGCATCGAGAAGCGCGGGGTGTTGAGTAACCAGGTGTATTTGACATCAGACCGGGTCGAACTGAGCTTCAGCATGCCCCTTGGCGAAATTGTCTTTGACTTCTACGACAAACTGAAGTCCGTCTCCCGTGGCTATGCATCGTTCGATTACTTCCCGGACGAATACAAACCATCCAACCTCGTCAAATTGGACATCATGCTGAACGGCGACGGAGTCGATGCATTGAGCGCTCTGATTCACCGGGACAACGCCTTCAACCTGGGCAAGAAAATCTGCCTCAAGCTGAAAGAGCTCATCCCGCGTCAGCAATTCATGATTGCGCTCCAAGCAGCCATCGGCGCCAAGATCATCGCGCGTGAAACCATCAAGCCCGTTCGAAAGGACGTTACCGCGAAATGCTACGGCGGGGACATCACCCGGAAGCGGAAGCTGCTCGAAAAGCAGAAAAAGGGAAAGAAGCGGATGCGTCAGGTGGGCAACATCGAAGTGCCCCAATCCGCCTTCCTCGCGGTGCTCAAATTGGATTGAACCCGCGGCTCAACCTTCTTTCAACTGCGGCGTGGCCGCTGCATTTTTGTTGGCCAACTGGCCACAGGCCGCATCGATGTCTTTTCCGCGTGATCGGCGGACATTCACGATGATGTTGCGGCTTTCGAGCAGCCCTACAAAGGCGTCCACCCGCTCCGGTGCGGCTTGCTGAAATTCGCCGCCATCGATGGGATTGTATTCAATCACATTGACCTTGCACGGAACGCAGGCGCAAAAATTCGCCAGCTCCTGCGCATCCTCCAACTGGTCATTGAAGTCGCGGAAGATGATGTATTCAAACGTCACCCGCGTTCCGGTCTTCTCGTGGAAATATTGCAGCGCTTCGGCCAGCGCCTCCAGGTTATTGGATTCGTTGATGGCCATGATGCGGTTCCGTTTTTCGTCATTCGCCGCATGCAATGAGAGGGCCAGATTGAACCGGACCTGATCATCCCCCAGTCGCTTGATGGCCTTGGCAATCCCCGCCGTGCTCACCGTGATTCGCTTCGGCGACATGCCCAGCCCCGGATCGCCACAAATGCGCTCCACCGATTCCAGCACGGCGCGGTAATTCAACAGCGGTTCGCCCATGCCCATGTAGACGATGTTCGTCAGCCCTTGGTTGTACTGCTCTTGCGCCATGCCCCGGATCATTTCAACCTGGTCGTAGATCTCGCCAGCGCTCAGGTTTTTGAGCAACTTGAGCCGACCCGTTGCGCAAAACTTGCACGCCAAGCTGCATCCGGCCTGGGAAGAAATGCACGCTGTCATGCGCTTGGACGTAGGAATCAACACCCCCTCAACAACCTGGCCTGCGCGCACATCAAACGCGCATTTGATGGTGCCGTCGCTGCTGAACTGCTGGTCCGCCACTTCGATGCGGTTCAATTCAAACGCCGCATCCAATCGCTCGCGGAGCCCCTTCGAGAGGTTGCTCATTTCCTCGAACGAAGCCGCCCCTTTGGTCCAGAGCCATTCCTCAATTTGCTTAGCTCGAAACGCCTTTTCACCCAATCCCACAACGGCTTCCTTGAGCTCGCTCGAAGTGAGGGTTCGGATGTCTTGCTTCGCCATGGGACAGCAAAGATACGCCGTCGCCGTGCAGGTGCCGAGGCACTCAGCCCATGGATGGGGCGTCCTCTGCGGCCATCGGCAGTTCTGGGCCTTCCCGCACCTCGATCATCAATTCCACCAAACGCTGGCGAACGGCGTCCCGCTTGCGAACAGCGATGGGGACTTCTTTTCCGTTTTGCAAATGCAGCGTACCGTTGCGGTGATTGTACGATTGCACAGCAGCCAAGCGAACCAAAAACGAGTTGTGCGCGCGATGGAAGACCGGGTCTTGCAGCATTTGCTCAATGCGTTTGAGGTTTTTCGACACTGTGATGCGCTTGCCCGATTCGAGGTAGAAGGTGGAATAACTCCCCGAAGCCTCAACGTAGAGGATTTCCGAATGGCGGATGAAATAACGCTGGCCCGAGGTCACCAATTCAATGCGACGTCCACCTGGTCGCTCGGCGGTGTTTTCGCCTCGTGCGATCAGCAGTTTTTCCGTAATGCGCTTGGCACACGCCACGAGATCGCGCTCGTCCACGGGTTTGAGCAGGTAGTCAAATGCCCGCTTCCGCAGCGCTTCCACGGCGTATTCATGGTAGGTGGTGCAAAAGACCACGAAGAACTTTCGGCCCTCGAACCGGTCCAGGAATTCCAAGCCCGTCTCGTTGGGCATCTGGATGTCCAGAAAAACCAAGTCAGGGGCGCACTCTTTGATTACTTGGTACGCCTCGGCAGCACTCGAAGCCGTCTGGATGACCTCAAAATTGGGGCAGTTTTTCTCAATTTGTCGGCAAATCGATTGCCGTGCGTGCAATTCATCATCCACAACCACACACCGAATCTTCGTTTCAGAATTGTCCATATCATTTTTTGATTTATGGCTCAAATCAAGCGATATCAAAAACAACCCTCAACGGGAGATTTATACGCGTAAGCGTTTGATTCACAAGCGTTTTCAGCCCTGTGCCAACAGCCCACGCCCCATGTCAATCATGCGATAGACACACGAAGGCAGCGCATCCGTTTTGCGCATGTCCTTGTCGAAGCCCGTTCGCACCACAACCAGATCCAACGCGGGAACGGATACAACGAACTGGCCGCGCAGGCCCTCCATGCAACTGAACGCCAACCCATCTTCGGTCTCGCCCAGCCAGATTTGATACCCGTAATGCTCAGCGCCACACGCATCTGTTCGGACGGGGATGGGCTGCACCATAGCCGCGACAAAATTCGAATCCAGCAACTGGGTACCACTCCAATCTCCATAGTGATTGATCAGTTTTCCAAACCGGGCAAAGTCCCGCGCCGTCGCATAGTACATGGCAAAACACCGCTCGATGCCTCCGGCCTCATCAGGCGCGTCCAACCCCCAAAACGCGTCATCTTGAGCGCCCATGGGCTGCCACAGATCCCGCTCCACCCATTCGCTCAGCGTGCCACGGCCCAAGTTGGCCACCAATTCGCCCAACAGCATCGTGTTACCGCCCTGGTAATGCCACTCACTTCCGTGTTCATCGGGAACCTCATACTGCTCGAGCAAGGCCTGCATGTTGTCGCGGTAGTATGCCTTGGCCATGAAACCGAACGGGTTGTTGTAATCCTCACCAAAGGGTATGTGGGTGCGCATTTGCAGGACTTCCTCCACGGTCAATCCTTTTCCAGCTTCACCGGCGAGGCGAGGGATGTATTCGCCAATCTCATCCTCTACGTCCACCAACCCCTCTTGAACAGCCAATCCAACGACCATGGCCACGATGCTTTTGCACGCTGAAAAAGAATTGGAAACAGTGTGCTCGTCGAAGCCTTGCCAGTAGCGCTCAAACCGCAATGTATCGGCTTGCAAAACGAGAAAGGCAGCCGACATGTACTCCTCATGCCATGCCGCATCTTCGGCACTGAATGCTGCGTTCCAAACGGGTTGGTAAATCCAAGGCGACGGGTTCTCTGCCGCAGCAATCGTCCGCAAATCCCGGAATTCGATGTCATCGATGTTCGAGTTCTTCCACCCGCGGAAATAAGTCTCTTGCATCCCGGCAACAATGTACCCGTGGCCCGAGACGTACAGGCCAATCACCAGCAACGCCAGCGTCGACACTAGCACCTTAATCGCTTTCATGAGGCATTCATTTGCACGAAGTTCTGCAATTCACGGCCATTTCAATCCACACAGACCAACTTCCACCCGAAAATATCCGTCAAGTGGCGAAGCATGTGCGCCTGCACCTCCGCTTCATCAATGGATCGGCCGCATTCCCGGGCGAGGGAGGTGACCCCTCGGTCGCCAATGCCGCAGGGCACAATCAAGTCGAAGAAATCCAAGTCCGTATTGAGGTTGAAAGCGAAGCCGTGCATGGTCACCCACCGCGAGCATTTGACGCCGAGGGCGGCGATTTTGCGCGCACCCAGGCCCTTGTCCGCATCCACCCATACGCCCGTCAGTCCCTCAATGCGTTCAGCCTCAACCCCGTACTCCCCGCAGGTTCGGATGATGGCCTCTTCCAGGCAGCGCATGTACTTACTGATGTCCGTGAAAAACTGTTCCAAATCGAGGATGGGGTAGCCCACCAATTGGCCCGGACCGTGGTACGTGATGTCACCGCCGCGGTTGATGGGGTAGTACGACACCCCCAGTTCGTTGAGCCGTTCGGGCGAAGCGACCACATGTTCCTCGTGGCCCGATTTCCCCAAGGTGAGGACGTGGGGGTGTTCTACGAAAAAGAGGTGGTTCTCTGGAAGATCCAAGGCCGGGTCGGCGCTGCGATCGGTGCCTTCGAGCCCCGCTTTTCGCCGCGCAATTTTCAAATCCACCGCTGCCTTCAACAGCGCTTCCTGCTGCCGCCACACAGGCTCGTAGGCTTGGTGACCGAGTTTGTGAAAATGAACCTGCGGCTGCACGGTCAGGGAATTTGCGCCAGCGCGTTTTTCAGGTGATCGATGTTCTTGATATCCACCGGATCCACCCCTGCACGCTCAGCGAGAAGCAGGCTTAGCCAATCGCCCACGTGCACCAGGTCAAAAAACCGCAATACGGCATCTCCACCATCTCCTTCCACAACCACAACATCGGCTCCTTGCTGCTGGAAAATTTCCATGCACACCTCCATACGGATGCGGGTGCGTTTGTGGTCCTCCGGCGTTTGAATCATCAGCACCACGTGGCCTTCATCGGCTGTTTCCCACCCCACCAATTCGTTGTGATTCATCTCGGGAAAAACGTGATGAGAACACAGCAACTTCGCGTTTTCGTTGAGCTGCTGCCGCCAGCGTATAGCCAGTCCTTCTTGCGCCGCATCGCTGTACAGCAACACCTGTTTGCCTTCCACCAAATCAGCAAGCGCTTCCGCCCGTTCAATGCAATTGGCTTGGTTCGCTGTGAGGTGATCCGCCGCGGATCCGAAAGCTCCGTAGATGGCCTCCGGCGCCAAGCCCGCTGCGTGCAAAACGTGCATAACCGAGGTAAAGGCAAAACCAAACTGGGAACGCGGTGGCTCCCCTCCGGGGATGCGAACCGATGGCCATCCGTGTGCGTCGCACAGCACGCCCAATTTTCCGCCGGATGTGATGGCCACGACCCGCGCGCCCGCTTTCACAGCAGCGTCCAGCGCCGCCAAGGTCTCCTCGGTATTGCCAGAATAACTGCAGGCCACCACCAATGTCGCGTTGCCAGTCCACGCCGGAACGGTGTAATCGTTGTTGGCAATGATGGGCACAGGGCTTGTGTCCGACAGCATTTTAGAGGCGATCGCTCCGCTGATTCCGCTTCCCCCCATGCCTAAAATCAATGCATTTGCAGGCGTCCAGCCATTGAAATCAATGGGGCTGCTCTGGGCGATTCCCCACGCATGCTTGAGTTGTGCGGGAAAGGCCTGAATCAGGCTGCGCATCTTCTCCATGTTGTTGTTATTCTTTCCACTCAAAGGTAAGGCCAAAGCGCACCATGCGTCCGGGTTGCAGGACGCCGCCGCGGTCGGCATACTGCACGTCGAAGGCGTTGTCCAAACGCACGCTTCCGCGCCAAGCCAAGCGGGCACCATCGTTGCCATTGAAAGACACCTCGGCGCCCCACAGCTGGAGCAATTTCGCGTCTTCCCACTGCATGGCTACGCCGTTGCGCTCTTGCATGCTGCCTCGAATGGTGAACGCCAATGGACTGCCCCCTTCAAGGCGAACCACCGCATCGTACTTCGTTCGGACAAAGTCCAAGACGTAATTCGACGTGAAGCCTGCCGAAGCGCGGTCCGCATCCATCCACGTGGCTGACACCCGCGCCATGGTAACCCGGGGCGCATCAGACGTGGCTGCCGTGTACTGCACCGTGAGGTCACCACCTTGGAATTCAATTTCAGAAAGGTTGGCCGCTTCAAACACCGCGCTGCCGTCGTAGCGCACCCAATCAATCAGGTTGGTGCCCTGGCGGTAAAAACGCGTGGCCTCGACGATCAAGTTTGAGGCTTCTGTCGGCTGCATCACCATGCGGAAACCGGCCTCGGCTTGGTTGGCATACTCGGATTGCAGCGAATCACTTCCAATCGCCCCGCCAATGTTGTAGTAAAGGTCCGTGAAGGACGGATGGCGGACCGATCGTCCGGCAGAAGCGAACAGGCGCGCATGCGTTCCCAATTTGCGCACCACCTGCGCAGCGGGAAGAAAGGAGTTGCCAAAACGTGAGTGGGCGTTGAGACCGGCCGTGGCCGTGGCCAGCCACTTGTCCGTTGACCACTTGGCGGAAGCGTAGGCATCGAGGTTTTGGCGCGCTTCGCCCAGGGTATAAGGACTGTCTTCTGTGATGCCCTCCAGCGGTTGACCCAACCGGTTGGACTCGATGGATTCCGTGCGAACGTCTGCTGCTGCTGAAAGGGTCCAGTCTCCGGATTTCCATTGTGCGAGGCCGTTTGCGGCACTCACCAACGACCGGTGCTGATTGGCTCCCGCATACCAGGACAGCCCCGGCGCGTAGAGGCCTGCCGTATCCGGCGAACTCATGATGGGCAACAACGCCACATAAAACCCGTCATCCGTCAATTCGTACCAACCCGTCCCTTCCCGGTAAAGCTCGAACCGGTCTTGGTGGAACCGACCGTGCACCCCGCCGCTGAAACGCCAGTTGTTACGTTCCGTGTTCCAGGTGATTTGCGCCACCGCGGCACCCGTCTCCTCGTACTGATTCGGGTAAACGGAGGTGTAGAAATTCTGTGCGCCAAAGGCCTTGGTTTCACCGGCCAACAAACCCTTGAACCGGTGTGCACCCGCGGACCACGACCATCCGTACATCAAGCGTTGGATGGTGGCATCGGCATTGGAAATGTGGCCCGAAGTGGTGGCGCGGCTGATGCTCAATCCGTGGCTCACGTTGCCGGTGTTCCAATCCACGTGTGCGCGAACGCGCTGCCAATCGAAGCTGCCCAGTTCAGCGGTAAAGCTCGCGCGGTTGGCGCTCGAACCGGTATTGGTTTCCAAGTTGATGGCGCCTGAAAATGCCCCAACTCCTGCCCACGGTCCAGCACCCGACTTCACGACTTCTACGTGGCCTAGGTCTTCAGGGTCAATGGGTATGTTCATGAGGTGGTGGCCTGTATGCGGCGCACTCCAGCGCATGCCGTCTACGCGCAACGCCACTTGCTCGTACGAACCGCCGCGGATGCTGATGTCGGTTTGAATACCCCAGGCGCCGCGGGTCTGGACATCGACTCCAGGAATGAACTCCAGCGCTTCAGTAATCGAAGCGGAGGACTGCCATTCGGCCGGCTGGAGCACCGTCAAAGACTTCGGCGCGTCCGTCAAGTTTTCGGTTTCAAAATCCACCCCAATGACAGCGGCCTCATCCAAGGCTACAACCACATTCGTGGTGTCTGAGTACCCCCCAGCGTAGACCGCCCATGTCAGGGCAAGTGCCGGAACGAGCAGTGCCCGTTTTGCATTGTTCAATCTCATTGCAGTTGTCAATCGTTTATTCCGCGCAAAGCTACAGCGCCTAGACGACATCGAATTACCTTTGCGCCATGCAACGAACGGAACAAGAACGCATCCGACGCGAATCCCTGGCTGCCTTGCGCGCCCACGGAATCGAACCGTACCCCGCCGCTGAATTCACCGTAACCCACCGCTCGAAACGGTTGGCTGCCGAATTCAAAGACGGCATGGCGGTGACCCTCGCCGGCCGCATCATGAGCCGCCGCATCATGGGCAAGGCTTCATTTGCCGAAATCCAGGACAGCGAAGGCACGTTCCAGTTGTACCTCAACCGCGACGCATTGTGCCCGGGCGAGGACAAGGCTTTGTACAACACCGTTTTCAAGAAGCTCCTCGACCGCGGCGACTTCATCGGCATCTCCGGAGAGACCTTTACCACCCAAACGGGCGAGCAAAGTGTGATGGTCAAGGAATTGACGGTGCTCTCAAAGTCGTTGAAGCCCCTGCCCGCGGTGAAGGTGGATGAAGGTGGAAACGTGCACGACGCCTTTGCCGATCCCGAACTCCGCTACCGCATGCGCTACGTTGACCTCGTCGTCAACCCGGACGTGAAAGCAACGTTCGAAGCCCGATCCAAGGTCATGCAAACCATCCGGCAATCCTTTGACGACGCCGGCTGGTTGGAAGTGGACACGCCTGTGCTGCAGGCCATCCCAGGGGGCGCTGCTGCACGGCCATTCGTCACCCACCACAACGCGCTCGACATCCCGTTGTACCTGCGCATTGCCAACGAATTGTACCTCAAGCGGCTCATCGTGGGCGGCTTCGAAGGCGTGTATGAGTTCTCTCGCAACTTCCGGAACGAGGGCATGGACCGCACGCACAACCCGGAATTCACCGTGTTGGAATTGTACGTCGCGTATAAGGATTACCATTGGATGATGCAGACCACGGAAAACCTGCTCTCCGACATCTGCCAGGCGGTGCACGGCGGAACCAAGGCCAACCTCAACGGCACGGAAATCGACTTTGCTCCGCCCTACCGCCGGGTCACCATGCGCGATGCCATCCTTGAACACACCGGCGTCGACATCGACGGCAAGTCCGAAGCAGAGTTGCGCGCCGCGTGTGAACAAGTGGGCATCGAAACCGATGACAGCATGGGCAAGGGCAAGCTCATCGATGAATTGTTCGGCGAGAAGTGTGAACACCATTACGTGCAGCCCACCTTCATCATGGACTACCCGGTGGAAATGTCGCCTTTGACCAAGGTCCACCGCGACAACCCCGCTTACACGGAGCGGTTCGAGCTGATGATCAACGGCACCGAAGTGGCGAACGCGTACAGCGAGCTCAACGATCCCGACGACCAGCGCCAGCGGTTCGAAGACCAATTGAAGCTCAGCGAACGCGGCGACGATGAAGCCATGTTCATTGACCAGGACTTTCTGCGTGCCTTGGAATACGGCATGCCGCCCACCAGCGGCATCGGTATCGGCATCGACCGACTGGTCATGATGCTGACCAACCAAACGTCCATCCAAGAAGTGCTCTTCTTCCCGCAAATGCGCCCCGAGGTGTTCGACCAGGGGCCGGACGAGAAAGGCCTCCAAGCACTCGGCGTACCTGAAGCGTGGACGCCGCATTTGGTCGGCGCTGGATTTGACCGGCCAGAGGCCCTTGAGGGGTTATCTCCGGGCGGCCTGCGCGAGAAAATGAACGGCTACCGAAAGAAGAACAAATTGGACATCCCCGCGCTTACCTTGGAAGAGGTGGAAACGTGGCTCTCCGCCCGCAACTGATTCCCATGCCAGCGTCCTTCACCAAATCCACAGTCGTCTCCGTCCTCAAAACGGTCCACGACCCTGAAATCCCAGTTGACATCTACGAACTGGGATTGATCTACGAGGTGGTCATCAAGGACGACGGATTCGTTCACATCGAGATGACGTTGACATCCCCCAATTGCCCCGTGGCGGAAAGCCTCCCGGCCGAAGTGGAAGAAAAAGTCGCCGGCATTGAAGGCGCCTCGGGCGCCAAGGTCAACATCGTGTTTGATCCACCGTGGACGCAGGACATGATGAGCGAAGAAGCGAAACTCGAACTTGGATTCCTGTGAGCAGCGAAGCAGCCCCCACCCGCGGCGTTGCCATACTGGGCAGCACCGGTTCCATCGGCACGCAAGCGCTCGACGTCATCCGGGAGCAACGCGACCGATTGCACGTGGAAGTGCTCACCGCGCACCGCAATGCGGACCTGCTCATCAAACATGCATTGGAATTTGAGCCCAACACCGTTGTCATCGGTGACACCGACCGATTGGGAGAAGTGAAAGACGCGTTGTGGGACCACGGCATCAAGGTCTACGGCGGTGCCGAGGCCCTCGAACAAGTCGTCGAGATGGAAGGAATTTCGGTCGTCCTGACCGCCCTCGTCGGTGCGGCTGGATTGCGACCCACTTTACGCGCGATCCGCGCCGAAAAGACCATCGCACTGGCCAATAAGGAGACGCTCGTCGTCGCCGGCGCCTTAGTGATGAAAGAAGCTTTGGCCGCTGGGGTCGATATCCATCCCGTGGATTCCGAACACAGCGCCATCTACCAATGCCTCGCCGGTGAAGTCCTCAACCCCATCGAGAAAGTCATTCTCACAGCCTCAGGAGGGCCATTCCGCGGGAAGAGCCGAGAAGAGCTCCTGAGCGTCACGAAGGCACAAGCGCTGAAGCATCCCAACTGGGACATGGGTGCCAAAATCACCATCGACAGCGCGTCCATGATGAACAAAGGCCTTGAGGTCATCGAAGCCAAGTGGCTGTTCGATGTGCGCATGGACCAAATCGAGGTCGTGGTGCACCCGCAGAGCATCGTACACAGCTGCGTGCAATTCGAAGATGGGTCCATCAAAGCGCAGCTGGGGTTGCCCGATATGAAGTTGCCCCTCCAGTACGCATTGGGCTACCCGCAACGCCTCAAAAACACCTTCGAGCGGTTCAGCTTCTTCGACTACCCGCAATTCACGTTCGAAAAGCCCGATCTCGATGCCTTCCGCAACTTGCAGCTCGCATTTGACGCTGGCAACAAGGGGGGCAACGCACCGGCCGTCCTGAACGCCGCCAATGAAGTGGCTGTAGAGCGCTTCCTAAAGGATGAATTGACCTTTACGGGGATGACCGAGGCCATCGAGCATGCGCTGGGTCATGTGAGCTGGGAAGGGCAACCGGGGCTGGAAGCCCTCATCGCTGCCGACGCAGAAGCCCGGGCCAAAGCCCGAGAATTCAACGCTTAAACAGTCATGATGTCCGACTCCTTCTTCGCGAGGATGTCGTCGATTCGCTTGACGTAGCTGTCCGTCAATTTTTGCACTTCGGCTTCGCCGTCTTTGGCGAGGTCTTCGCTCAGGCCGTCGGCCTTAGCCGCCTTGATGAAGTCGTTGGCGTCTTTGCGGGCGTTGCGCACCGATATACGGGCGTGCTCGCCTTCTGCACGGGCGCGCTTGGTGAGATCCTTGCGGCGCTCCTCGGTGAGCGGGGGAATGTTGATCAAAATCGACTCCCCGTTGTTCATCGGGTTCAATCCGAGGTTGGCGTTAATGATGGCCGTGGCGATGGGGTCGAGCATGGCCTTCTCCCAGGCTTGAACGGTCAGGGTACGGGCGTCGGACGTGTTGATGTTGGAAACCTGGGTCAGCGGGGTCATGGATCCGTAGTACTCCACCATTACGCTGTCCAGCATGGCCGGGTGCGCCTTGCCTGCGCGAATCTTGGTCAGCTCTGTTTCCATGTGGCCAATGGCCTTGTCCATGGCTCCGCGCGCCGACTCCAGCGCCATTTGAATTTCCTCCGTCATATCCGTGTTATGCGTTGACCAAAGTACCCACATCTTCGCCTGAAATCAAGCGGTGCAGGTTGCCTTTTTTGTTCATGTCGAATACGACGATGGGCAACTTGTTTTCGTTGCACAGCGTGATCGCCGTCATGTCCATCACCTTCAACCCCTTCTCATACACCTCATCGAAGGTGATGGTCTCAAAGCGCTTGGCATTAGGGTCCTTTTCGGGGTCAGCAGTGTAAATACCGTCCACCCGGGTGCCCTTCAGAATGACATCCGCATCGATCTCAATCGCGCGCAGCGAAGCCGCGGAGTCGGTCGTGAAAAACGGGTTGCCCGTACCGCCGCCAAAAATCACCACGCGCCCTTTCTCCAAGTGGCGCACCGCACGGCGGCGAATGAATGGTTCAGCGATTTGTTTCAACTCGATGGCCGATTGGAGGCGGGTGTCCACCCCTGTACTTTCAAGCGCGCTTTGCAAAGCCATGGCGTTGATGACCGTCGCCAACATGCCCATGTAGTCGCCCTGGGTTCGTTCCATGCCGCCTTCTTCGGCTTGCACTCCGCGGAAGATGTTTCCACCTCCGATCACGATGGCCACCTCGAGCCCCGCATCCACCAAGGTTTTGATTTCCTCCGCGTACTGCTTCAATCGATCGTTGTCAATGCCGAATTGCTTTTGGCCCATCAACGCTTCACCGCTGAGTTTGAGGAGGATTCTTTTGTACTTCATGGCGCCGTAAATATCCGAATATTCATCAAAGTTCAGACATGAAAAAAGGGCCACCAAACTGGCAGCCCTTTTCAATCTTTTTTCCGAACGCTTAGTCCAACGCTTCCCGGCAGAAACCGGTAACGGTCGCGTCGCCGTTCAGGGACTGAACGTACTGTGCTACGTTGACCTTGCTGTCCTTGATGAAGGCTTGGTTCACCAACGTTGCTTCCTTGAACCACTTCTTCAAGCGGCCTTCGGCAATGCGGTCAGCCATTTCTTCCGGCTTGCCTTCTTGGATGGCCAATTCTTTACCGATGGCCTTCTCTTTTTCAATCAAGTCGGCAGGAATGCTGTCCTCGTTCAAGGCAACGGGCGCCATGGCCGCAGCTTGCATCGCAACGTCACGTCCGCCGTCGCCAACGTTGGCGCTGAATCCAACCAAGGTCGCCAAACGGTTTCCAGGGTGGATGTAGGCAGCAACGTGAGCAGCGTTCAGGGTGTGGAATGAACCTACCTCGATTTTCTCGCCGATTTTACCGATTTGCTCGGTGATCTTTTCTTCGATGCTGATGCCTTCTCCAGGATAACCGGCGGCCAACAACGCAGCCTTATCGGTGATGCCTCCCTCGAGTGCAACGTTCATGATGTTGGTCGCAACACCTACGAACTCTTCGTTCTTCGCAACGAAGTCCGTTTCGCAGTTCAAGGACACCAGCACACCGAAGTCACCCGCTGCATTGGCAGTGGCAAGAACGGCGCCTTCAGATGTCTCACGGTCGCCGCGCTTGGCCGCAACCTTCTGGCCTTTGAGGCGCAGGATTTCAATGGCTTTATCGAAATCACCCTCCGCTTCGGTGAGGGCCTTTTTGCAATCCATCATACCCGCTCCGGTTTGCTTGCGGAGCTTGTTTACTTCTGCTGCTGTAATGCTCATCTCTATCTGTGTTTGTCAGCTAATGTTCCGACTTATTTCTCCTCAGCGGCAGGTGCTTCTCCTTCTTCGCTGGCTGGAGCTTCTGGCGCTGGCGCCGCTTCTTCAGCTGGTGCTTCCGCTGCAGGAGCTTCTGCTGCAGGAGCCTCCTCGGCGGGGGCTGCTGCTTCTGCAGGAGCTTTCTCCTTGCTCTTCTTGGCAGCCGCCTGAGCTTCCGCCTGGTCCTTATCGGCCTTGCGCTCCTGCAATCCTTCGGCTACTGCTTGCGCCAACACGTCCATGACGAGGGCGATGGAACGTCCCGCATCGTCGTTCGATGGGATGGGGAAGTCCACTGGGCGTGGATCGGAATTGGTGTCCACCATAGCGAACACGGGGATGCCCAACTTCTTGGCTTCGGCCAAGGCGATGTGCTCCTTCATCACGTCCACGATGAAAATAGCCGCTGGGATACGGGTCAAGTCGGAGATTGAACCGAGGTTCTTTTCGAGCTTGGCGCGCTGACGGCTGACCTGCAAACGCTCACGCTTTGACAGGGTGTTCAACGTACCGTCCTGCTCCATCTTATCGATTTGGGACATCTTGCGGACCGCTTTACGGATGGTCGCGAAGTTGGTCAACATCCCTCCAGACCAACGCTCCGTTACGTATGGCATGCCGATGGCAGCCACGCGCTCAGCGACGATGGACTTGGCTTGTTTCTTGGTCGCCACGAAGAGGATTTTCTTTCCGCTCTTGGCGATTTGCTTCATCGCTGACGCCGCTTCGTCCAGCTTGACGCCGGTCTTGTGAAGGTCGATGATGTGGATGCCTTTCTTCTCGGTGAAGATGTAGGGCGCCATGTGGGGGTTCCACTTGCGCTTGAGGTGGCCGAAGTGAACTCCGGCTTGGAGCATTTGCTCGAAGGTTACTTTTTCCATGTGTTTACGTTCCTGGTTTAAGCAACTCGCGGGTAGCCATTCGAAGTGAACGAGTCCAGCGAGTTTGGATGCTAAACAGTATGTTGATTAAATAAATTCTGAAGGGAATCCAGCCATTAACGCTTAGAGAACTGAGTCTTCTTACGCGCTTTCTTCTGACCGTACTTCTTGCGCTCCACCATACGAGGATCGCGGGTGGTCAAACCGACCTGCTTCAACGTGGGCTTCCACTCGGGGTTGACCTCGATGAGTGCTTTGGAGATGGCCAATCGCACCGCCTCCGCTTGACCGGTGATGCCGCCGCCGTCAACGTTCACTTGAACGTCGTACTGGCCAGCAGTCTCTGTCAACATAAAGGGCTGGTTGATTTTGTATTGCAACACAGATGTGGTGAAATAGTCGCTAGCGTCCTTCTTGTTGATGGTGACGCTGCCCTTTCCAGGCTTCATATAGAGACGCGCTACTGCGGTCTTACGTCGGCCAGATGTATTGATTACTTCCATGCGGTGTGATGATCAAGCTTGAATCAAGCGAATTTGATTTGCTCAGGCTGCTGAGCTTCGTGTTTGTGGTCAGGACCTACATATACATGCAGGTTGCGGAACATTTCGCGTCCCAGTGAATTCTTGGGGAGCATGCCGCGTACTGCATCTTCCACCAAGGCAAATGGCTTGCGCTTTAACTGCTCCTTGGCAGTGCGTGTGCGCTGACCTCCGGGGTAGCCCGTGTAACGGATGTACTCCTTCTGGTCCCACTTGTTTCCAGTCAAAACCACCTTCTCTGCATTGACAACGATTACGTAGTCACCGCAGTCTGCGTGTGGGGTGAAACTTGGCTTGTGCTTGCCGCGTAGGCGCTTGGCAACTTCAGACGCCAAACGGCCCAAGGTTTGGCCCTCAGCATCGACGAGCAACCACTTCTTATCAGCGTTCTCCTTGTTGATGGAGACGGTTTTGTAGCTCAAAGTATCCACAGCTCAGTGTTTTGAATGTTCAAATTCTCCCCAAAATTGGGGGTGCAAAGATAGCAAACGGATGTTTACAACCCAAGCCATCTTGTGGACAAAAATTCGGGAATCGGTTAATTGTCCGATTTCACCTTGCCTGGGGAAGGCTCCACAAACGACCAATTGCCCGAATTTCCGGGCCCTTGGGCTTGATTCTCCACGGTCGGCAACACCTGAATTTGCCGGTTCACATCGCCCGCTGAATCCAGGAGAAACAGCACTTCACCGGAAGCGGACAGGCCAAAAGGAAATCCACCTCGGCCTTTTTCGTACCCCAAGACAACCGCGCCCGGTTCCAAACACCCCGCTGGCAACTCCCAGCCCACTTCATTCAAATCATCCGTGATGCGCCATCCGGACAGCGAACATGCCGCGTCAGAGGCATTCTGCACCTCAATGTAATCCGCCGGGTCGCCCTTGGCATGGACTTCGGTGATGCGAATCTGCTCAGCCGTGCACACCGAACACGTTCCGCTGAGCTTGGTGCGTAGGCCCGATGCGTAGGCCCGGGTCGGCGGGAGCCGCTTGAACGGCTGGTCCGGCTTGCGCAGGGTGTAGGACGTCTGGATGCGCAGTACGTGGAATCGCCACGGGTCCGGATCCATCCATTCGTTGCCCCACAAATAGGCCAATTCCGCCTCCCATTGCCTCGACAACTCGGCGCCCAAACTCGCTTGCCAACGCTCACTCCACTTGCCGCCCTGCCGATAGAAGACCTCCCAGCTCAGTTCCGCGTCGAGCCGTTTTGTGAGTCGGCGGCCGTATGCCGCGCGTGAACGAACCGTCGGCATCAACGGGTCAGCCTGCCCTTCTGGGCGCGGGCCGCTGAACCACGGGCGCGCCGCCCAGTTCTCGGTGGTCATAATGCGGGCGGTCCACTTGCCTTGCTCCGTTTTCCAGCGACCTATGGCGCGCAGCGCAACCCGGCGGCGAGCGGCGTAGCCTCCGTCCAGCTGCTGGCGCTCGGAAAATCGCCACTGCACATTGAGGTCCCAGTGCTTGTTGAGCCGGTACTCCAATGCCGCGTCCACCAACCCCTGCTCATGCCATGAAGCTCCCTGCGTCCAGCGATTTTCCCACTGCAACGACCACGACCAGGTTTTGTTGAGGGATTGGCCCACGCCGGTGCCCACCCAGCACTCCGTGTCGGTGTATTGGCCGCTTGCCGAAAGGGCAAATGCGGCGCACGCAAGAAGTACGATGCCGCGCACAGTGCTCAAATGTCCTTATAAATGCGCAAGGCCCCTATGTCCACAGCTTCTTCGCCCGCCTCAATTTCAAACTCCCGAACGATGGCGATGTCCGGAGCGTTGTTGAACGGCGGCAGCGTATCCTCGCTGTAGACATACACCGTGTACGCCCCCGGCCGCAACCCATAAAAAGCGAATTCCCCGTCAAAGTTGGTCTGCACCCGGTCGTCCGGCCCCACCCGATTGCCGTACGTGATGAACACGTCTTCATCCGCAGCCGGCACGACCACGGCATTGGCTGGATTCGTGATGACAATGCGTTGCTCGAGTTCCACGTTACCCGTTACGGTCGTGATGCCGCCCTCGCCGGGAGTGCGCGTGCATCCAACCAAGGCGATGATCACAGCAAGGGACAAATAGATTATTCGCATGCTCTGTGGTTTTTCAAAAATGAATCCAATTCTTACGTCTGCAAAGTAGGGACTCCCTAATTTCGAACACAATATATTTCTCGCCGCATGGTTCCCCACGAAGAACATTCTCCCCTGCAACACACCGGCCTCGGCGAAGGCCGCATTGAGGTCGTGTGCGGGCCGATGTTCTCGGGCAAAACCGAAGAGCTGCTCCGCCGGGTGCGCCGCGCTCAAATTGCCGCCCAGCCCACGGTGATTTTCAAGCCGGCGACTGACACGCGTTACCAGAAAAACCACGTGACCTCCCACGATTCAAATGCCTTGCCGTCGGTCACCGTCAGTTCAAGCCAAGGCATCCTCGATTATTTGCGTGCTCAGCCGCGCCCAGTAACCGTAGTTGCCATCGACGAGGCGCAATTCTTTGATGCCGAACTGCCCGCCACGTGCGTCACCCTCGCCAACAACGGCATCCGGGTCATCGCTGCCGGGCTGGACCTGGATTTCAAGGGCATCCCATTCGGTGTCATGCCCGAGCTGCTGGCCTTGGCGGAGGAAGTGACCAAACTCCACGCCGTGTGCATGGAAACGGGGCGACCGGCGCATTTTTCGCACCGAATCGCAGGCGGCGACAGCACCGTGGAAATCGGTGAGAAAGACCGCTACATCCCGTTGACCCGTCAGGCCTTCGTCGAAGCGCGGAAGCAAGCAGATCGCCGCGAATCCTCGGCCGAATGACCGTCGGAGCGTGGAAGGCGTGGCTTGAGTCCGCCTCAACTGTACACGCCGTGACCGCGGCCAGTGTGCCCATGCCATCGGGCACCCCCTTATTCATCACCCAAGATTCCCGGGCGCTTGAAGCTGCCAAACCCGGAGCCCGAGCATTTGTGGCCCTCCCGGGCAATTGGCACGACGGCCACGCATTCCTCGAAGAAGCCCATGCCAACGGCGCACGTTACTTCCTGGTCAGCGCCTCCGTGCAACCACCCGACCTTCCGGAATCCGATGTCGTCCGGTGCGCCGATCCGATCGCCGCTTGGCAATCGCTCACCCGGCAGTGGCGCGACGCATGCGGAACGTCCATCATCGCCATCACCGGAAGCAACGGCAAAACCACGGTCAAAGAATGGCTGCTGCAACTCATCGCTCCACGCACCCTCGCGTTTGGTAGCCCGCGCAGTTACAACAGCCAAGTCGGCGTGCCATTAGCCCTCGCGGAAATGACGCCTCACCATGCTTGGGGGGTTGTCGAAGCCGGCATCAGCCACCCCGGTGAAATGGCACGACTCGCCGACTGCATCGGCCCAAACGTCGGTGTCCTCACCCACCTCGGTGAAGCCCACCTCGAAAATTTCGCAGATGCTGATGCCTTGCGCGATGAGAAACTTACCCTGTTCAATGGCTGCGACTGGGTGGCCATGCCGGGCTACCTCGATGCCGCCGCGCAAGAGCTCCGTGCTCAGGGCATCACCGTCCACACGTGGGGGGAATCCGAGCACGATGCGCTACGCGTGTCGAGCACACTGCAAGGTGACGGAAGGGCCGTAGCGGCAGAATACAAAGGCCAACGGTTGAGCTGGTCGTTGCCTTTTTCAGATGAAATGGGCTACCGCAATGCCATGACCGCCGCGTTGGTGGGATTGGTATGGGGCGTTCCGGCCGAGGAAATCGGCGGCGCACTCGACCGGTTCAGAGACCTGGAACACCGCATGCAGCGCATCCGGAAAGGCGACGGCATGTGGGTGCTCTCCGATGCCTACACCAACGATTGGGACGCCTTGAGCCTTGCGCTCAGCGATTTAAAACGCATCCCCGGCCATGCCAAAAAAGGCGCGATCATCGGTCCGGTGCCCGGCATGAATGCCGACGGCATTTCGCGGCTGAATGCTTTGATTGCCGGCAGCGGCATCGACACCGTGTGGGCCATTGGTCCTGCATGGGGAACTGAGGGAGCACAGCCCTGGCGGCAATTGGCTTCAGCTGAACAGGCGCTGAATGCGTTGCAGGGAGAAGACGACCCCTTTTATCGACACCACGTGCTGGTCAAGGGTCCGCGCGCCGGGCGATTCGAGCGGATCACAGATGCCTTGGTGCAACGCGGGCACACCACCCGGTTGGTGCTCGATTTGGAAGCCTTAACCCACAACCTGCAACAGCTGCGTCGGTACATCCGCAACCAATGCCCGAGCGGCACCGACCTCATCGGCGTCATCAAGGCGAGCGGGTACGGAACACACGCAGCAGCGATCGCGCGGGTGCTGGAGTTTCACCGCGTGCCCTTGGTCGCGGTCGCCTGTACAGAAGAAGGGGTGGAATTGCGTGCGCACGGCATCACCAGCCGCATCCTTGTTTTGAACCCCACACCCGACACCTTTGCGGCCTTGCTTCAGCACCGATTGGAGCCCACTGTTCACTCCGAAGAACAGTTCGAAGCGTTGGTCCGTGAACTCGAGCAACCCGAAGCCCCTTGGCCCATCCACCTCAAAGTCGATACGGGCATGCACCGGTTGGGGTTTGCCCCCGATGACCCGGCATTGCTCCGCGTCGCAGGGCATGCGCAAGTCGATGTGCAAAGCGTGTTCAGCCACCTCGCGAGCGCCGACCGACCCGACCAAGACGACGCCACTCGCCGTCAAGTCGAAGCGTTCGACCGAGCGGCGGCGGCCCTTCGAACGGTGTGCCCTCGCATCAAAACCCACCTGCTCAACTCGTCTGGATTGATGCGCTTCCCCGATGCGGCTGGGGATTATGTGCGGGTCGGAATTGCTTTGCTCGGCGTGGTGCCGGCCAGCGACATGGACCTCAAGCCCGTTGTGCATTTCGAAACCGCGATTGCATCCCTGCACCGCATCCCGCCCAACGAAGGGGTCGGTTACGGGCTGGAGGATGCCGCCAACCATGAACGCATCCTCGCCACCCTGCCCGTTGGCTATGCGGACGGATACCCGCGAAGCCTCTCCAATGGACGCGGGCACGTGGTGGTTCGAGGCGAACGTGTGCCCGTTGTCGGCAAGGTGTGCATGGACATGACCATGGTTGATGTCACGTCCGTTCCCGGCGCCCGGGTCGGAGACAGCGTGGAACTGTTCGGCCGCCAACTGCCCATCGAGGATGTCGCAGCGGCGGCCGGAACGATTGCCTATGAAATTCTGTCGCGCATCCCCACGCGGGTGCTTCGGGAACAGCGCGGCGGCTGACTTCAGACCGCCTCCTTCAGGAAGTACTTGTACTGCATCCGCGTGATCCACCAGTACATGACCGGCACAATGATCAGCGTCAAGAAGGTGGCAAACGTCAAGCCGTAGATGATGGCCCAGCTCATCGGTTTCCAGAACACGTTGTTGTCCCCACCGATGTAAATCCGCGGGTCGTACTCCGTGACCAAGGTGACGAAATCAATGTTCAAGCCGATCGCCAACGGCATCAAGCCGAGGACGGTCGTAATGGCGGTGAGCAATACAGGCCGCAAACGGGTGCGCCCCCCCGAGACAATGGATTCCACCACTTCACTGAAGGGCAAGTGGCTGTCCACGTTCTGGTCCCGCCGTTTGCGTTCACGTATCAAGTCCGTGTAATCGATCAGGACGATGGCATTGTTCACCACGACGCCGGCCAGCGAGATGATGCCAATCATGGTCATGATGATGACAAAATCCATCTGGAAAATGACCAACCCGAGGAGCACCCCAATCAAGCTGAAGAACACGCTGAATCCGATGATGAACGGGGTGGTGATGGAGTTGAACTGGGCCACAATGATCAAAACAATCAAAAACAGCGCAAGCAGCAGAGCGCGCGACAAAAACGCCAACTCCTTGGCCTGCTCTTCCTGCTGACCGGTAAACGCAAACCGCACGCCGTTGGGGACCTCAAATCCGTCCAAGGCCGTTTCCATCTGCGCAACAATCTCATTGGCGTTGGCACCCTCGAGCACGTTCGAGCTAAGGGTGATGATGCGGTCGAGGTCTTTCCGCTTGACGCTGCTGAACGTTGTGCTGCGCTCGGCTGTTGCCACAGCGCTGATCGGCACTTCTTTGATCTGGCCATCGGACGCACTGCGGAAAATCACCTTCTGGTTCATCAAGGCGTCGACGTTGTTGCGGGCCGACTCCTCAAAACGCACATTGATGGGGTAGTCGTCCTCGCCGTCCTTGTAGGAACTGACCTCGCGCCCGAAGAGGGCTGTTCGGATGGTGAATCCGATGTTCTGCGTGGAAAGTCCGTAGCGGCGGGCCTTCTCGCGGTCGATGGTGATCGGGAGTTCGGGCTTGCGCTTGTCGACATCGATTTTCAATTCTTCAACTCCGGCGAAATCCAGGCCGCGCAGGTACTGGCGCATGGAAGTGGCTGCGGCCAACACATCGTCGTAGTCTTCACCGCGGATTTCAATGTTGATCGGCGGGCCTTGGGGCGGCCCGTCGGAGTTTTTGGTCACCACGATTTCCGCTTCTGGGTAGCCGCTCAACCGCTCGCGCACGGCGCGCAGCATGTCGCGGGTGGATTGCCCCTGACGCTCCTGGAACTTCACGAAGTTCACTACGATGCGGGCCTTGTGCGGGGTGTTCCCCAACGACGGACCCTCTTGTGGGTCACTGGTGCCGTTGCCCACCTGACCAATGACCGAATTGGCCATGTACGACTCGAGTTCACCCGTCTCTGGGTTCAGCCGCTTAAAGCGGTCCTCGTTGAGTACTTCGAGCACCATACCTTCGATCTCGCGCGTGACGCGGTTGGTCTCCTCGATGTCCGTGCCAATGGGCTTGGTGATGAAAATATTCAGGTACTGCGGCTCGTTGCTGGGAAAGAACTCAACCTTGGGCGGGAATGCGCCGAGAAGCGCAAACGCCACCACCATCAAACTCGCCGTTCCGAAGAAGAAAAACCAGGGTCGGCGTTTGGCCAAAGCAAACCGCAAGAACCGCTCGTAGCCTCGTTCTAAGCGCGGCAAGAACCGGTCCTGGAAGACCCGGGTAGCCGGGCTTAACACATACGCATTCAACGCCGTCATCAAACCCGCGATGATGAGCACATTGCCAAAGGCTGTCGCGCCCAGTACCAAGAACACCACACCAAAACCGGCCAGCGACAGGCTCACCCGGTTGGAACGGCGCTTGTTAACGGCTTCCTCGCCCACACGCATGAATACCGAAGTCAAAACGGGGTTGATGACCAGCGCCACAAACAACGACGAGCTCAAAACCACAATGAGCGTGATGGGCAAATACTTCATGAACTCCCCGATCAAACCCGGCCAAATGGCCAGCGGCATGAACGCAGCCAGCGTGGTTGCCGTCGAGGCGATGATGGGCCAAGCCACCTCACCCACACCGAGTTTGGCGGCGGCGATGGCGGATTTGCCTTCATCCATCAAACGGTAGACATTCTCCACGACCACAATCCCATTGTCCACCAGCATGCCGAGCGCCAGTACCAGTGAGAACAGCACCATCACATTGAAGGTGATGCCCAGCGCGCTGAGGATCATGAATGACATGAACATGGACAGCGGAATGGCGACCCCGACGAACAGGGCGTTGCGCAGCCCGAGGAAGAACAACAAGACCCCGACCACGAGCAAGACCCCGAAGATGATCGAGTTCTGCAGCTCCTCTACCTGCGTCCGGGTTTGGTCGGATTGGTCGTTGGTGATACTCACATTCAGGTTGGAAGGGAGGTAGGACGCCTCAGCCTCGGCGATGATGCGGTCGATTCCATCGGAAGCCGCGATGAGGTTTTCACCGGCGCGTTTGATGATGTCGAGTGACACCACCGGCTGGAGGTATTCCCGGGCGTAGCTCGTCTTTTCTTGTTCCACAAACCGAACCGTGGCGACATCGCGGAGGTAGATGGGGGCGTCCTTCTCGCTTTTGATGATGACATTCTCGATGTCTTCCATGGTTTTGAAATCCCCAACCACCTGCACGGTGCGGCGGTAGTTGTCAACCAGCAAGTCGCCGCCGGAGACCGTCACGTTCTCCTGAGCAATCGCATTCGCGATGTCGTTAAAACTGGCCTGCATGGCTTCGGCCCGGAGGTGATCGACAACAATCTCAACCTCCTTGTCCATGACCCCGCGGATGTCCACCTTGGAAATCTCCGGGAGCTCTTCGATGTCCTCTTCGAGTTGTTCCGCGTACCGCTTCAACTCGTCCAGGCTGTAATCGCCTGAGAGGTTGACGTTCATGACGGGCAATAATTCCGTGAAATTCAGCTCGAAAACGTTCGGGTCAGCGGGTAAGTCGTCCGGGAATTCCGGATCAGCTTTGGCCTTGTCCACCGCGTCCTTCACCTTGCGCAGCGCCTCGGCTGGGGTCACATCGAAATCAAACTTGACGTCAATGGCGCTGTAGCCTTGGATGGACGTCGAAGAAATTTCGTCCACGCCCGTAATCGTGTTGATCTCCTTCTCGAGGGGGCGTGTGATGAGCTTCTCGATGTTGGTCGGGCTGTTGCCCGGGTACGGGGTGCCGATGTAAATCTCGGGGATCACCACCTCGGGGAAACTCTCCTTCGGAACGGTGATGTAACTGTACAGGCCGCTGATGATGATAATCGCCATCAGCACAAAGACCGTGGTGCGGTTGGTGACGCTCCACGAACTCAGCCCGAATTCCCGGGCGCCTTCTTGGGGTTGGATGTCTTCCATGGGGGGCTTACTCCTGGATGATGCTTACAGCTTGTCCGGCAACCACGCGGGTGGCGCCCTTCGAAATGACGTCTTGGCCAAATGAAAGGCCGCGCTCCACGAGCATGACATCGCCAGAACCCATGCCCATCTCGAGCACGCGCTTCTCGACTGTGCGCTCGGTGCCTTCGCCCGCGGCTACAAAGACGAAATCATCGCCGTTGATGTCCTGCTGAATGAGGGAACTCGGAAGCACAAGGGCGCTGTCGAGGTTGACGTCTTCAAGCCACACACTGGCGAACATGTTGGGCAAAAACGCCGTGCCCTCCGGGAGCGGCAAGGTGATTTCCAACGTGCGGTTCGCCGGGTTGATGAATTGGCCCACGCGGCCAACGGTGGTCTCAATGGTATCCACACCGCTCACGATGACCATGGCTGGCATGCCCTTGTTGATTTGGCCCGCGTAGTGGTCGCTCACCATCGCCCGGACCTTCATATCGCTCAGGTTTACAATGCGAACGAGCGGTGCGCCGGGAGCGGCGAATTCCCCAGTCTTGGCGAGGCAGCGGTCCACCACCCCAGGGAATGGGGCACGCATCACGGCCATGTCCTTCTGCTCGGTCAGGGTTTCCATCGAGCGCTGGAGCGACTCGAGTTGCGTCTTGGCTTGGAGGTATTCGATCTCCGATCCAATCTCTTGGTCCCAAAGCCGCTGCTGGCGCTCGAACACAACCTCGGCCAATTCTAACTGGGTCTCGAGCTCAGCCATTGACCGCTCAATGACATCGGTGTCCACTTTGACCAGCGGATCTCCCGTAGCGACATGCGCACCTTCGCGCACGTACACGTCCTCAATGCGGCCGCCGAACTCAGACGTCAGCAGGGCGTTGCGGTCGGTTTCCACATTGCCCTGAACCGAAAACCTGTGCGTAAAAGGCTGCGGGGTGAGCGGCATGACGCCGACTTGAACGGATTTGGATGCCACCGGGGTAGCGGAGGCTTCAGCGGGGGCTTCGGCTTCACCGCAGCCGGTCCACAGCAGGGCCACCACCGCCATCAGGGGAAGCGTTCGGAAGGAAATATTCATGGTAGGATTCATCGTTTTTTTCATTTTTCAAAAGCAGACAACGCCGCTTGCAAAGCCACGCGGGCATTCAACCAGTCGAGTTCAGCACCGAGGCGTTTGCCTTTGGCTTCAAGCAGCCCGTTTCGGGATTCGTTCCATTCGAACGACGACACCACGCCTTCGTTGAATCCGATCTCCGTTTGGGTGTAAATCTCTTGGGCGATGTCCTGTGCCTGGCGCGCATTGTTCATCACCGCAGTGGCATTGGAAAATGCGGCTTTCGCGTTGGCAAACTCCATCTCCGCCGCTTGCATCAACTGAGCCAATCCAATGCGGGCGCGCTCCTCGTCAATCTTCTTCTTTTCCACGGCTTGTCGCCCGCCAAAACTGGTCCACAGCGGCATAGAAAAATTGAGGCCCCAAAGCTGAATGGGATACCACTTCTCGTCCGCATCTAAGAAGTTGAACGCGTCCCGTTGGGCGTTGGATTGGTTGGTGTAAAACGCGGCAATCTGTGGCCAACCCTGTGCCTGTTGGTTCTTGATATTCAAGCGTGCCAAGTCGAGGTACACCTGCTGTTCTTGCACCGCCGGCAAGGCCGAGGCGTTCAACGGGCGACTGGCCCACTCCAGTTCCTGGCCGTTTTGGAGCAAGTCGCTCATCTCATCGGTAACCGTCAGTGCGTCCGACAACCCGATGCCCATTTGGAAGGCGAGCAGCCCTTTGGCCAACACCACTTGCTGTTGAGCGTTCAGCACCTGGGCCTCCAACTCCGTTTGGGCCAATTCAAGTCGATCCACGCTCAGCGCATCCGCAAAACCCGCCTGCTGCAAGGCCTCCACTTCGGTTTTGCTTTCTGCCAGCAAGGCCACCGCCTCTTCCGCCATCTCCAATCCCGCCTGCGCTCCCAGCACCAAGTGGTACGCTTCGGCCACCTGCTGCATCACCTCATCGGCTGTCCGGTCAATGGCACGGTCGCGCGCCTCAACGAAAGACTGGGAAGCACGAAGAGCGACAAAATACGAGCCGCTGAACACCAGCTGGCTCGCCTGGACGCCGACGTTGGCCGTATGTGCCTGACCGAACTGGAATTCAGAAAGGGCATTCGGATCCACGGGAGGGGCGTTCAACGGCACCCCCGTTTCTTGCGCTACCCCGCCGAGGAACGCATTCAGGTAGTCTGGAAAGCCGAACACGTCTCCGGCGGCCACTTGGGTCGGGATGTCGATGTACTGGCTGTAGTCCGCAACCAAGTTGACCTGGGGCAAACCCAACGCGAGCGTCTCCTTGACGTCCCGGTCCGCTTGAGAGCGGTCCAACATGGCGTACTGCATCGCAAAGGCGTTTTCCAGGGCAATGGCTTGCGCCTCTTCCAAGGACACCGCGTAGGTGGTTTGGGCCGTGGCCCGCGGTAGGGACAACGCGGCCAAAAAGACCAGCGCCCAACCCGGGGTTTTCGTTAAAAGGGTGCTCATGTAAAGAGGTTTTCTTCTTTGATTTTTTCTTCGAGGAACGCAATGCCCTTAGCGGTGGCGATGGCGCGAATGTGGTAGAGGGCCGACTCGAGGTACAATTGCGAAAGCGGAATGGAAACGGCGGCATCCTCTGCCATGGCGCGCACTTCGTGGCTCAGGCCGATGAGAAGGCGCGACGCCACTTCAGGATTTATATCATCCCGGTATACACCTTCCGCTTGTCCGCGCCGGATGTTCTCTTCCATGGTGCCCCGGAGGATCTCGTCGCGCCGATCGTTCACAAAACGGAACGCCTTCGGATGGTACTTGTTCAAGTCGAACAGCACACTGGGGTGCATATCAGAAGTAATCTGGTGGATGAACCGGATCAGCTTCAGTTCTGCCTCGATGGTGTTTTCGCTGGTGGACTTGGCCTCTTCAATGACGTGCTCCATCTGGGAACAATGCCAAGCCATGCACTGCAAAATGAGGTCGCGTTTGTCGCTGACGTACTTGTACAGGGTCTTTTTGGAAATGCCTAGTTCGCTCGACAGGTCCGCCATGTTCACCGCCCTCACCCCCAAGCGCATGAACACCGAGGTCGCCCGTTGAATCAGGGATTCCTTAGGTTCAATTGCGGTTGTATCTACCGGGAGCGGTTCCATTTGCGGTGGCAAAAGTACGCTACAAGATGCCTTTAGGAAACGAAAACAACGTTAAAACGTTTCCAAAATCAGTCGTCCCGAAGGTCCAACCCCCACTGCTGAAGGAGCCCTTTGAGCTCCTCCTTCTGAAAGCGAGCACCCTTGACCTGGTTCACAGCCGGGTCAATCGTCCATTGCTCGGCCGTGCGGAAATCCGCCTTCTTCAAATTCGTGCGTTCGAACACGGTTTGCAGCAAATCGCATGTGGCGAATTTCACCCCCTCGCAGTTCGCTGCCGTAAAGTCCGTGTACTGAAGCTTGCACTCCTGAAATTGGAATCCACAGACGTCCATTTCTTGCCAAGTTAAAGCTTCCAAATTGCACCGCTCAAAACAAACATTCAGGCCCAATGGATTGCACACCTCAAAGGCGATGCCCAGCAGTTTGCATACCTCAAAACGCACGTCTTGGAAACTGGCTCCAAGGGCCTTGATGTTAGACAAATCACAGTCGATGAAGGTGCAGTCCTCAAACCGGCTTTGGCGCAGATCCGCGCCCGCCCAATTGACGTTGCGGAACGAGCAGGCCTCGAACCGCGCACCCTTCAACTCCCCCCACGCGCTGGACGAATCGTAGATTTCTTCGTAGGCATCAATCATGCCCCAGCGCCTTGCGCACCACGTCGTCGTCCGCGTGGGCCGGCATGGTCACCTTCAAGCGCGGCTCCTGTTCCATCGCACGGCGGATAGCCCATTCCGCACCTTCGTTGCGCGCCCAGCTACGGCGGGCAATGCCGTTGTTGACGTCCCAGTGCAGCATGGAGGTAAGGCGGCGTTCTGAATCGGCGCTGCCGTCGATGAGCATGCCAAATCCGCCGTTCATCACCTCGCCCCATCCGACGCCGCCGCCATTGTGCAGCGAAATCCACGTCGCGCCGCGGAAGGCGTCGCCGGCGAAGTTCTGCACGGCCATGTCCGCCGTAAAGGCCGAGCCGTCGTAAATGTTAGAAGTCTCCCGGAATGGCGAGTCGGTGCCGCTCACGTCGTGGTGGTCACGACCGAGCACCACCGGCCCAGCGAGTCGGCCGTCCGCAATGGCGTCGTTGAAGGCCTTGGCGATTTCCATGCGGCCCTGCGCGCCTGCGTAGAGGATGCGCGCTTGCGAACCAACGACCAAACGGTTGGCTTTGGCGCCTTTGATCCAACGGATGTTGTCATCCATCTGCTGCTTGATGTCGTCCGGCGCTTCTTGCATCAACCGCTCTAACACCTCGCATGCGATGGTATCCGTCAACTCCAAGTCTTCAGCTTTGCCGCTCGTGCACACCCATCGGAACGGTCCGAAACCGTAATCGAAGCACATCGGCCCCATGATGTCTTGCACGTAGCTGGGGTACTTGAACCCGTCGCCTTCCTCGTTCATCACGTCCGCTCCAGACCGGGAAGCTTCGAGCAAGAAGGCGTTCCCGTAATCGAAGAAATACGTGCCGCGCGCCGTGTGCTTGTTCACCGCTTCGGCGTGGCGACGCAACGAAGCCTTAACGTGCGTCGCAAACGCATCCGGGTCGTTGGCCATCATGTCGTTGGCCTCCTCGAAACCAAGCCCAGCCGGGTAGTATCCTCCGGCCCATGGGTTGTGCAGCGAGGTCTGGTCCGAGCCGAGGTCGACAAACAATCCGGCCGCATCGAACGCTTCCCACACGTCCACAACGTTGCCGAGGTAGGCGTAGGACACCGCTTCTTTGGCATCCACCGAAGCCTTGACCCGGGTGGTGAGTTCCTGCACGTCTTCGACCACATGGTCGACCCAACCTTGCTCATGGCGCTTGTACGCCGCCGCGGGATTCACCTCTGCGGTGACGCTGACCACGCCGGCGATGTTGCCCGCTTTGGGTTGGGCGCCACTCATGCCGCCGAGCCCGGCAGTCACGAAGAGCTTTCCGGCCGGCCCTGAGCCGTCCTTATCGTTCATGCGCACGGCATTCAAGACCGTGATCGTCGTGCCGTGGACGATGCCTTGCGGCCCGATGTACATGTACGATCCGGCGGTCATTTGGCCGTATTGAGATACGCCAAGGGCATTCATGCGCTCCCAATCGTCCGGCTTCGAATAGTTGGGAATCACCATGCCATTGGTCACCACCACCCGCGGCGCATCGGTGTGAGACGGAAAGAGTCCCATGGGATGGCCGCTGTACATGACGAGGGTTTGTTCCTCGGTCATCTGGCTCAAGTACTGCATGGTGAGGCGGTACTGGGCCCAGTTTTGAAACACCCCGCCGTTGCCGCCGTAAGTGATGAGTTCTTCCGGGTGCTGCGCTACCGCGGGATCCAAGTTGTTTTGGATCATGAGCATGATGGACGCCGCCTGCGCCGATTGCGCGGGGTAAGCTTCGATGGGCCGCGCGTGCATGGCATATGATGGACGCAAACGGTACATGTAAATGCGGCCGTAGCGCTTCAGTTCCTCCGCAAATTCTGGGGCCAATTCGGCATGCTGGTCGGCGGGGAAGTAACGCAAGGCATTGCGCATGGCCAGCTCTTTTTCTTTGGCCGTCAAGATGTCCTTGCGAACCGGTGCGTGGCTGAGTTCGGAAGAGCGCAGTTGAGGCGCGGGCAACTGGGCGGGGATTCCCGCCTTGATTTCCGCTTGGAACAACCGCAATTCGTTGGCGCTTGTGGCTGAGGTCATGCTTTCTTGATTTTCCCGGTGCGCTTGTCAAACCCGTAAGGGCAGTGCTTGCAACCGCTTTGACAACAATGACCGCGCTTGAGGTGGTATTGTTCGGTAAAAACAATGTAGCCCTCTTCGCTGTGGTAAAAGTCCCCCGGTTCCAAATCGCTCCGCATGTTGCAAATTTACCACGTATGAAACCGATGCCCGATTTCACGACCGAACGCGTCACGTGGTCCGCTGCCGAGGAGGCCGGCGTCGAGCTCTGGGTGCGGCGGTTGGATGCGGTTGATTCGCCGGCGCCGGGCAACAAGGCCTGGAAGCTGATGTACCATGTGGAGCGCGCACTGCTGCAACCGCAGCCCGCCTTGCTCACGTTCGGCGGCGCGTGGTCGAGCCACCTGCACGCCACAGCGGCCCTGGGAGCATCAATCGGGTTGCGAACCATCGGTGTGGTGCGCGCGACCGAAGCCGAACTGGCCCATCCCACACCGACCTTGCAAGACTGCATCGATTGGGGCATGGAGCTCTTTCCGGTTTCCCGTTCCGAATACAAGGAAAAAGACGCGCCGTTTTTTAAGGCGTGGTTGCGCGACCGTTTCGGCAATCCCTACATCGTACCGGAGGGCGGCAGTGGAGCGCTGGGCGTCATGGGGTGCAAGCACCTCATCGAACACGCCGACTTGGAGCGCCCATGGGACGCTGTGGTGGTGGCCGCAGGCACCGGGGCCACGGCCGCGGGGCTCCTGTTGGGGCTCAAAGGAACCGCCAACCTGTATGTGGCCAACGCACTGAAGGGGTTCGACATGGGACCGGCCATCGAGCACCAATTGAACCTCGCGCTGAACGACTCCACGTGGTCAAAGGAACTCGCCGACCGTTGCACCGTTTGGAACGACGCCCACCTCGGTGGGTTTGGTCAAATTCCTGAACCCCTCCAATCGTTCATCGGTTCATGGGAGGGTGAAACGGGCATTCCATTGGACGGCGTCTACACGGGAAAAGCACTGCATCGCTTGGAGGAGGCATGGCGCGAAGGTTCCGATTGGAGCGGGCGACGCGTCCTGTTCATCCACACGGGCGGGCTGCAGGGAAACCGCTCCTGGCGGTGACGATTGAAAAATATTTCCGCGCTGTTCAAGAAGCCGGTTGGCGGAGTAAATTTGCCCCTCAACCAACGCCCAGAACCGGCCGGCATGAGCGACCTCCTCCAACACGAATGCGGCATTGCAATGCTTCGATTGAAGCAACCGTTGCAGTACTACATCGACAAATACGGCAGTGCATTTTATGGACTCAATAAGATGTACCTGCTCATGGAGAAGCAGCACAACCGCGGCCAAGACGGAGCCGGACTCGCCAACATCAAGCTGGACGTTCCTCCGGGCAAGCGGTACATCTCCCGGATTCGTTCCGTGGAATCTCGGCCCATCCAAGACGTCTTCAGCCGCATCATGCCTCGTTTTGAAGGGCTCTCCTCTGAGCAATTGAAAGACAGCCAGTTTCTGCAAGAGGAAATGGCGTTTACCGGGGAATTGTTTTTGGCCCACCTGCGGTACGGCACCTACGGCAAAAACCAGGTTGAGAATTGCCATCCGTTTTTGCGCCAAAACAACTGGCGCACACGCAACCTCGTCGTTGCGGGCAACTTCAACATGACCAACACCGACGAGCTGTTTGACAAGTTGGTCGGACTCGGGCAGCACCCCAAGGAGAAAGCCGACACGGTGACCATCCTCGAGCGCATTGGTCATTTTGTCGACGTCGAAAACCAGCGGCTCTTCGATCAATACAAGCAAGAAGGCCTCGCCAATGAGGACATTTCTGAGCGAATCGCCGAAGAAATCGACTTGCCCACCGTGCTGAAGCACGCAGCCAATTCGCTCGACGGCGGGTACGTCATGTGCGGCATGATCGGCCACGGCGACGCGTTCGTCATGCGGGATCCGAACGGCATTCGCCCTGCGTTTTTCTACGAAGATGACGAAGTGGTGGTCATCACGAGCGAGCGGCCGGTCATCCAAACCGCCTTCAACGTCAGCACCGAGGACGTGCACGAAATCCAACCGGGACACGCGCTCATCATCAAACGCGACGGCACGGTTTCCATGCCACAAGTCAAGCAACCCGGTGAACGGAAGGCCTGCAGTTTCGAGCGCATCTACTTCAGCCGCGGCAACGACCAGGACATCTACACCGAACGCAAAGAGCTCGGTCGTCAACTCGTCCCCCAGATCATGGAGGCCGTCGAACACGACCTCGACAACACGGTCACGAGTTTCATTCCCAATACGGCGGAAACCTGCTTCTACGGTTTGGTCAAAGGCCTTGAAGACCACCTGAGCCAGGCAAAAATCTCACGCATCATCGGCTTGGGCGCCAACCCCGACCCGGATGAGGTCAAGCGCATCCTGGACGAACGCGCCCGCGTCGAGAAGATCGCCATCAAAGACGCGAAGCTGCGGACCTTCATCACCGAAGACGCCAACCGTGACGACCTCGTAGCCCATGTCTACGACATCGCCTACGGCACCGTCAACCCCGGCCAAGACAACCTGGTGGTCATCGACGACAGCATCGTCCGGGGCACCACGCTCAAGCGATCCATCCTGCGCATCCTCGATCGCCTCAACCCCAAACGCATTGTGGTCGCATCCAGCGCACCGCAGATCCGTTACCCCGATTGCTACGGCATTGACATGGCGCGTCTGGGGGATTTTATCGCCTTCCAAGCGGCCATCAGCCTCATCAAAGAGCGCGGCATGGAGCACCTCATCGACGAGGTGTATGCGAAGTGCAGGGCTCAAATCGAACTGCCCAAGGAGGAAAACACCAACCAGGTGAAAGCCATCTACGAACCGTTTACGACGGAGGAGCTCAACGACCGCATTTCACAGCTACTCACGCCGAAAGGCATGAAGGCGGAAGTGAAAATTGTGTTCCAAAGCATTGAGGGGCTGCACGCCGCATGCCCGAATCACCAAGGCGATTGGTACTTCACCGGCGACTTCCCAACGCCCGGTGGGCACAAGGTGGTCAACCGAGCGTTCGTCTACTACGTTGAAGGCCGAAACGACCGGGCCTACTAACGCTGAATTACCAGCTGCTGTGCCGCACCTTCGCCGCAGCGAACCAAGTACGTCCCCGCGGGTAAGTCACTTACGTTCATCAGTTCTGCACGCAATCCCGGCCGCACCAACTGACGCTTCCATTCGCGGCCGTCCATGCCGTACACCGCCACCTCAGATCCAGGTTGAAGTCCGACCAAAGTGACGTAATCGCGAGCGGGGTTCGGCAACATGGCAAACTTCGACGCCTCCATCTCGGGCGTGTCCACCACATATTCATCCAGCCAAATTCCCGCTGCTGATTCCGTAATGACCGGGTCCCCTGCAATAGGTGTGTCCACTGTGGAAATGTTCAGCAAGGCCGCCAGCGCGACCGCGTAATCAGCGGAAAAGAAATAATCGCCCGTCACCACCACCTCGTACGTACCCAAGAACGTCGAGTCCACAATCACCTCGGTCATCTGCACGCGGTAAACGTCCTCGTAGTAGACCATCCCGGGCAGGCCGAGCGTTCCAGAAGAAACACACTCCGCAGTCACCGTGCCTGTACGGTAAACGGTGATGCCAGCAGTGCCGTATTCGCAGGCAAAGGTGTCTTCGGAGGTGGCGCCGATTTCAAACGGGTAAGGAAAATACTCTTCGGTATCACTGTACGCCACGATGAGGTTGTTTTGGACACCACCGTGGTATTCGTAGGAGTCCCCGTAGGAATAATAGGTATACATGCCGTCGTCTTGCCTAGCGATGTCAGATCCGGCAAACACCTTGCCGTTGGGAGTTGAGGCCACGCTCACGAACGAGCCATTTGACGAGATCAAATCCCAATCGGGGTTGTCCAGGTAAGTCAAATCGTATGATTGACCCGAGCCACCTGTGTCATTCGTTATGTCCGCAAATCCCGGGGCTACCTTTTGGACGAAGGTTTCACCAGCTTCAGGCGCAGGCGATTGCAACTGAGCTGTGGCAATGAAGGGAGCGAGGAAAGCGAGGAGGCCAAAAACACGTTTCATGGAATCGGAATTGTAGGGTGTTTGATGGCTTAAAACTAAACCAAAAACGCCTCCACGAAGGAGGCGTTCTTACAGTCTGTACCCGGAGTGGGAATCGAACCCACACTCCGTTAGGAACACGAGTTTGAGTCGTGCGCGTCTACCAGTTCCGCCATCCGGGCAAAGCGGACCTCGAAAATAGCAAAGGATTTGTAGTATTCTGCAAAAGTCTGCACGTTCTTCGCGCCGCGAAAGCTATTTCTCTTTCGCGCTACCCTATGAACGGCATTCGAAACATCGCCATCATCGCCCACGTTGACCACGGCAAAACTACCTTGGTCGACAACATCATCCGCCAATGCCAAGCCGTCGATTCCCGCAAAGAAACCGGTGAACTCATCCTAGACAACAACGACCTCGAGCGCGAACGCGGAATCACCATCCTGTCCAAAAACGTGAGCGCCAACTGGAAGGGCGTCAAGATTAATATCCTCGACACCCCTGGTCACGCCGACTTCGGCGGTGAGGTGGAACGTGTCTTGAAGATGGCCGACGCCGTCTTGCTCGTAGTTGATGCCTTCGAAGGGCCCATGCCGCAAACGCGTTTCGTCCTTGGTAAAGCCATCGAATTGGGGTTGAAGCCCATCGTGGTCGTGAACAAAGTCGATAAGGAAAACTGCACGCCCGAAATCGCGCAGGAAAAAATCTTCGACCTGATGTTCAGCCTTGAAGCTACCGAGGAGCAACTCGATTTCCCGACCGTTTACGGATCGGCCAAAATGGGCTGGATGGGGGCGGACTGGGAAAACCCAACCAGCGACGTATCGCACCTCATGGACGTCATCCTAGAGCACGCGCCGGAAGCGCCGTACCGCGAGGGGACGCCGCAGCTGCAAATCACGTCGTTGGACTACTCGAAGTACACAGGGCGCATCGCCATCGGGCGCTTGTTCCGTGGGGATTTGAACGCCAACCAGGACTACGCGCTCTGCACCGCAGACGGGGTGCGCAAGGTGCGCGCCAAAGAGCTCTTCGTGTTTGAGGGGCTTGGGCGGACCAAGGTGGACCACGTGCGAAGCGGCGACCTCTGCGCCATCACCGGAATGGACGGATTTGAAATCGGCGACACGGTGAGCGACCTCGAAACGCCGGAGCCCATGGAGCGCATCGCCGTCGACGAACCGACGATGAGCTTGTTGTTCACCATCAACACCTCGCCGTTTCTGGGCAAGGACGGTGAATTCCTGACCAGCCGCCACATACGTGAACGCCTCGATGCCGAGCTCCAGCGCAACCTCGCGCTCCGCGTCGAACCCACCGACAGCGAAGACAAGTGGAACGTCTACGGGCGCGGCATCCTTCATTTGTCCGTCCTGATCGAGACCATGCGCCGCGAAGGGTATGAACTTCAAATCGGCAAGCCACAGGTCCTCATGCGCGAGGTCGACGGTGAAACCCGCGAACCGTTCGAGCACCTCGTCATCGACGTACCGAGCGAAGTGGCAAGCAAGGCCACCGAATTGGTCATGAAACGCAAGGGCATGCTCCAGGTCATGGAAGCCAAGGGCGACCTCCAGCACCTCGAATTCCGCATCCCGTCCCGCGGGCTAATCGGATTGCGCAACCAAGTCCTGACCGCTACGGCGGGCGAAGCCGTGATGACGCACCGATTCGACGGCTACGAGCCGTATGCGGGTGAGTTGGCCACGCGTTCATTGGGGTCGTTGGTCTGCATGGAAGCCGGACAGGCCCGCGCCTACGAAATTGACCGTCTCCAAGACCGCGGCACCTTCTTCATTGATCCCGGTCAGGACATCTACATCGGCCAGGTCATCGGCGAATGCGCCCGCGAAAACGACATGGAACTCAACCTCGTGCGCGGCAAGAAGTTGACCAACATGCGTGCCTCCGGTGCCGACAAAGGCATGCGCATCGCCCCCGCCCGCAAACTTTCTTTGGAAGAATACATGGAGTGGATTGCCGATGATGAGTACCTTGAGGTCACACCAAAAGCCCTCCGCGTAAGGAAGGTAAAGTGACTCGATTCATGAGGCCTCTGTTTTTCGTTCACATCCCCAAAACAGGGGGTACCTCCTTAATGATCCAAGCCAACCAGCAAGGGTTGAGCTGGGGAGAGAAAAATCCATTTTACTTTAACCAGCCATTCAAGCATCATCAACCGCTCCAGTGGTTCATACCTGACCGGGAAAATTGCCCGCGAGCGCTCATTAAGTCCCATAATCTGATTACCGTGCTACGAGATCCTGTCGAGCGCTTCATCTCTGACTTGAAATGGCACATAGAAAAACGCCCCAGTACACTTGAAGCGTTTGGATATTCACGGAAGAAAGTCCGTGAAGATATCAGGCCATTGGTTCATGATATCTTAGACCTCGTTGAGTCATTCGATCCCGCAGCTATGAAGCCAGTGGCAAATGAGCTCATACCCTTTCGGGTCCGGCGAAGATTCCAAAAAAGCGAAATCCGAAAGGCCGGTTTATGGAAGTTAGGATACGCACATTTCTTGCCGCAACACTTGTTTTGTGAATTCGAAGGTGAGGACGTGATTTCACACTACTTCAGTATCGACAATCTCGCTGAGCTAGAGTCCTTTTTGCGGGATTATGGCATCTCGTTCAGCTCCACGGGTAGGAGCAATCGTTCTCAAACACCAATCCTGCTTAAAAAAGCCGAGCTTGACCGAATTAACTCGGTCTATGCAACAGACTTGCTGTTCTATAAAAGCAAGGTGTTTACCTAGTTCATAACCCAAAACTTCCAAGCTTAAAATCGGCTATTCCGTTCAAAATGAGCGAATTAATACGGGAGCTTCTTGATCCTAAGGGAATGCGTTCGGCGACTGATTCCCGGGCTAATACACCCATTTCCTTTCGGAGCTTTCCGTCCTCTAACAGTAATGTCATCTGCTCAGCAAAGGATTCAAAATCATGCTCCTGAGCTAAAAATCCGTTTTTTCCATGTGTGATTAGCTCCGGTATACCGCTGTGAATGGTACTGATTACTGGCTTTCCATGTCTCATCGCCTCGACAATGGAGTTTGGTAAGCCTTCTTGGTCTCCTAATCCGCTCGTAACGCTATGTTGGACAAAAATCTTTGATGCTTGCAACAATCCCAGGGCCCGCTCATGGTCTACCGCGCCTGTGAAAATGAGGTTGCCAGAGTCAACAAGGTGACTAAACCGTTGTTTCATTTCTTCCTCCAATTCGCCGAAACCAACCCAAATCAGCCGAGCGTCGGGGTGTCCGTCCAAGACCTTCTCGAAGGCCATTAATGTCGCTTGTGGACATTTTTTTTCAGTGAGTCTGCCCAGTGCGATAAAGTCATACTCGATTGATTTGATGGTCTCTGCTGCCTGCGCACTATCATAAGGCACAACGTGAATTGGCCTTTCGACACCGATCAACTGAAGGCGACGTTTGAGGTGATTCGATGGCGACACGAAAAACCTTGCATCTAATGAGCGAGCTGCGCATTGAAGAGGTTTACTTGCCAGGGCTTGGCTAGCGTCAAAACCGTGCACAGCCACAGCAAAAGGCACGTTGAATTTGTGCAAAGCTTGCTCGGCGTAGCAAGCGTAGTTTAAATAGTCGAACCAAATGAAGTCTGCCTCAATCCGTGTGAACCTATTCAACCTTCTACTAGCGGTCCTTTGACGAATACTGAACCCCCATTTTTGGTATGCCTCATTCACCTTTGTTTGACTCAAAAATGCAAAGAGCTTCCAAAGTTTAAGCGACCAAGTTGTTGACGAAAATCCAGAATAGATAACATTCTGAGCACGACCGCTTCTCCTGCCGCTTACAACTGTTACACTCATCCCCGCTAGCCTCAAATCCGCAATGGACTTGCGAATAAAGGTCTCGGATGGCGACGTAGTATCAGAGCCAAGGAAATATAGAATGTGCATAATGTTCTTGCTTGTGGCGCTCATTAATCTGGTATTTTAAAATAAGGTGAAAACATCGTAGTGTGAAAACATTTCTTGCCTTTTGAAACCAGTTTTCTAGCCGGCTCGTATTTTGTTGGTATGCGTAAGCTATCCATCCTCATGTTGCTTGACGGCGACTTCCCCCCAGACATCCGGGTACAAAAAGAAGCCGCTTCCCTTGTGGCGAGTGGTGTGAATGTTACGGTTTTTTCATCAAGGCGGCTGGACGCTTCCCCAGAGGAGGAGATCGATGGGATAAGGGTTGTAAGAATGAATATTCCCTCTATTTCAGACCAGTTCAATAAAAAGGGCTGGCATGATGTCTTTGGGGCAGTAAACTTCTTTTACCGCGACATCTACAACGAAGTAATCAGGCTCGTGGATGGGAATTACGATGCTATCCATGTGCATGATCTTCCGCTCGCCCGAACAGGCATTGCGCTGGGAAAAAAATTAAACTGCCCGTGTGTTTTGGACCTTCACGAGAACTATGCCGATGGACTGGACGTGTGGTCAGGATGGCAAAAAAATGTCCTGAAAAAAATCAAGAATGCATTGCTGTTCAACCCAGCACGTTGGTTGAGGTACGAGAAGAGGATGGTTCATCAGGTGGGTTTTGTCATCGCATCGGTACAGGAAATGCAAGATCGACTTATCAAAGAGCACGATTTGAGCCCGGCGAAAACCTTATTGGTTTCAAATACAGAGTATCGAGCTTTTCACCACGATCAACCTACGGTAGATTTTATAACGGAAGCTGATGATAACTACAACATCACCTATGTAGGAGGAATAGGGCCTCACAGGGGGGTTGACACCGCCATTCATGCCATGGAAGAAGTTGTCAAACACATCCCAGAAGCACGCTTAAACATCATAGGAAGTGGAAGCGCGGGAACGATGGCGCAGCTCAAGCGAATCGTTATTGACAAAGAACTGGGTGAGGCCGTTGTTTTTCACGGGAAAGTTCCATTCAAAAGCGTGTCTGCGTGTATGACCCAATCAGACATCAACATTATTCCCCACAATTCAAATCGTCAGACAAACGCCGCAATTCCCCATAAATTATTTCAGTCCATGTTGAGCCAAAAGCCCACGCTCGTTAGCGACTGTTCCCCCTTAAAAAGAACCATCGAATCCTGTGGAGGGGGTTGGATTTTTGAGGCTGATAGCCCTCTTTCTTGCGCTCAAAAGATTATAGAAATTCACCAATCAGGCTCAGAAATGAACACACGTATTCGTCGCGCTTATGAGGCGGCATCTGGCCCTTTGAGCTGGGAATCAACTGCAGAATCATTGGTCGCCTTTTACCAAAATCTCGCTAAATGAAAATTCTCATTTCCGTTGGCACCCGGCCCAACTTCATCAAAATAACCCGCTTCAAGGACGTGGCCAAAACCCTCGGTTTAAACGTTGAAATTGTGCACACCGGTCAGCACTATGACCAAAATATGGCCAATGTGTTCTTTGACCAGTTTGACCTTCGACCAGACCATGTGATTCAGCTTAAAGAACAAGGCCCTGCAGGTCAAATTGGAGAGATGGTTGTAGAGCTGTCAAAATTGGCTGCTTCATCAAAGCCTGATGTTCTTTTGTCTCCTGGCGATGTTAATTCTACATTGGCCGCGGGTATCGCAGCGAACAAACTGGGGATTCCCCTCGCACATTTGGAGAGCGGCCTCCGATCAAACGATCGGACCATGCCAGAGGAAATCAATCGAATCCTAGTCGACGAAATTTCTGATTACCTCTTTGTAACTGAGCCAAGTGGTTTGCGCAACCTCGAGAACGCAGGGGTTCCTGCCAGCCGAATCCATTACGTCGGAAATACGATGATTGATGCCCTCGTAGCTTTCGAGAATCAGATTGCTGCTTCGACCATCCTCGAGCGCTATAAGATTCAACCCAAGGGATTCGTGCTCATGACGATGCACCGGCCTGCGACCGTTGATAACGCTGAGGGGTTGCTGTTGATTGTTGATTTGATCCGCTCTGTAGCTCCGATGAAGGTGGTTTTTCCACTGCACCCGCGAACCTTAAGTAAGTTTGAGCATTACAACCTAAAGCACTCTTTACTCGAGCTATCAAACGTGGTCCTCTCTGAACCAATGGGCTACTTTGATTTTCAGAAGCTGGTTGCAGAGTCTAAGTACATCTTAACTGATTCCGGAGGCATTCAAGAAGAATCAACCTTCAAACAGGTCCCTTGCATCACCATCCGGCCTAACACTGAGCGACCTATAACCTGCGATATTGGAACGAATCAATTGGTTGGATCGAATTTGGATTTAATTCTTGAGGCCATAAAAACCATTGACATCACCCATTCTAAAATTCCGGACTTATGGGACGGGTTTGCCACGGAAAGGGTGCTGGACGCCTTCACATAAGTGACAGCATGAATGACGTGCCGGAGACGGAATCCCCCACCTCAATCCGGCCGCCGTGGTACTCCTCGATGATGCGTTTGCAGAGGGATAGGCCGAGGCCCCAACCGCGGGCTTTGGTGGTGTAGCCGGGTTGGAAGATTTCCTTGCGCTTGGATTTGGGGATGCCGGGGCCGGTGTCGCTGACGGTGACCAGCACCCCGGATTCGGCTTGTAACACCGCCAAGGTGATGGTGCCCTCCCCGTCCATCGCGTCTACCGCGTTGCGAATGAGGTTTTCGAGCACCCAACTGAACAAGGGTGGGCTCAGAGCCGATTCAATCGAGGCGGCGGGCGCATCAAACACCATCTCGACGTTTTTGGAGACCCGTGGCTGCATGTATTCTGCGGTGTCCCGCACCACTGCCACCACGTCGTGCTCCTTGAGGATGGGCTTGGAGCCGATTTTGCTAAAGCGGTCGACGACCGTGTTGAGCCGCACGATGTCGCGGTTCATCTCGCCAAGGTAATCTGTGCGAACACCCTCCGCCTCGAGCAATCCAACCCACGCCATCAACGAGCTGAGCGGCGTGCCAAGTTGGTGGGCGGTTTCTTTGGCCATCCCCACCCACACTTGATCCTGCTCGGCGCGGCGGAAGCTGCTGAAGATCAGGTACGACACCAATGCAAAGACCGCGATCAAAACGAGCTGGACCAACGGGTAATAGCGGAGTTGCGTCAATACAATGGAGTCGGCGAAATAGATGTACTGGCGGCCTTCGCCCGGGAGGTCCACCGCAATCGGATCGTTGGCGGACGCCATATCGGCAAGCAACACTTCAAGGCGGGCGGGGTCGGCCACTGCTGCCGAGTCGACGCGCTGGAAATGCACGACTGCGGTGCGGGTGCTGTCCGTCATCACGACAGGAACCGAGGCGCTGTTCAGGACGGTCTCGCTGATGAACGAGTCGATGAGGTCCTGCATCACATCCTTGAGTTCGCTGAAGCGCAAGCTTTCACTCCAGTAAATGGTGTGGCCGACATCATTGAACACAATAGGCGCGTTGGCAGCCCGCATCGCGGACTTCAACGAATCCAGGTCGACGCCGCGATCCACGTTCACTCGGTACAGCAGCTCGTCGCTCTCGTCAAAAATCAGTACCGGAATGGTCTTGTTGGACCAGAGGTAGTCGGTGATGAACGTCAGGTCCATGCCGCGCGGCGGATTGTTAATGAGGCGGTAAGCATCGGCAAGGCGATCGGCCTTGTGCCGCTCCTCGGCCCCCAATTCCTCAAACAACTGCTGCGTATAACCCACCAACGCCGCGCGCTGAACAATGGCCTCCGACCACAGCCTTACCTTCGTCTGCTCCTCCACACGAATGCGCTGGGCGATGTCATTGGAGTACCACAACGTCGCCACCACGATGACCGCAGCCGCGACGAGAAGCACCCGCTTCCAACGTTGTTTGTTGGAGTAGACGTTCATGGATCAGTTGTAGGCTGGACAAGGAATGGTGCGGCCGGACGGACGGCCTGAGCACGCGTTGATGCCGATGACAATTTCATGGGTATTGGCCCCTCCCGCGCCTGCTAATGGAGACACATTGAGTTCGTAGGCGTAACCGATGCTGAGGTAGTCCAGCACTTTGGCTCGGGCCGCAACAAGTAGCGCGCTTTGCGAGCGGTAGCCCAGTCCGACACCAACCACCTCGTCGTATTTGAACAAGCCCAGCACCTCCGCAGCAGGCGGAACACCAGAACCGAGGCGAGCCTGTGCAGAGGGTAAGAACGTCCACCGTCCGTCGAGCTCCACTTCCGAACCCGCAAGCAACACCAATTGCCGCCGCAGCTTGCCGAACTGGCTGATCTTTTCCATGGACGGTTGGGTCACGTTTTGGATGGTCAGGCCAGCGTACTTGTCGCGGTCGTAGTACCACAAACTTGCGTCAATGATGGGCACGATGAATTGCTGGTCGCCAAACACCGCCGGGTCATTGGCCACTTGCAATTCTGGCATATCAAGTAAGCTGAACTCCAGGCGATGCTGGAAGAATCCGGCACTGATGCCCGCCGCTAGACGGGCGCCACTCGAAAGGCGCAAATTGTACGCGTATGCTGCGTTCACTGAGGTGTAGCCCCAGGCGCCCGCCTCATCGTCTTCCACCCGAATGCCGATGCCGTGGAATGCGTCGTTCTGCCCTTCCATTTGGCCATGGAGGTTGACAAACGATGTTTGGGGAGCGCCATCGATACCGGACCATTGGTTGCGAAAGCCCATATGCAAATCCATGCATCCCAAGACGCCAGCGGCCGCCGCATGGTCCTGGAAGGGGTTCATCATCGCCGTTGCCCGGACCGGCAATTGCTGGGCCTGGGCGATTGAAAACGCCGACGCCACAACCAGGAGGAGGAGGGTAACTTTTCTCATCGGATGATGCTGATAAAGCCGGTGACCGTCTCCATGCCCACAAGCTGCGGGTCGTTGAAGTCAATGGCGTAGTAATACGTTCCGACGGGCACGTCTTTGCCGCCGTTTTTGCCGTCCCAGGGTTGGGCGTACCCAACGCTGCGGAAGACCAATTGTCCCCACCGGTCGTAGATCCGAACGTCAGCTTGGTTGTATTGGGACAAACCATCGATGCTCCACTGATCGTTGATCAAATCACCGTTCGGAGTGAAGCTGGTGGGGATGCCCACTGGGTTGCCCACTGTGATGGTCACGGCGTCCGTGTACTGGCAACCGCCAAAGAAGCCCGACACCGAATACGTCGTGGTGACAGACGGCGAGGCGATGATTTCGGCGTCCACCGTTGAGGAAAGGCCGAGGTCAGGAAACCAGGTGTACCCAAGATCTTCGTCCCCACCGGTGACGGTGAGGGTGATGCTCTGGCCCGGTGCAATGTTGGTGGTGCAGCACGCATCGATGGACACCGCAGGGCCGGAGAGGAAGAGGGTCAAATTGCACGGTGTCAAGGAAGGGTCGTGCGCTGTACCCACCAGAATCAGGTAAGTAGTATTCGGTAAAAGCTCGTCGGTCACCACCGTGAAGGCGCCTCCCGTTTCGCCGCACGTGGCTACCACTTCATAGGAGGCCACATCGCACAAGGCCTGGGGGTCCGGCTTCACCACCACCAATTCAATTACGTCCTCTACTCCGTCCGTCTGACAGGCCACGCCACCCACCTCAACCGTGGCGTTTCCGGTATTGACCACGTTGCCGTTGGTCATGAATTCCAACACCGAAACGTAGGGAGAGTTGACACAAGCCACATTGAGGGATTGAGCAAAACTGAGGGACAGCGGTTCCGGAATATCCCCGCAAATGGGAATCGGATTATCGCAACTTTGGGCGTGCGTCAGGCCGCAACTCATGGCGAGTGCCGCTCCGAGGAAGCCTTTCTTCACCGCGCTTATCATGTTTATCCAACGCATGATCAATTCGTTTCATATGTAACCAAGACCGCGCCCTTTTCGACGGCCTCTCCTACGGGCGCATCCACCCGTTCGATTTTGCCATCACGCGGCGCGCGGAGTACGTTTTCCATCTTCATCGCTTCGAGCACCAGCAGTGCATCGCCTGCGGCGACCTCATCGCCTGCGGCCACTTTGACCTCGAGCACTTTGCCCGGCATGGGCGCCTCCACAGCCGATTCCACCGCTTCTGCACCAGCGCTCATGCCCATCGATTCCAAGAGCATTTTCTGATCATCCAGCACCTGCAATTGGTGCTCCACCCCGTTCACACGAATCCGGACATGGCCATCGGCATCAGGCCCTTCCAGCGTTTCAATGCGCACATTTTTGGTTCCCATGCGCACATCGTAAACACCGGGACCGACGGGTTTCCAATCCCACGCTTCGCCCGCTTGAGGCGAAACGCGCTCCGCCCGTCCATCGGGCCAACGAACTTCCCATTCCATGAGAGCAAGTTAGGCGGAATTTGGAGCGAACTTGGGGGCATGTTTGGGATTTACATTCACATTCCATTCTGCAGAACTGCGTGCCATTACTGCGACTTCCATTTCTCCACCAACACCCAAACGATGGAGGCGATGGAAGCGGCTGTGGTCAAGGAGCTGGAGCTACGCATCGCCGCGGAAAAACCCGATCTCCGTCAGCTGCAAAGCATCTACTTTGGAGGGGGTACGCCGTCTTTGTTCACGTTGAGTGGGCTGCGCGCGCTGCTCGGTCGTTTATTGCCCCAAGCCCCGAATTGCCGGGAGGTCACCCTGGAGGCCAACCCGGAAGATGTGACCTCGGATCGGCTCAAAGCTTGGTTGGAAATGGGCATCAACCGGTTGTCCATTGGATTGCAATCGTTTGACCAAAACAGGCTCGATTGGATGAACCGGCAGCATTCGGCAGAAGACGCGGCAGCGGCGGTTCACCTCGCGGCCGAGGCGGGGTTCACGCACATTTCCGCTGACCTCATCTACGGACTGCCCAATCGAACGCTGTCCTTCGAAGACGAGCTGAAGCAATTCGTCGCCTTGCCCGTGGACCACCTGTCCGCGTACATCCTCACGGTGGAAGACCGAACCGTTTTGGGGCGCCGGGTCGAGCAGGGGGCGCAAGCCGTTCCTGAAGACGATGCGGTGGAAGCCGAATACCGTCGGCTGTGTGAAGCCATGGCGGAAGCGGGGTTCGAGCATTACGAGGTGTCAAACTGGGCGAAGCCCGGGGGCCACGCCGTGCACAACCAACACTATTGGTCGGGGCTTCCTTACTGGGGCATTGGTCCCGGGGCGCACGGTTTCGATGGCGCGCGTCGGTATGCCAACGTGGCCAACAACCCAAAGTACATTCGAGCCTTGGCCGACGCTTCCAACGCGGCAGATGTGCCGAGCGTAGCGGAGGCGCTCACCCCCACCGACCGCTACAACGAGTCCTTAATGACCGGTTTGCGCACCGCACAAGGCATCGCGTTGACCGACCTCGAAAACCGGTTTGGCCTGCGGCCCGATGCAACGGAGCCAGAAGCCTGGCGGCGTTTCTTGAATCAAGGAATCCTGAAAGAAACCGGAAGTGGCGTCTACCGAATCGTCGAGCCGCATTGGGTGATGGCTGACGCCATTGCGGCCGAGCTTTTTGTGGCCTAAACCCCTTTCCTTCGGGCCCGGCGCTTGAACCAAGCGTCCACGAAAACCGCGCCAACGATGATGGATGCGCCGAGGTAAAGCCCGCCGTGCATCCGCTCTTCATCGCCAAAAATCAACGCCGCCAACACGATCGCATACACCGGTTCCAAGTTGATGGCCACCGCCGTCGTGAAGGGAGAGAGTTCCTTCATGACTTCGATGCTCATCAAGAAGGCAAAAGCCGTTGCAAGCGTGGCCAACAACCCCAACCACAGCCAATCTTCACGCGGCACAACCCAATGGGCGGCCTCCAAGCCCTTGCCTTGAAGCAGAAACAAAGCCGCCAGCACGACCGCTGCGCTGAGCAATTCCACTCGGGTCAAATTCGCTGAATCGTGGGAGCGCACGAGGACCGAATTGAGCGTAGCAAACACCGCAGCCAATGCCGCGGACACCAACGCCAACCCGACGCCGAGGTAATACTGGCTCAAGTCGCTTACCGCACCGCCCGGTGCCGGGCCCCACAGCAAAACGAGCAAGCCGCCAATGATCACCACGCCCAACACCACCTCCCGTGGGTCCACCTTTCGCTTGTGTACGATCGGCTCCACCACGCTGACAAACACCGGCGTCGTAGCCAGCGTGGCCAGCGCCACCGAAACGTTGCTCACCTTGATGCTGGCAAAAAACGCAATCCAATGCGCCGCCGCAGTGCACCCCACCAAGGCTACCTTCCACAAACTCCGCACAGGAAATCGCTGAACACGGCCGCGCACCGCGAGCCACAACCAAACCAAACCACCCCCCAACAGCACCCGCCAGAACACCAACCGTTCCGCATCGAGCGAGATGAGTTTGCCCAAGATTCCCGTAAAACCGAAAATCAGGACAATGAAGTGCAGCATCCAGGTGCTTTGGCGGCGATTCATGCCGGCAAATCTACCCGTAACTTGCTTGCACTCTAATTCGGCTCTGCATGAAAAACTTCATCCTCACCCTTTCGGTAATCGCAGCCCTTCCTGTTTGGGGACAAATCCAACTGGACAACCAGTTTGAAGATTGGAGCGCCATCCCGCACAGCACAAACACCGACGGCGGTCCGTTTGTAGCGGCTGCAGTGACCAGCAACGCGGACTGGCTTTACCTGCACATCGAGGTCGATCAAGAGGTTGCGCTGGATGAAAATGTCCTACCGAACGACTACAGAATCCTACTGGACCTGGACGATGACCCTTCTACCGGGGTGGATTATGCCAGCCAAGGACTCGGGGTGGATTTGCTCATCAACCTCGCGACCCGTCAAGCGATCCGCTATACCAACGGCTCGGGCATTGAGTCGTTCAACGGAATTGGCATGCGGGCGGCGCCGACATACAGTGGAAATGAGTTTGAATTGGCCTTTGACCGGGAGTTAACACAGGTGGCAGGAGACGGGGTGCGCGTCAAGTGGTACGACAACGCTGATCAAGTTGGATTCCCTGAGGCAGGCCTTCAACACGCGCTGCTCGATCCGCCGGATTCCTTTGTTCCTGTGAGCATCGCCCGACCGCCTGGAACACTCAACCGGGTTGCCTTCTGGAACGTCAACAATCGGATGGATGAGCTTTTCGCCCAGCAGGCGATGAAGCGCATTTTGCAAGCCGTTGACCCGGACATACTCGCCCTGTCGGAAGTGTCCAATGTCAGCGCGGCCTACGTCACCGGACTCCTGAATGATTGGCTTCCGCTCGAAGGCGATGCCACCTGGAACGTCGTCAAGGATGATTGGGATTTGATGGTAGCATCCAAGGGCGCCATTCTCTCTTCCTTCCCGTCGGTCATGCGCCAATTTCCTGCACTTGTTGAGGGCCACCCAGGGTGGGGAGTGCCGCTGCTCATCACGAGCAGCCACCTGAAATGCTGTGGGGGATCATCAAACGAGGCGCAACGCCAAGCCGAAGCGGACGAATACATGGCCTTCTTGCGGGATGCGATGAACGGCGAGGGGGATTTGGCCCTTGCGCCCAACAGCCCCGTCGTCTATGGTGGCGACTTGAACATGGTGGGGCTCGACGACCCGATTTACACCTTGGTCAGTGGAGACATTAGTGACGAAACCACGTATGGGCCAGATTTCAATCCCGATTGGGATGGAACTGCGCTCACCGAGAAGCCTTTGCTGCAGACCGATCACGGGTTTGATTTTACGTGGATGAGCAGCAACATCAACTCCGAATGGATGCCCGGTAAGCTCGATTACCTCATCACATCCGACGCCTCCGTCGAATTGATGGCGGGATTTGTGGTGCGCACCGAGGAGATGAGTGAAGAGCGGCTCTCGGAGCTCGGTTTAGAAGTGGATGACGCGCTGGACGCTTCCGACCACTTTTTGGTGGTGGGCGACCTCGGTTTGGGAGATCTTCTGGGATCAGCACCCGACACCGATGAAGATGGCGTCAACGACTACGAGGACAATTGTGCTAATGCCGAAAATCCAGGGCAAGCTGATTTCAATGGCGACGGGATTGGCGACGCGTGCAGCGATGCCGACGGCGACGGGTTGAGCGATGCGCTTGAAATCAATGTGTACGGCACCGACCCTTTGGACGCTGACAGCGATGGCGACGGCGTTAACGACGGCCTCGAATTGTGTGTGTGCAGCGCACTGGACCTCTGTCCGGGCGACCTCACCAACGATGCGGTGGTTTCGGTGGCCGACTTGTTGTTGCTGCTCGGTTTGTTTGGCGCAACCTGCTGATCAGCGGGCGGCGCGGATGAGTTGAACCGCCTTGACGCCGTTGGGTGTGGTGATGCGCGCCACGTACACCCCTGCTGGCCAACCGGAAACATCCAAGTTGAAGCGTGTTTGTTGAGGGGTGTGGGTCGAGAGCATGCGCCCGTCCAAGCCATACAGTTCAATCCGGTTGATGGTGGTGTTGGACTCGAACATCACCGCGCCACTTGTTGGGTTGGGCCAAAGTTTGGCTTCAACATCGAGTTCGTCCACTGAGACCACAATGACGTCCACCTCCACAACCGCCTGGTCCGCACAGTTGCCGTCCTGGCTGTATGCTGTGAGAATCACATCGTATACCCCTTCCTCGGTATACGTGTGCGTCGGGTTCTCCTCGTCGCTGGTTCCACCGTCACCAAACGTCCAGTAGTAACTGGAAGCGCCTGTGCTAAGGTTGTCGATTTCAAGATCTCCGTCCAGCAAATTCCAAGGGGATGTCACTGTAAAGCTCGCATCCACCGGCTCAGTGAGGTCCGACTGGTAACGCGGAGAAATGCGGTAGCCTTCAAAGTGTGGGGCATCAAAGTCCCGCTGGTCACCAATGCCCGTCACCCCGAACAACCCGATGGGCGGGTCCGTTAAAAACAGGTCCGTATTGGCGTCGATGCGCATGGTGTAAATGTCCCCGCCTGTCGTGATGTCCACTTCAAAGCTGGGCGCGCTGTTCGTCCATTGCGCGGGGTCCACCAACTCCACACACTTCAATCGGATCACGTGCGATTCCGTGTCTTCGTTGAGTTCTTGAACGAGTTCCGGCTGCTCCGTCAGGAAGCCTGAGCCTTCATAAATCACGGTGTCTGCAATGATCTGAGTCAATCCGGCGAATTGAGCGATGGTCCCCCGGATGCGCAAGCTGTCACCGGGAACCACTTCTTCATAACCAAAATCAGAAAGCGGACTGAAGACATTGATGCCGTGCGTGGAATCAATCAACGTGAACTGGAGCCCCGACGGGTAGTCATTCCAACCGTGCGCAATGCCGCGCAGCTCGCAGGACACGCCCAAACTGTCCGTTACACCGGAAACAAAATCGACCGAACGGACCGTCGCAATGTCGTATACCGGGTAAGTCAAATCCGACGGTTGAATGTGGATGGTCACGGTGTCAATGAGCAACACCACGTCGCCTGAGGTGACCTCAATGGCTAATTCCACAAGCTCTTCGCCTTCGGGATCTTCATCGTTGATTGCTGCAAACACGAACGACTGGTCGTTCAAAAGCCCGATGGGAAAAGAGAATTCCGGCAGCGGGAACACGCCGGGAAAATCCTCCCCTGCGGTCGCTGTTCCACCCACAACGTCCACCACAACGGTCGCGTCCTGCAAGGGATAGGCCACCTGCATCACCACGTCTACGCCACCGCCCTCAAACACATACAAGTCGGTTGCAGCAAAACCCAGCTCCATATCCGGCGTGCCCGTGCAGGTCGCTGAATGGTAACCAATGAAGTCGAAGGTGTCTTGGGGGTAAACGTCCCACTGGTACTGTCCTACTTCCCAGTCGGTGCTGCCTTGGGAGACATTGGCTTTTCGCACCAAGGTGTATTCCGCCATTTCCCCAGCGCCCCCATCCACCGTGAAGGGCGAACCTGGATCCGGCCCAAACTCCCCCATCTGGTCGATGATGACCCCGTCGTGGTACAGCACGATGACGTCGTTTCCGTTGAACCATGTCACCTGGCTTTCGATGTCCGCCGCCTGATACAGTTCCGGCGCAGCCAGCGCATTCATGATCACGAACACGTCATTCGGTTCGATCACCCCTTCCAGCAGCTGGGTATTGGTGGGCTCGGTCGCGCCGTTGTTCCACGTTTCCATGTGGTACCCTTCGAGGTTGATGGCAATCGGCGACGGATTGTACAGCTCGATGGCTTTGTTGTTGCTGTTGCCCTCGACGTATTCAGAAATGAAGATTTCCTCACAAAAGCTCGCGCTCTCGCAATCCAGAATTTCCACTTCCAAAAACGAGTTGCTCAAGCTGTCGCATTCGACACCAAGGATGCCATCCAGCGCGCCGCCTGCGTCAAGTGTGGACGCCTCAAATCCACCGAGTCCGCTGCTCCCCCAGACTTGGTAAGTTCCTACGCCGAGCTGTGTAAAGTCGTACTGAGGGAATCCCACCGTGTCGAGGATAACTTGCGCCTCATCGGTGATGACAAAAATGTACTCGGCGTCCACCGCCTCGGATGTGTACCCAAAGGTGACCGCTGCGTTTTCCATGCCCAAACACCCCAAGGCTGAAGGTGTGCCGGAAGCGTCTGTCACGTTCCCGCCGTCGCAGGCAGGAGGGTCACACGTCTCACCGATGATTTCGATGGAATTGAATGCAAACGCGTAGCACCCCTCCCCTTCAATGGCTTCTACGGGTTGTCCAGCCTCCAAGGTGGCGGGAACCAATGGCAGGTCATGCGAAATTCCATAGACCTCCAACACGCCGTCTCCCATGCCAGCCACATTGACCGCGGGGCCATCGAACGCGGCGATGATCAATCCGGTTTCGGCATCGGCAACAACCGAAGTAAATGCCGCGTCCGGAACGTCGTTCGTGTGTGAAAGCTGAATCAGGACCAACTCACTGGCGTCTGTGCACACTTCACTGTTGGCGGAGTTTTGCAACGCAATTTGCCCTCCATCACACACCAGCACATTGCTGTAACCCGGCGTGGGCGCCTGCAAAATGAAATCACCCGGGGTCTGCGGAGCGCCTCCGTCGGGGACGCGGGACAAGCTTTGGTAATCCGCCAAGCCTTCAGCGCTCTCGTTCAATTGAACCCCATTGGGCGTCAACACGTCAAGCAAACTGAGCATGGGCGGTTGGTTGTTTCCGTACACCACCGCGTCAAGGAGGTCTTCATCCGTCACCGGTGTTCCATTTGGAAAATTCGCGGCATCCGCATCGTACAGGGCAATTCCCTCCTGGCCCACCTGGAGCCAATTCGTTGATTCAATCACCACGTCCGCTTCCGGAAAGCCCGGACCGCCAATCAACAGAAACCCATTGGCGTCGAGCGAGAGCCCGGTCAAATCCACCACGAGGTTCGACTGCGCATTGGAACCGTTGTAGATCACCAGCGCATAACCCGAAAGGTCCTCGCCGGGCGCGCCATATAGCTCCACAAATTCCTCGGTATCCGTTCCCGGACCCGAGGGGTCAAACTCATTGATGACCACTTGTGCCCAGGCCGCAGTTGCAGCCATCAGGGTCAAGAAAAAGGCAAAAAAACCAGATCGAATGACCGGTCCAAGGGAGGTGAAAATCGTGCGCATGAGAATCGTTGCTACCCGTTGAGGGGAATCAAAAGTACACACATTCCCTTTGACGCCTCTTACGCGCATGCGAACACACGGTTAAACCCGCGCTGCATCGTAACTTCGCAAGGCTATGGCCCAACGCGGAAGCCTCATCCAAAAGCTCGACGAATTCATCCGAGCATATTACCTGAACCAATTGGTGAACGGCGCTTTGCGATCGTTGGCAGTGCTGGTGTGTGCGGGGATTGGGTTTGCTTTGGTGGAGTCGATCGGGCGCTTCGGCATTGCCGGGCGAACCGTGCTGTTCTGGACGTTGCTGGGCGGCAGTGCTGTTTTGCTATCGGTGTGGTTGGTGGTCCCTCTGCTCAAGTGGGCGCGCATTGGAAAGGGGTTGTCGCACGAGGAAGCCAGCGCATTGATTGGGCAGCATTTCCCGGAAATCAGCGACCGCTTGTTGAACGTTCTTCAGCTCCAGCGGCAGTTAGGAGCAGGGTCGCGTCCCACAGATACTTCGTTGCTGGAAGCGTCCATTGAAGAGCGGACGTCTGCTTTGCAGCCTGTGGCGTTTAAACGCGCCATTGATTGGGAGAAAAGCAAGGGGTTGTTGCGGTACGCCCTCCCCGTATTGGCCATCGCGTCAGGGTTGTGGGTTTGGAGCCCCGCCTTGGTCAAGGAGCCCGCGGGCCGAATCCTTGCGCACCGCCAAGATTTTGTCCCTCCTCCCCCTTTCTCATTCGTGGTTGAAGACGAGCTAAAGGTGCCCGCAATGCAGCCGTTCACGTTAACAGCTACAACTGTGGGCGACCTGGTTCCGGATGTGGTCATGGTGGAAGTGGGCGAAAGCCGGTACCGCATGGAGCGCGTTGGGCCCTCCTTCCAGCACACGTTTCCGCTGGTGCGGGAGGACATTTCATTTCGCTTGACGGGTGGTGGTGTCGCTTCTTCAATGTACCGCTTGGTTGCTTTGCCCGTACCGACGTTAGTGGGATTGGAGGTCACAACCACCCCGCCGGCATACACCGGTTTGCCCAGCGAAACGCTGGTGGACATCGGCAACCTCCGTGTTCCGGAAGGCACAACCATCGAATGGGCCGTCCGAAGCACCGACACCGACTCCCTGCGGATTGTGGCGCCTGGTCAACCTTCACCAGTGCTGCAGGGCGCTGCGGGGGTGTTCACGAGTACACTGCACGCCACAGCGAGTGGTCCGTATTGGCTCGTGCCAACCAACCAAGCCGTCGGCGCCTTGGATTCCCTGCGGTACTACCTTCAGGTGCTCGCCGACCAACCCCCGCGCATCAGCGCGTCAGAGCGAATCGATTCCACTGCTCAGTCCATCCGGTACTTCAACGGTGAGGTGTCGGACGACTATGGATTCAGCCGGCTCACGTTTGCTTACCAATGGTTGGAGATCGGTGAGCGTCCCGAGGAACTATTTGTCGCTGAAACCCCCGACCTCAACACCACCACCCGAATTCCAATGGATGCGCCCAGTGGGCGGTCCGACAGGTTTTTCTTTGAGTGGTCCCTCGCGGAGCTGGGCATTGTACAGGGAGATGTGCTCGAATACTGGTTTGAGGTGTGGGACAACGACCGCATCCACGGACCTAAGATGGCGCGATCTACCCCACGCACCTTTGCCCCACCTTCGGAGTTGGACATCCGCGAAGAGCGCGACCAAACCAACGCCGACATCGAAGAACAGATGCGGCAAGCGCGCGAAAGCGCCGCAGAACTGCGCGAGGAAATGGAGGAGCTCCGCCGGCAGCTGGCAGAAGACTCGGAGATCGATTGGAAGGACGAGCGGGCCATGGAGGAGCTAATGAAAAAACAGGAAGAGCTCCGCGAGAACCTCGAACAACTGCAGCAACAAAACAGCGAAAAAGACAAGCGCGCCAACGAGTTCAGTCCAGAAGAAGAGCGCATCCTTGAAAAGCAAGAACAACTCCAAGAGCTGATGGAGCAGGTCATGAGCGATGAGCTTAAGGAGATGTACGAAGAGATGCAGCGGCTCATGGATGAAATGGATCCAGAAGCCTTGGAGCAGATTCAGGAGCAGCTCGAAAACATGCAGGTCGACCAGGAGTCGTTGGAAAAGGAGTTGGACCGCGCGCTCGAGCAATTCAAACAGCTGGAATACGAGGTGAAAATGGAAGAAGCCATTGAAGACCTCAAGGAACTTGCTGAAAAACAGGAAGAACTCGCGGAAAAAACACGCAATGAGGAAAGTCCCAGCGACAGCCTCAAAGCGGAGCAAGACGCTTTGAACAAGGGGTTTGAAGAAATCCAAGAGCGCTTGGACCAGTTGGACAAAGACAACCAAGAACTCGAAAACCCGAACGCCACGATGGACCGCGCCGAAGAGAGCGAATCCATCGAACAGAAAATGAACGAAAGCTCCGATCGTTTAGAGCAAGAAAAAAACAAAAAAGCCTCCCAGCAGCAGCAGCAAGCGGCGGATGAAATGCAGCAGATGGCGGAGCAGATGGAAAGCATGATGCAGCAACAAAGCGAGGAGTCCTTGGAGATCGACATGGACGCCTTGCGGGCATTGCTCGAAAACATCATCGACCTGTCGTTTGACGAGGAGGGGTTGATGGAGGCATTGCGAACCACGAGCGACAACGACCCAGCTTACGTGCTCCACGGACAAACCCAGCGCCGGCTCAAGGACGACGCGCGCATGGTAGAAGACTCTTTGTTTGAACTGAGCTTGCGCATCCCGCAGCTGGCCCCCGCAGTCAACCGAGAAATTGGCCTCATCAACCACCACATGGAACTCGCGTTGGGCGGCTTCGGGGACCGAGAAACCGACCAGATCACCAGCAACCAGCAATACGTCATGACCAGCTTCAACAACCTCGCCTTGATGTTGGACGACGCGCTGCAGCAGATGCAACAGGACATGGCCCAAAAACAACCAGGGAACGGCAATTGCGAAAACCCGGGAGGCAATGGGCAACCGAAGCCATCTCCAAGTGCAGGAGACCTGAAAAAAATGCAGCAATCCCTCAGCGACCGGTTGCAAAAAATGAAAGAGCAAATGGGTGAAGGGGCCAATGCCGGCCGCGACGGTCGCCAGCAACGGCAGCTCAGCAAGGAGCTGGCACAGATGGCCGCACGGCAAGCGGCACTTCGCCAAATGGCTGAGAAGAAGGCGCAGGAACTCAACGCCGACGGCTCCGGCGACGGCACACAAATGAGCGACATCGCCAAAGAGATGGAGGAAATCGAGCGCGACCTGGTCAACAAAGACGTGACCCTCGAGACCCTCGAGCGCCAACAAGAACTGATGGTCCGTTTACTGGAAGCAGAAAAAGCGGAGATGACGCGGGGGGAAGACGACAAGCGCAAATCCACCACCGGCAACCAAAACCTCGCCATCACCCCTGCCCCACTCCTGGAATACCTCGACCAAAAAGCGCGTGAAGCTGAATGGTTACGAACAATTCCACTTGAATTGCAGGGGTATTACCGGGACCGAGTCAACGATTATTTCAATAATTTGGACGACACAAAGCCCACCCTCGAGCTTCAACCCGAACGCTAGGCATTATGATTGAGACCATGCACAAATTGGAATTTGCTTCCCAGCCGGAGAACATTGCGATCATTGAGCGTTTGATCGATGAAATTCGAGACAACAACGCGTTCGATGACGAGTGCTATGGCGACGTATTGATCGCTATGACGGAGGCCGTCAACAACGCCATCGTCCACGGCAACAAATTGCAAGACGACAAAACCGTTGTCGTTGAATACGAATTGCAGGCGCGCAACCTCTACTTCAAAATCACCGACCAAGGCGCGGGCTTTGACTTCGAAAACGTTCCCGACCCCACCTCACCCGAGAACATCGAAAAGCCCAATGGGCGCGGTGTTTTCCTCATGCGCAGCCTCGCTGATGAGTGCTCGTTTGACGACGATGGTCGCATTGTCGAGCTGACCTTCAACGACGTATTCGCGGCGTCCTAACCCCCTACCCTTGGCATTCCAATTTCACAATGCCGACCACGCTTTTCGGTGCCCCAACCGACGCAAAATCCGAGCGTGGATTCACGATTTTGCGGCTGCGCACGGCAAAACCATTGGTGAACTTGCTGTCGTGTTCTGCTCGGACGATTACCTGCTCGAGGTGAACAAAACCCACCTGCAGCACGATTACTACACCGACATCATCACGTTTGACTACTGCGAGGCGGATGAAATCGCGGGAGATCTGATGCTTTCAGTCGACCGCATCAAAGCCAACGCACAAACCCACAATCAGTTGTTTTTCAATGAGTTACTTCGTGTAATCATCCATGGACACCTGCACCTTGTCGGGTACAAGGACAAAACAAACGCCGAGCAAAAAACCATGCGCAACCAGGAAGATCATTGGATTGCGCGCTACTACGAACGCTACACATGATCCACGACACATACGACGTCATCGTAGTTGGGGCTGGGCACGCGGGCAATGAAGCTGCTGCTGCTGCCGCAAACCTTGGGGCCTCTACCCTGCTCATCACCATGAACATGGGGGTCATTGGTCAGATGTCCTGCAACCCCGCGATGGGTGGAATCGCCAAAGGCCAGATCGTCCGAGAGATTGACGCGATGGGTGGATATTCCGGCATTGTCAGCGACCACAGCGCCATCCAGTTCCGCATGTTAAACCGGTCCAAAGGACCCGCTATGTGGTCGCCACGCACCCAGAACGACCGCATGCGCTTCGCTGAAAAATGGCGATTGATGCTGGAGCAAACGGCGAAACTCGATTTTTGGCAGGACGCTGTGGTCGAATTGCTAATCGAAAACGGCACCTGTGTAGGAGTCAAAACCCAGTTGGGTGCCACCATTCGTTCCCGATCGGTCGTCGTAACCGCAGGCACATTTCTGAACGGCCTCATGCACGTCGGTGAGAAGCAATTTGGTGGTGGCCGTGCCGGTGAAAAAGCTGTACGCGGCATTACGGAACAATTGGTGGAGCACGGTTTCAGTGCGGACCGCATGAAAACAGGAACCCCTCCGCGCGTGGATGGTCGCAGCATTAACTACGGTGTGATGGAAGAGCAAAAGGGCGATGACAATCCACAGCGCTTCTCATACACCGACACACCTCTGCTCAAGTACCAACGCAGTTGCCACATCGCCTACACCAACACGGGTGTCCACGACCTGCTCCGCGAAGGCTTTGACCGGTCGCCCATGTTCAACGGACGCATCCAAGGCCTGGGGCCCCGGTACTGCCCGAGCATCGAAGACAAAATCGAACGGTTCAGCGACAAAGACGCGCACCAGTTGTTTGTAGAGCCCGAAGGGTGGGACACCATTGAAGTCTATGTAAACGGTTTCAGCACAAGCCTGCCTGAGGACGTCCAAGTTCGTGCCTTGCGCGCCGTGCCTGGGTTTGAAAACGTGAAGTTCTTCCGGCCTGGTTATGCGGTTGAGTATGACTTCTTCCACCCAACTCAGCTCCGGCACAGCCTTGAAACAAAGGCCATCAACAACTTGTTTTTTGCTGGACAAATCAACGGCACCACCGGTTACGAAGAGGCTGCCGCCCAAGGCATCATGGCGGGAATCAACGCTGCGCGTTCCACGTGGAACAAAGAGCCTGTTGTGCTCAAGCGCAACCAAGCCTATATCGGAGTGTTGATTGACGACTTGGTCACGAAAGGGACCAAAGAGCCGTACCGGATGTTCACGTCGCGCGCCGAATACCGCATTCTACTGCGCCAAGACAACGCGGATCAACGGCTCACCCCGTTATCTCACAGCATTGGCTTGGCAGATGACAGCCGTTTGCACGACCTCGAAAGCAAGCGATCACGGGTACAAGCGATGCGAAAGGGCCTTGAAAAACTCAGTGTATCGCCGGAAGATGCTTCGGGTGTATTAGCGGCCAAAGCGTCGGCGCCACTCAAACAGAAGCAGAAAGCCATTTCGATTCTGACACGGCCGAACATTGGCATCAATGACATGATTGACCACATGGAAGGGGTGGCCGCGTTGTCTAGTGCCAACGGGTTAACACCGTCCGATTTGGAAAGCATGGAGGTCGAGATCAAATACCAGGGCTACATCGAAAAGGAGCAGGCGGTCGCCGACAAGTTGCAGCGATTGGATTACGTCAGCATCCCTAAGGACTTCGATTACCACGCGTTGGAATCACTCAGCAGTGAAGCGCGAGAAAAGCTTTCCGCTGAACAACCCGACACCCTCGCCACCGCTTCGAGAATTTCTGGGGTCAGCGCTTCCGATCTGGCGGTTCTCCTCGTCCGGCTCGGTCGATAAGATGTTTCACGTGAAACACCTTCAATAAGGCTGTTTTCTCGCCTTTCTCGGCACAAACACCCCTTCGTGAAGCATACATCGAATTGTCTATGAAACTTGTTTTTTGCAAAATTTTGATTTTCAGTGTTTTAGCCCGCTTTGTTGGCCAAAACCCGCCAAACTACCTTTGCGGCTGAATATTTCATCACCATGGACATCCAAAACATCCTCCGCGAGCTCAACATTCAATCCACCAACCCCGGTGTTATGATCGGTACCGAAGCATTTGGCTCTGGGCCCGTCATTGAATCCATTTCACCTGTCGACGGCAAAGTCATTGCGTCGCTTACAAGTGCAACCGAGGAAGAATACGAGCGCGTCATTGCAGCGGCCCAAGCCGCCTTTGTGGAATGGAGAACTGTACCGGCTCCAAAGAGGGGAGAGGTAGTGCGTCAATTCGGAGACGCCCTTCGCGAGAAGAAGGATGCGTTGGGCGCCTTGGTGAGTTATGAGATGGGCAAGTCACTGCAAGAAGGTTTGGGTGAGGTTCAGGAGATGATCGATATCTGTGACTTTGCGGTCGGCCTGAGCCGTCAACTCTACGGAATGACCACACATTCCGAGCGGCCCGAGCACCGCATGTTTGAACAGTACCACCCGCTCGGAGTGGTTGGGATCATCTCTGCTTTCAACTTTCCTGTCGCGGTTTGGGCTTGGAACACGGCCCTTGCGTGGATCTGCGGTGACTCGTGTGTGTGGAAGCCTTCGGAAAAGAGCGCGCTCTGCTCCATTGCTTGCCAACACATTTGGAACGAGGTCGCTGAAGCCAACGGTGTTCCCGCGGCTTTGTCGTGTGTCGTGAACGGCTACGCCAACATCGGTGAGAAAATCAGCGCCGATGGCCGCATTCCGCTCGTTAGTGCGACCGGAAGCACGCGAATGGGCAAAGCCGTTGGTGCTACGGTCGGCGCTCGACTGGGCCGTGCTTTGCTCGAATTGGGTGGAAACAACGCCATCATCATCACGCCGGACGCCGACCTCGACATGGTGGTGCCCGCAGCGGTGTTTGGTGCTGTCGGAACGTGTGGCCAGCGTTGCACCTCCACGCGCCGTTTGATCATCCACCGGTCCATCTACGATCAGGTCAAAAACGTGTTAGCCAGTGCCTACCAGCAGTTGAGCATCGGCAACCCCCTCGACCAAAACAACCACGTCGGACCACTGACCGACCAAGATGCCGTCCAAATGTACTTGGATGCGCTTCAGGCAGTCGAAGACCAAGGAGGAAAATTTGTTGTGAAAGGAGGGAAGCTCGAGGGTGCTGAATACGAAAGCGGTTGCTACGTCAGCCCATCCATCGCTGAGGCGTCCAACGACTTGGCGATTGTGCAACACGAAACCTTCGCGCCGCTGTTGTACATCATGCCATACGACGACTTGGATGAGGCCATTGCCATGCAAAACAACGTCGCACAAGGGTTGTCATCAGCCATCATGACCAACAACGTCCGTGAAGCCGAAGCCTTCCTGTGTGCAAGCGGTTCCGATTGCGGCATTGCGAACGTCAACATTGGTACTTCCGGCGCAGAGATCGGCGGTGCCTTTGGCGGCGAGAAGGAAACAGGCGGCGGCCGCGAGTCAGGCTCTGACGCGTGGAAAGCATACATGCGTCGACAAACCAATACCGTCAATTACGGCCGAACCTTGCCGTTGGCTCAAGGCATCAAATTCGACCTCGGTTGATGCGCCGAACCTTACTGGTTCTTGCGGCTGCTTCGTTGGCAGCGTGTGGACCTCCCCCAACACAAACCCCGATATTTAACCGGATGGTCTTCGCGTTGAATGATTCGATTGAAGCTGGTTTTCCAGTTTCGATCAGCGACTCAATGTGGGTGATTGACAATGGGGGAGAGGCCATTCAACTCAACCGCATCAGCCACACCGCATTCCGAGTTCCTGTATTCAATGGTTCCCTCACCTTGAATACTGAAAACAAGGGACATTGGACCGATTCCCTGCGTCCAGCCGCAGAAAACGGCGCTTACCAAGTCCCGTTTGCCCTGAGAGCAGACGCTTCATCTACAGCCAGCCAACCCGTATCCGGTTGTTGGGATGTTTGGTTCGGCGAAGGCAGCGCTCAACAAGAGGGGGTGGCCAGTGCGCAGCTCGACTTGCGATCCTCGGATGACCGGACGGAAGGCACGATACGCACACCCACAGGTGATTACCGCTACCTGTCAGGCCAGTTTGATGGCAACGAGTTAAATCTTCAAACGTTTGACGGCGCCCACCTGTTTTACTTCAGCGCCACGCGTTTCGATGATGCGTGGGGCAATGGTCATTTCTACAGCGGCAACCACTACCACACCCGGTGGTCAGCGGCCCCTGCTGAACCGTGGGATTCAAGTGTCGCGTTGGACCAATTGAACCCTCCTGCGGACTCCTTGTTTGTTCGCCTCATCGATGAGGACGGTAATCCCTACGATCGCATGTTATTACCGAAAAAAGGTCGCGTGACCGTATTGGATGTCCTGGGCACGTGGTGTCCCAATTGCATGGACGAGGTACGGCTACTGTCGGCCCTTCCCATGGAACATACTGATCAACTTTCCGTGGCATTCGAGCGGCCGGATTCAGCCGCAGAAGCTTATGAACGGTTGAACCATTTTCGCACGGAAATGGGGGTGGTTTGGGATGTCGTGTTGGGCGGAAAAGCGAGCAAACAAGTGGCGGCCGATGCGTTCCCGTTTTTGGACCGCATCATCAGTTTTCCCACCACGCTGTTTATCCAGCACGACGGCACCGTTCACGTCCACTCAGGATTCAATGGTCCCGCGACCGGCGCAGCTTACGAAGAAGAGGTTGCCGCATTTAAGCGGTATGCTGCGCCCGTTATTTCGTTGGGAAGTCGTTGACCCGGTCGACTTCGATGCGTTTTGTTTGGTTCGCTAACTGCCAAGCCGTGTAAAACACGAGCTGGCCAATTTCGGCCGTCTTGCCGTAATGGATTTTCTCCGGATCATCTCCAGGGCGGTGGTAATCCTCATGGACGCCGCTGAAGTAGAAAATCACCGGGATGTTGTTCTTCGCAAAGTTGTAGTGATCGGAACGGTAGTAAAACCGATTGGGATCATCTGGGGCATTGAAGGTGTAATCCAACGCTAGGTTGGTGTAGGTCGCGTTGGCGGTTTCGCTGATGTCGTGGAGCTCTGAGGAGAGTTTGTCTGAGCCAATGAGGTAGACGTAGCGGTCGTCGTCCGGGTGCGCTTCGTCTACACGTCCAATCATGTCAATGTTCAAGTTGGTGACGGTCTTTTCCAAAGGCCAAATGGGGTGATCAGCATACCATTCGCTGCCCAACAAACCTTTCTCTTCGCCCACAACGGTCATCAACAATACGCTGCGCTTGGGGCCTTTGCCTGCCTTTACCGCTTCTTGAAAAGCCTGTGCAAGTTCCAATACTGTGACGGTACCCGATCCGTCATCGTCTGCGCCATTGTGGATTTCGCCGTCGATGATTCCCACGTGGTCGTAATGGGCTGTGATTACAATCAATTCTTCACGCAACAGGGAATCCGAACCTGGGATGTAGCCGAGAACATTCTGACCAATGACCGCTTCTTCGGTGCGTTCCAACGAAAACGTCCACGATGCCTCGACCAAATCCACAGCGTCGGGTGCTTTCCCCTTAGCCAGTTTTTTGCTCCACTTCTTCCATGATTTTACATCCGCGGCACTCCACCATCCGTCGGTAGCGGCTGCATTCACCATGAAAGTGGGTATGCGCGTTCCCTCACGCTCTTTTGGTTCTTCACGGTCCAAACGCAACGACTTGCGCATCAACCACGGCTTCATGCGGCTGCGCAGAGTGCTGATGTCTTCGCTAACCACGACGACGGCGGCAGCACCCCCGGCGTTTGCCATTTCACGTACTTCACTCAATCCATCGGTTCCAGCCACCACAACCGCTTTCCCGGCGACATCGGCGGAAGCAAGCGCCGATGCACTGCTCACCGCTACCATGGATAAGTCCTCGAGTGCCGATACCTTCAGCCCAGGGTAGAAAAGAAAGTCATCCAGAAATACAAGTGACTTGCCATTGACAGCAGCCTGACCACCGGTGATCTGCGAACGGATCAACTTAACCGGTTGGTAATAGGTGGAGCCGTCATAAGGTTCGATGCCGAGGCTGTTGAAGTGGCTTGCGATGTAGGCGGCAGCTTTCTCTGCACCGCGTTCGCCTGTCTCACGGCCTTCAAACGCGTCGCTCGCCAACACCATCAAGTGATTTTCCAAATCATCAGCCTTTATCGTAGCCGCATAAGGCTGTGGGTTCTCCAACTGCGCCAGCGCTTGAAGCGAAGGAACCAGCGACAACAAACAAAGGATCACAGCGCAGGCAATTTTATTGACTCGGCGCTCGTGCCTGCCGCCTTCAAATTCCTCTTCCATGTAGGCCTTCAAAATGTCCAGGCCCTCTGCTTCGGTGACAAACCGTGCGGGGATACACAAGACATTGGCATTGTTGTGTTGCTTCACCAGTTTGGCTACCTCGCTATTCCAAGCCAATCCAGCTCGAACCGACTGGTGCTTATTGGCTGTCATCGCAACGCCGTTGGCTGAACCACAGATCAAGATGCCGAAGTCGGCCAATGCGCTCGCAACATCCTCCGAAACGGCGTGTGCATGATCGGGGTAATCCACACTTTCCTCTGAATCAGTGCCGCGATTGATAACTTCGATGCCCTGGGATTCCAGGTACGTGGTTAGGACCTTTTTCAAGGCAGGTCCAGCATGATCACCTCCTATTGAAACGCGCATTTTCTCGAATTTGAGCGGCAAGTTAATTCACAACTTCACGGTTGATAGTGCGTTTATCGTGTGAAGAACTCCACAACAACTTCACTTTCGATTTCGTGGTTTTCGACTAAGCCAGTGAACCCCTCACAATTCAAAATTTTCGACCTCGAATTTTCCCCTTCACTTTTCCGGATTCTTTTGAAGGTTATCTACGATTCACGTTGGCATAAATTATCCGAACCGCGTGCTGTACACAGGGTGTTTAAAACCATCTTTAAGGTTTGAAAATCAATGGTTCATTTTGCACCACCCTGTTCAGAACTGGAACGTTTGTCGTGAACAAGGTGGAAATCAATGCAAAATCTATGTGGCTTACCAACAGAATCAACATCCCTATTACGATGGATTTATTTTCTAAGAAAGAGAATATTTTATTGTTGTGTCTGTGGATGACAACTTGCTGCCTTTCGCAAGAATCTGTCGGTGAATGCAGCTGGACGGTGTATACCTTTCCGAATGGAAAAACAGCAAGCGAAGGATGTTTAATCAATGGTCAACCCGAAGGGATTTGGACGGCGTTCCATGAAAATGGCAACGTTAAGAGCAAGGGTAATCGCCGGGACTTTTTGCTCGATGGGACCTGGGATTTTTTTGATTCAACCGGGGTCAAGTTGCGATCGGTGGAATATGCAGCGGATTTGAAGTCGGGATGGGAACGCAGTTATTACCCCAACGGAGAAGTGAGGGTTGAGCAGCACTACGAAGCCAACCAACGTTCCGGTTGGACGTATGAATACGACCAGGAAGGCCAACGGCGGAAAGCGATCCCGTATCGCAGCAATTTGGAGGATGGGAAGGGCCGGGAATACGCGGCAGACGGACGCACGATCGCGCTGCTCGAATACGACAAAGGGTATTTGCGCACCATCGAAAAAGTCAACCGATACGACTCATTTGGGCAGAAGACTGGGGTCTGGATGGAGTGGACAGGCAATGGAATTTTGCAGGAACAAGGACCGTGGGAATCGGGCAAGCGGAACGGATTGTTTCGATTTTATGATCAATGGGGACAGCTCGAAGATGTGGTGAAGTATTTGGAAGGTGAATTGGTTTCGGATGCGGTGGAGACCCAAGAAATTGACATTCGAACGACCACCCATACCAACGGAACCATTGCGACGCGCTCGACCTACGAGAATGGAGTGCGAGTCGGAGTGTACACCGAGTACGACGAAGCTGGAAATATTACCGCTGGTGCCCTCTATGAACAGGGACTGAAGGTTGGCGAAGGGGTAACCAACGCCGAGGGCAAGCGCGTAGGGGAATGGAAGCAATTTTATCCGGATGGTACACTCAAATCCGAAGGGCTTTTTACTGAAGGCAAACGTGAGGGTCGTTGGAGGTTTTACGCGGAGACGGGTCAATTGATCCAAGAGGGTACATACCGAGACGGCGCCTTTCACGGAAACTGGCGTTGGTATTACATCGATGGCTCCCTGCACCGCGATGAATCGTACCGGAAAGGCAAGGCTGATGGTAATTTTTTGGAATTGGATCGTGCAGGCAAAACACTGGTGGATGGCCGGTATGATTACGGATTGAAACAAGGCCCTTGGATCATGGATGTGAATGATCACAGGGAAGAAGGCCAATACGTTGATGGTGAACGGCACGGTACCTGGATCCATACCTTCCCGAATGGCACAGAGCAGTTCAAAGGCGAATTTGAAATGGGCCTGCCCATTGGCAAGCACGTCTACAAGGATTACAACGGCTCCACTGAACGGGTGGAACGCTACAACCTCGGACAGCGCGAAGGCAAATGGCTTTATTACGGACCCAATCAGATGCTTCAACAAACCTTGGAATACAAGCGCGGGGAGTTGGTAAGAATCGATGGCAAGCGAATCAAACCCGCTGAGGGTTAACTTAGAGGGATAGCATGGAAACCCGGGAACAAATGGTGGTGTGGACGGATGTGTGGACAGATCCCACATTGGTCTTCAGTGAAGCAGGCGAGTTACTGCACACCAACGCTGCTGCGCTTCGGGTTTTTTCGGATTCAGAACGGGAAGAGGCTGTAGGCGTTTGGAACCACATTCAGGCACACCCCGAACACCATCCATTCCCCTGGTCCAATGCGGCAGGATCAACTGCTTACACTGTTCACCCGGGGCAGGTTGACGGATGTTATTTCGCCGTGTTCAAAGATGCCCGTGAGCACGGTGAGTTGGTGGCAGCATTGAACCATAATAAATTGCTTTACAGCGGTTTAGCTAATGGTACAATCGAAGGTTTGGCTTTGGTAAACAAGGGTAAAGTCATCGATTCAAACCCGCAACTGTGGCGTGTAATTGGTATTTCCAATGCAGTTGAACTAGCAGAAATCGACCTTGAAAATCTGCTTGGGGTGCGCAATTGGAAGCGATTAGCGGTTCGCTTGGGTGAGGTGATTGAATTTGAATTTGTCAACCTGTTGGGTCAGCAGTTGGTGGTGGAAGGAAGGATGAGCCAAGTGGGACAAGACAGCGAGAGTTTTGCGTTGGCGCTGTTGGATATCACTGAGAAACGGAAAATTTCACAAGACCTTCTCCAAACCAAGGAACGCTTCCGTTTGCTCGTGGAGACCAATCCCTTCGGGTTGTTTTTGGTGGTGCAAGGCAACATCCGTTATGCCAACCAAGCAGGTTTGGAAATCATCGCCATTCAAGATGAGGAGGAAGTGTACAACCAGCGGCTCACGAATTTTTTCGAAGACGGCGACCAAGTGCGGATTACGGAGGACATGGACCGCATCTTATCGGGTGAGAAGACGACTTACCTGGAGGTATCCATTTTGCAGGCCAATGGCAAGGCGAGGGAAGTTGGTGTTCAGATGGTCTTGAGCTTCTTTGATAACCAACCAGCGGTGCAGGTAACAGTCAATGACTTGTCCACGCGCATGCAGTTGGTGCGGGAGCAGATGCGGCGATCCTCGGCAGAGGAGGCCAACACCTTACTCAAGGAGGAAATCAATCAACACCGCCAAACGCAGAAACAGTTGATGCTGGCTGAACGTTTCAACCGCTCCATCATCGAAAGCTCCATCGATATGATCATGGCGTTCGATGCGGAGGGGAACATCATTCAGTTCAACCACGCAGCATCCGTGGAATTTGGAATGACAGCGGAGGATGCGATGCAACTGAAAGGGCACGACTTCCTCGAGGATCCGGCAGATTTTGAAATCATCCTAAAGGATCTGCGCAAGCAGCGGTATTACGCCGGTGAAGTTGCGGGACGTAGGGCAAGCGAAGAGGTGTTCCAGATGCTGATTTCCATTGCGGCCTTGCAAAATGAAGATGGAGAGGAAACAGGATTTGTATTGGTGGGCCGGGACATCACGGACATTCGTTTAGCGGAGCAAGAATTGCGCCGAAGCGAGGAGCGCTACCGGGATATCCTGGACAACGCGAGCGACCTGGTTTTCTTGGTGGATGAGGAAGGGCGAATCACTTACGCCAACCCGGCGTTTTTCTCCACATTGGGGTACGACGCCAAATCACTCAAAGCGACTAAAATCCAAGAAATTGCCTCACCCCCAGAAGGCCAGAGCATCGAGGATTGGAAGCACTGGTTGGTGGGCGATCGCAACGAACTAACCTTCAAAGGCAGGGATGGCTCGGAGCTGAGAATGCTCGGTGGGGGTTCAGTTCAAACCAACCCCAAAGGACAGCTTATCGGCCTGCGCTGCATCTACCTGAATGTTTCGGAGGTGCGGGCCTACCAGCGTTCCGCCCTCGTGCAGTCAGCTAAGCTGGAATCGATATTCAACTCGACCCGCTACCTGCTCATGTTCACCATTGATCAGAGATTCAATGTGACCTCGGTGAACCAAAACATCGTGGAGGTGCTCAACGAACAGTTTGGCTTTGAGACCATCGTGGGAACACCCATCCTCGAATTATTAAATGAGGTGGTCTCTGAGGAGTTTTATAAAGGCCAGTTTCAGCTGTTTGTGCGCGCTGCGCAAGGGGTGCAACAGCAGTTTGAGTTGCCGTTGGTCAATCAGCAAGGGGAGGTGGTTTGGTACCAACTGTTCGTCAATCCGGTACAGTACGATGAAGGCACCAAGGAACTCAGCTGCATCGCCTACGACATCACCGAGCGGAAAGAGATTGACAACCAAATCCGGGAAGCCCTCAAGGAGAAGGAAATCCTGCTTCAAGAGGTACACCACCGGGTCAAAAACAACTTGCAAGTCATCTCCAGCATGTTGAAACTGCAGCGACGATTTGTGGATGATGCCAAGATGTTGGAGGTGTTGGATGAGAGCCAGAACCGCATCTCGACGATGAGTTTCATCCACGAGAGCCTCTATAAGAATTCGGATTTCAGTTCGATTAGTTTCTCGGATTACCTCGAGCGGCTGACGCAAAACCTGATCCACAGCTACTCCCATGTGACGACGGGGGTGGAGCTGATGACAAAGCTCGATGACGTTCACATCAATCTGAAACAGGCCATCCCGTGCGGCTTGATCGTGAACGAGCTGGTTTCGAACTGCTTGAAGTATGCGTTTAAGGGTATGTCATCTGGTAAAATCTACCTGCGCGTCCAACGTGCGGGGGCAAATCTCGAGATTCAAGTGGCCGATAATGGGGTAGGGCTTCCAGAGGATTTTGATTTTGAAACCAACGAGAGTTTGGGTGTTTACTTGGTTCAGGCGCTCACGGACCAACTCGACGGAAGCCTTACTGTGGATAACAAACACAGCGATAATACGTTAGAATGGACAACCGGGGCCTCATTTTTGGTTAGTTTTACACCATTGACCGACTAAGATTCACTTGACATGCCAATCAACATTCTCGTAACCGAAGACGAAAGCATCGTTCGCAAAGACATCGAACGCTGCCTCGGCAACCTGGGCTACAACGTTGTAGCTTCTGCTGACAATGGCGAAGACGCCATCAACATGGCCATGAAGCACAAGCCGGATTTGGCGTTGATGGACATCATGATCAAAGGCGACATGAATGGCATCGCTGCAGCAGAAGAAATCAAGCGCAACATGGACATTCCGGTGGTTTTCTTGACGGCGTACGCCGATGAAAGCACGCTGAACGAAGCCAAAATGGCCGAGCCCCATGGTTACATCTTGAAGCCGTTCAAGGACGTGGACATCCAGACCGCCATCGAAATGGCGCTGCACAAGCACGGCAAGGAACAAGAGGTTCGCCAGGAAACGGAGTTTTTGAGAAGCTTGGCCGAACACAAGGAGGACACGAACATCATCTTCGTGAAGAACCGTAGCCGCCTCATCCGTGTCAAAAACGACGACCTGTTGTTTGTTGAGGCCCTTAAAGATTATGTAGTGGTGCACACCACAACGGAGAGCTACACCATCCACTCCACCATGAAGGACGTGGAAGCGAAGTTGAGCGGCTCTGACTTCATGCGCGTACACCGAAGTTACATCGTCAACATCGAAGCGATCGAAAGCATCAAGTACTCGATGATCACGATTCGCGGCATGGAGAAGGAAATCCCTGTGGGCGGAAGCTACAAGGACGCGTTGGCACAGCGCATCAATTTACTTTAACCGACTCAGAACAGATCAAAAGAAACAGCGCCCACTTCGAGGCGCTGTTTTTTGTTTTGGATACTTGTTTTTCACGCAAACTAAGTGGTCGAAGCAGCTTGATTTTGTGCCTGAATTGAGCTCGGATTTGGGGAGAATCCATTTATTTTTGATTATTCAGAAAGGAAACTAAAGTCACTGGATCATGACCGACGATCAATCAAGAAACACGTACAACGTAAACAACGAATCCAAATGCCCTTTTTTGGGGGGGTCCTTGAAAAAAAGTGCGGGTGGCGGAACACGAAACACCGACTGGTGGCCAAATCAATTGAATCTTAGTATTCTTCGCCAGCACTCAGCGCTTTCGAACCCCATGGGAGCAGACTTCGACTACAAGAAAGCGTTTGAATCGTTGGATTATGCGGCGTTGAAGGAAGACATCAACAAGTTGATGACGGACTCCCAAGAATGGTGGCCAGCGGATTATGGACATTACGGGCCATTTTTTATCCGTATGGCATGGCATAGTGCGGGGACCTACCGAATTCAAGATGGACGCGGTGGTGCTAGAGCCGGAACCCAGCGTTTTGCACCACTGAACAGCTGGCCGGACAACGCAAACCTCGACAAGGCGCGCTTGTTGCTGTGGCCGATCAAGCAGAAGTATGGCAACAAAATTTCATGGGCGGACCTGATGATCCTCGCGGGCAACTGCGCATTGGAGACCATGGGATTCAAAACTTTTGGTTTTGGTGGAGGTCGCGCTGACGTTTGGGAGCCAGAGGAAGACATTTATTGGGGCTCAGAGGGCGAATGGTTGGCGGACCAGCGTTATTCCGGCGACCGTGATTTAGAAAACCCTCTGGCGGCGGTACAAATGGGGTTGATTTATGTGAATCCAGAAGGACCAAACGGAAACCCCGACCCACTCGCAGCCGCCCGTGATATCCGGGAGACATTTGGGAGAATGGCCATGAACGACGAAGAGACGGTGGCGTTGATTGCTGGGGGGCACACCTTCGGAAAAACCCACGGTGCGGCCGACCCCGAAAAGTACGTTGGAGCAGAGCCAGCGGGGGCAATCATTGAAGAGCAAAGTATGGGTTGGAAAAACACTTTCGGCACGGGCGCTGGCGGAGACACCATCACCAGTGGTTTGGAGGGAGCGTGGACAACAACCCCTACCCAATGGAGCAACAACTACTTTGAAAACCTCTTTGGTTTTGAGTGGGAGTTGACCAAAAGCCCAGCGGGAGCGCAACAATGGAAGCCGAAAAATGGAGGAGGCGAAGGCGCTGTTCCTGATGCCCACGACCCATCGAAAAGCCACACGCCAATCATGTTGACAACGGACCTGGCGTTGCGGATGGACCCGAAATACGCGGTGATTTCAAAGCGATTCCACGAGAATCCGGAGGAGCTTGCCGATGCGTTTGCGCGCGCGTGGTTCAAGTTGACGCACCGGGATATGGGTCCGATTCACCGTTACTTGGGCCCAGAGGTTCCAGCGGAGGAGTTGATTTGGCAAGATCCAGTTCCTTCAGGGGACACCATCGGTGCCGGTGATGTTGCTGCGTTGAAGGCCAAGGTGTTGGCATCCGGACTGACGGTGTCGGAGGTGGTTTCAACCGCTTGGGCTTCCGCCTCAACATTCCGCGGCAGCGACAAACGCGGGGGCTCCAATGGTGGCCGCATTCGCCTAGCGCCCCAACGCTACTGGGAGGTCAACAACCCCACTCAATTGAACCGAGTGTTGGACACACTTGAGCGTATTCAGAAGGAATTCAATGGCGCCGAAGGCGCTCAGGTTTCCATGGCAGACTTGATTGTTCTCGCGGGGTGCGCGGGCATTGAAAAAGCTGCTGCGAACGCAGGGCACACCATTGAAGTTCCTTTCACATCAGGTAGAGGTGATGCAACGGAGGCACAAACGGACGTGGAGTCCTTTTCAGTGCTCGAGCCGCGCGCAGATGGTTTCCGAAACTACCGAAAGTCCGGAGTGGGCGGAACGACAGAAGAAATGCTGATTGATAAAGCCCAGTTGCTGACATTGACCGCGCCCGAAATGACCGCTTTGGTCGGCGGGTTGCGCGTACTTGGCACTAACTACGACGGTTCGATGCACGGGGTGTTTACCGACCGTCCGGGCGAATTGACCAACGACTTCTTTGTTAATCTGCTGGATTTGAATACAACGTGGAAGGCTGTTGACCCGGTGTCCGAAGGGTTCGCAGGAAGCGACCGCGTTACCGGCGCTACCAAGTGGACCGCATCGCGAACGGACTTGATTTTTGGTTCCAACTCGGAGCTGCGTGCCATTGCAGAGGTCTATGGCTGTGCTGACGGAGAAAAGCAATTCATTCAAGACTTTGTAAAAGCCTGGGCGAAGGTCATGGACCTTGATCGCGCGTAATCCGGCGTGCCGATACGAAAAAGGGGCTGTGAGGCCCCTTTTTTATTGGGAGGAACCGTGAACGAATCCATACAGATCCACCGACGGATGGAACACTGGACCACCACCAAGTTCACAAAATAGGCACTATGGCTTGGTCCCTGACGGGGGTGTTATTCACGCGCGACTCACTCCAAACCGAGCGCATTCAAGAGACCATGAACCGGTTGGTGGAGGAATACAATACCCCTGTGGAGGTGCTTCTATTGGCATGGTTGATGCGCCACCCGGTTGGAATTGTTCCGGTCGTGGGGACGACGCGTTGCGAGCGTTATGCTACGCTGGCGAAAGCCAAGGACCTTTCCCTTTCGGACGAGGATTGGTTTGCGTTGACAGAAGCCAGCTGGGGGCACAAAGTGCCGTGATCAATGGTGGGCGGTAACCGTGATTTTTTGCGCGCAATTGCCCCAACGTAAAACATATATTCCCGGCGGACAGGAATGCAGGAGCAGGGGCTGTCCGGATTGAATCCACTCCTGTCGAACTAATCGCCCATGCATGTCATAAACCTGTAATTCGACCAAGGCGTCGTTCTCCCCTTTGAACACTAGGGGCTGTTCAGTGGTGAGGATGGAGGGATAGAAGAAGGCATTAGCCGCTTCTACTCCGTCGACGCGCGTGGGATTGCCATTGAAGACCACGTTGTCGTAGTAATAGGCTGTCGTTCCTGATAGGTACCCGGGGTTTCCAAAATCAAAGAAGACGGAAAGAATGGTGTAATCCAAACTGTAGTTCAACGCAGGCGTTCCCGGCACTGGCTGGGACAGATCAAACGTCAGTGTTTCCCATTCGTATGCGGTTGTCGTGTTCACCTGGGTTTCTGCACTGTTTGCCATATTCAAGTATTCCTCCGCCTTCAAGCGAACAGCGATTCCTGCAGCAGGCGAATAAACATCCACACTGATGGTGGTATAACCGGGCTCAAAAGCTATGGGCTCAGCCAGCCCCAGCGGGGTGCTAACCGTTGTTCCCGAGTAGTCTAAAGCGAGCCAGTGCTTGGTCACCTTGGTCACCTTGTTGGTTTCGTCAACTGGGTCGACGGCGGATTCCGAGAAATTACCCGCAAAAGAGGTGGTTTGGTAGTGTACGGCCCCATCTTCATGGGTGATCGGCAGGCTGACCTGAAGGAGGTCGCCCGCACCATCGAACAGCTCTACATCATCGAAGTAGAAGGTGGACAAGCCGCTTCCATCGCCGTACAATCCAAAGTCCAGCATGAAGGCGATTTGGTTGAAGGTGCCGCTGGGTACACCTGTAAAGTCCCACTCCAAGGTTTCCCAGTCGTTCGCCAACGTTGTTATAGCATCAAGCTCTGTAACGCCCAGCCCTTCCAGTTTGAGCTTGACAACCGTTCCCACCATGGGCGAGTGGATTTTTAATCGGAACGCTCCAATCACCGACAAATCTAGGTATTGAGGCAGTGTGACAATAGAACCAGCCCAAATTTCTCCGCCCGAGCTGCGTACCATTTTCGCCACATAATCCGAGGGGTTGTTGTCGTTGATGTTGGGGTTCTCCACCACGGTGGTCTCGGCCATCTCGAAATCGACAAATTCAGGAGTTGATTCAGGAGTCTCAAAATCAAAAGGCAGGTCGATTTGTCCAAAAGAAGTGGTGGACGCGAGCAGTAAGAAAATCCAAAAGTATCGCATGGTGAGAGGGGTTTGCGGCTCACCAGGCATTGCAGGTGGGTTGTCGACGCGTTGTGCACACAAGGTACAGCACACCAATCTACCGGCCTGTTTTTTGCTTCGTTTCATTTGATACCGATCGTTCAACTCCGCTCCGTTGAGGATGTCTTTTTTGATTTTTCGATGCGATTACAGCGGGTCTTGGCCTGCTTGGGCTGGGTGAAGTGCATCAAATAAGCCCAACGACATCCGGATGTAAGCCGCTCAAACACTTCGGCTACTTCAGTTGGGCGTGCGGTTGTGGTGCGTTGATTGGCTTAATAAACCAGCGTGTGCATGGCGTGCGCTTGAATGGACGTTCGAGCCTCCTGCCCGTCCACAATCAATGTGTAATCCAACGCTTCGTCGGTTCGGTTCATGACCACTGTAACTAAGCCCCCGTCGGGGTTTTGGAACGTTGTGCTTTCGATGGTACTGCGGCTAGCTGACGTGCTCACACGCAATGCGCCAGGCTCAATAAACCGGGAGAAATGCCCGATGTAGTAGTACGTCGGCGTGAAGATGAGCGAGTCGTTTTGGGTGTCGGCGTGAATGGGGGCAAAACAGAGGTTCTGTACGTGGTTGGGCCCGCCGGTTTCGTCGAGAAGGATGTTCCAGTCGGTCCACCCCACGGTGCCGTTGTTGAAGTCATTTATCATGGAGTTGCCGTAGCGTTCTGCGTTTGACCAACGTTCGTAATGCGCCGCATCAAACCCCTCTTGGCACCCTTCCGTGAATAAGAGCTGCTTGTCGGGGTAGGCCTCTTTGATGAGTTTGAGGTTCTCGTACCTAGGGTTGCCCCCGGTCCAAGTTTCGTACCAGTGAAAGCCGGTGCCCCAGGCGTACTTCGCGGCGTCGGGATCGTCGAAAATGGTATTGGCGCGGTGGGTGATGAGGTCGCGGTTGTGGTCCCAAACGACAATCTTCTTGTCTCCATATCCTGCAGCCTCCATAGTGGGGCCGAGGTTGTTTTTCAAGAAATCGCGCTCCTGTTCAGCGGTGTAAATGCATGATTCCCACCGCTGCGTTGCCATGGGTTCGTTCTGGATGGTCACCCCCCAGACGGGAAGCCCTTCCGCCTCGTAAGCTTTGATGAATTTGACGAAGTAATTGGCCCACGTTTGGTAGTATTCGGGCAACAATGATCCACCGCGCAGCATGTTCTTATTGGTTTTCATGAAGGCTGGCGGGCTCCAAGGGCTCGCGTAAAACACGAAATTGTCTCCAATCATGGATGCCGCACGCTTGATCATCGGAATGCGCTTGGCCCGATCGGGTGCGATGTCGAACGTGGTCAGCGCCGAGTCTCCCTCTTCGATGTATGTGTGGCTTACGAGTCCGAAGTCGCAGCTGTGGATGCTCGTCCGAACAATGTTGTAGTTGATGCCTCCTTCCCCGAAGTAAGCATTCATGAATTGGGATTGCACAGGCGCGCTCAATTTTGAAAAAACCTCGGCCGAAGCGTCAGTGATGGCACCACCAATTCCAAGAAACGATTGGAATTTTTTGGTGGGATTCACGAATATCGCGATCTCGGTTTCAAGGGGTTGGACAGCTTTCGTGAACTGCAATTTTTCGATTTCTGTTAACCGCAATGAGGTGTTTGCTGCAGTGCATACCACACGGATTCCACTGTTAGGGAGGTTAGTGGTTAAACCATCACCTTGTGAGGCCTCTGTTACTGGGCCGCAAGTGCCTAGTGAGAGCAAAAGAGAAAAAAGAGGTACTCTAAACATTTGATTGTGTTGTTCTTGGAGGGCTTCGATGTGCAATAAATGATTTGCTATCTGAAAAGCGATACATGGCCTTGGTGCAATTGTGAGTCCTCACCACTTTGAAATTTTAATTTAATTTGCCAGGTGTATAAGCCATCGGGAACGAAGTATTCCTCTGATCCTGCAATTGACTGCCCAATCCAACCTTCTTCAGGGTCGGTTGATTCCCAAACTATTTCTCCCCAACGATTGAAAATTTGGACGCTGTACTCAGAGATGGCGGCCTTTCCGGTTATGGATGGTTTCCACGAGTCATTGAATCCGTCATTGTCTGGCGTGAAAGAGTTAGGGACGTAAAAATTCAGGTCATCTTCCAATAATATATTGCGGTATGAGATATCCGTGCAGCCGTATTCATTCAGGGCGCTGAGGCTTACATAGTATTCTCCCGGGGCATTAAACAAATAGGATGGGTTGGTTAATGAGCTCGCGCTACCGATCGAAAACTGCCAATTGTAGCCATCAGCACCAATTGAATTATTGAGGAACTGAACCTCAACTGGAAACCCAAAATCTTGGGAGATTAAATAGTTGAAATCAGAAGTTGGTGAAGGAAAAATAGAAACGTCGAAGCCCAGAACAGAAGAGCAGGACAAAGCATTTTCGACAGTTAAGGTGACAGTACTTGTAATTACGTTCTCGGAATTGTTTTGGAACAAATGTTGAGTGTTCGCCGAATTAGAGCCATTTCCGTCTCCGAAATCCCATGAGAAGAAGTCTCCATTCGAGGTTGTATTCTCGATTGTTACCAGAAGCGGGGAACAGCCTGAAACCACGTCTGGAGAGATGTTAATGGACGGACTATCATAAACAGTGTGGGTGCTAGAGGTTTCCGAAACGCAATCGGTAAAGACCGTGGTGCCCGCCAGAGTCACCTCGTATTCACCACCGCTATCATAGATGTGAATGGGGTTAGTTGCGGTAGAGGTCAAACCATCACCAAAATCCCAGAAGACAGAACTTATGCCATCAGATAGATTTATGAATTGAACGGGTTCGCCAGGGCAAGAGAACGGGGGCTCCGAATCGAAGCTGAGTTCGGCAGTTTCAATTACGGAAATTTGAATAGAGGTGGTATCAAAGGCACATCCGTTGCCAACAAATTGTTGAACCGTGAAGGATCCGGGACTTTCGAAAGTGTGTAGCGGGCTTGCGTCAGCACTTAAAAAGCCATCTCCAAAATCATAGGACACAGCGGTTGTTCCTTCCGAGAAATCTGTGAACTGTACTTCGAGGGGAGCACATCCTTGAGCGACATCGGCGCTGAAAAACGCAGTGACATTATTTGGTAGAACCGTTATTGTTTGATTCGAGGAATCTACCCCACAATCGTTCGTTGCTAATAGGGTTAAATTGTAATAGCTTATTAGGCTATCTGTAAAAAATGTGTGGGACCCAGGCTCTTCAGAAGCTGATGTAGTTCCATCACCAAAATCCCATTGCCAACCCTCAGCATTTCCAGTGGTTAAGTTATTGATTTCAACGACAAAGGGAGAGCAAAACTCATTTAGATTCGTCGCAAAATTAGCCACTGGAACTGGGAGGGCTGTTATCGTATCTGTGGCCAAATCTGTTCCGCAGATGTTCGTGACCTCTAAGCTGATAGGGTAGATCACAATATCGTCACCCTGCAGGAAAGTAATGGTGTCAGGAGTTTGCAGTGTTGACGTGCCCACTCCAAAATCCCACAAGAAGCTCAAATAACTTCCAGAAGAAGTGTTTGCAAACCCGACTTGGACAGGCGCACAGCCATAAGAATCACTAATTTCTATAGCTGCAATTGGAGGGTCTATAATCTCATGTTCGGCGTAAGCCGTATCCAAGCAACCGAATTCGCTAGTTGCAATGAGGGTTAAATCATGGAACCCGACCTCTGGGTTGAAGTATATAGGAGTAATTTCATTTGATGTTTGTCCGGCTCCGAGTTGCCATGAAAAGGAGCTAGCGTTCAAAGAATTATTGATAATGTCGATATAGTCGTTCGAACAACCAATTGGTGCGAGAGTGAATGCTGCTTGAGGAAGCTCGTTAACAATTTGAACAATTTGAGCCGTATCTGCGCAGCCTGTTGCCGGGCTTGTAAAGGTGTAAAAGACATCAAAAATTCCGGCGCCTATCGATGGGTCAAATTCCCCGGTCATAGGATCAATAATACCCTCTCCACCCCAAGTTCCACCAGCAGGAGTAGCGGCTAATTCAATAGTAGCGGCATCGTTTGGACAAACACCGGAAACGGGATTAGCTGAGATGGCTGGTAGCCCTATAACTTCTATCTGCAGATTGTCGGAAGAGTAACAGGTTCCGGCGCCGGCTTCGAGCGTAATTGTATGAATACCTTCGCCGCTTAAGTATGGATTAAAAAGGCTGAGCTCAGGCACACCTATTCCGGGGCCACTCCAAGTAATGTTTTCAACAGGATAGAACCCTGTTAATTCTAAGAGCCCGGCATTGAGGCAGACCGTCTGATCGGACCCAGCATCAGCGAGCTCCAATTCGTCCACGACGATGAGAATAGAATCTTGGCTCGAGCAGCCAAAAGCACTGGTGAATTGATAAACAACATCAAAACTTCCTAATTCAAAGGGTGTGAAGACCCCATCGGGCGTTACACCCACGCCACTCCAAAAACCATTTCCTTCAGTACCCGATAGCGGACTATATCCATCCAACACCTCTTGTATCTCTTGATTGCAGAGATCGAGGTCCTCACCTGCGTTTACCAAAGGTAGGGGATGCACGGTCACAAACAAATTATCACTGCCATTACAACCATTGAAATCAGTTACCGTAAGGACGGCTTCAAGGGATGATTCGGTAAATAGTGTATCCAAAAACACCCCGCCGTTTCCAAACAATTCGGACGGCGACCAATGAACGTCTACGTATGGGTCGGTACCGCCAATCACCTCTCCTGTGACAAAAGCCTCTTCTCCAAAACAAATTGAAATATCTTCTCCGGCACTGACAACAGGCACGCTGAACACTTCAATCAGTGCGGAGTCAGAGCTTGCGCATGAACCGCTTCCAAGAAAGTAAGTGACCTCATAAATACCCTCGTCCGTCGGAAAGAAAACACCTTCTTCGGTAATACCAATGCCGTCCCAAGATCCCCCCGGTGTTTCAGCTTGGACTTCAACAGGACTGCCATAACCGCAAAAAGATAAATCTGGACCTGCGTTTGCAGCAGTGAGTTCTACAACGTCAATTGTAACGCTATCTACACCCACACAAGAATTCAGGTCGGTAAAAGTATATAGCAGGCTGAAACTACCAATCTCAAAAGGCAGGAATCCCCCAGCGTCGGTTATGCCATCCCCTTCCCAAAAACCAACTCCGTTTGTTATTGGCGACGGAAATAACGACTCTTCAATGGGCTGATTACAAAATGTTAGAGCATTACCAGCGTCTACCACAGGCAGCGGGTTCACAAATACTTCAAAATAATTTTCGCCAATGCAGCCATTTACATCCGCGACTTCTAATTGGTAAAAACTGGTGATATTCGGAAATGCCGTTGGAGTACTGAGGTTATTGTTATTTAGCGTTTCAGGAATTGGAGAACCTATGCCCAAGCAGAAGTCAATGGAGCTCGAAGCCCCATTTATGACTGTGAAGTCATCAAAAACTAATTCCCCGGTGTAGTTATTAGAGAGCGAGGCTGAAGAGCTGCCCCAACCATTTCCAGCGGAGTCGAACCCTTCGAAGGTGTAACATCCATCTACCAAACAAGCTTGGCTTTCCCCCACACCTCCTTGATGAATTATCGTGCCGCCACTAGAAATTACCCATGAAATTTCGTTACTGTTCGATGAATTGGAGACACTTATATCAACCAAATGACAAGGGCTCCAATTATATCCTAGATAGGGTTCGGAGCCGCCCGTGATGCCAATATCAATTATAACTGAATCACCGGCGCAGATTATTGGGATATCGGGCTGTGAAATTTCAGGCAACTCCCAAACCTCTAGGCTAAACTGCTCTGTACTCGGGCAGCCAGCTGAGGTATAACCGGTCACAGTAAACACAGAGGACACAGAAGGCGATGCTATTGTAGAATTTGAATTGACGGAAGAGAGAAAAGGGCTTGAAAACCAATTGTATGAATTCGCCCCTGATACCGTTAAAGTGGTTTCCGCACCGTTACAAATTGCAGAACCAGCGGATGATTCAATTGACAGGTTTGGGGGAGATTGGACTAGAATTGACTCTGAGTCGTACACGCTACCACAAATATTGGTGGCAGTTAGTTCGACATTGAAATCACCTGCAGCGGCCCAAGTCGTATTGCCGGGGTTTTGCTCTGTTGAGTTTACACCTTCACTTCCTGAAATAACCCAGTCATAACTTGTTATAGGCGTATTACAAGATTCATAATTGGCACCAACATAGGCGTTTTCACCAGCGCAGATATCGGGGAGGCTGTTGATATTGATCTCTGGTAAATCATATGAATCGATGATATCTGAATGAGTAAAAGTGCCGCATGAGTTAGTCTGAATCAACTCTAATTCAAAGGTCCCTGCGTGGAGAACTTCTATTTCAGGGGTTTCAGACCCAGTATTGGTCCCATTAATAAATTGAAAGTGTGTATCCCACCAATTCCAATTGGAGGGGCAATCAATATCTAAATATTGCATATTCCATGAGGTGGATAAGGCACATATTTCAGGGTTCACTGTAGTGTTGATTGCTGCAAAAGAGAAAGGAACGCAGCCATTCGATTCAGACGTGGCGCCCCAAATAAAATCCGGTGAAAGGGGCTCCTCAATGCATACTTCTTGCGTAAACACGTTTGGGTCATCCTGATTACAGAAGTTGTATGACGTCAAGGTTACCGTATAAGTTCCAGGTGCATTGTATGTGTGAGACTGATTATCATTCGTAGCAGAGAACTGGGTAGCCCCGTCCCCAAAATCCCAAAAGAAGGAGTTTAGTTCAGCGCAATTATTTCCGTAACCAACGCTAGATGTATTAATGAAATTGACGGCGCTGTTAACGCATTGGGTTGGTTGTTGTGCATAGAAGGACGATGACGGGGGAATAAAAATTATGATTGGATTTATTGTTGCCTGAGAAAACGAGCAAACGTTCTCGGCAGTTAAGGTCATTGTGTAAGGGTCATTCGGACACGATGTGGTTGCATATTCATGACACACCTCACTGGGTGGAGGGTGGCTGAACTCTTCATCGGGGGTATTGTCCCCAAAATCAACCGTATAAGTTGTTGACTCGTGATTTAATTCAGCGTTGTTTATGTTGAAACAAAGCTCAATAGGAGCACATGCGGTTGTGTTTCCATTTGAGCTAGCCCCGACAGCGGGATTTGTAATATTTGCGACGACAATCACAGTGTCGTTGCTACAGCCGTTAAGGCCTTCAACGATATAAGTTAAGTCCCACATTCCAAGCCCTTCATAAGTATTCTCCGCATTGAGCGGCGTTGGAGGATTTGTTGATTCATACGGGTCACTCGAGTCACCCCAATCAATAAAATAATTTAGGTTATTTGACGGATTTGTTCCATCCAAAACACCGATCGAGAATGATTCATTCCCATCGCATTTTATAAAATTGTATGTTGGCTCAATCAAGTTTATTTCAGGGAACTGCTGAACCGTAATAGTTTCTTGGGAGGAGTTAGCACACCCATTTTGGTCAGTGACTGTTAAAACCACATCAAAATACTCCAACGAGTTGCCGAATGCTTCGTAGAAGTGTATTTGGTTGGCGCTGTTTGTTGCTGTTGTGCCGTCACCAAAATCCCAAGCGAAGCTATTTTCCCCTCCAGCAAGATCAGCAGAGAATTCTATTGGTACTGAAGAACAAAGCCCATCGGGGGCAAATGTGAATCCAGCATCGGGTAAGTCATAGACGAATACGGTTACTTCGTCAGTATCGTAGCAGGTGCTATCACCCTCAATATAAATGGTATATGAAGTTGTTTCGATGGGGCTGACAAAAGGATTTTGAATTGTATCAAGATCGTTGTTCCAGCCCCAGGAAAAAGCTCCCTGATCAGGAGTGTTTATCAAGGCGGGACTTCCGCCGATTTGTGCGCTATCTCCTTCACAAATAAACAAATCTGGTCCAGCGTCAACAATGCACTGAGCGCTACTTGAATAAACACCAGTAGTGCAGAACAAGACTAATGCGAATCGATATAAAACCCTCATCTTTTGTTGTTTATAAGCCCGAGTGCAAACCGACAGATTAATGAAGTACAAGGGGCTGAACCTGGCTCGAGCCAATTTCAGATTCTACAATAATGAAATAGACACCGGATGGCATGGAACAATGGAAGGCAAACTCTCTCTCAGTATTTCTCAACAAGCAATCTGATTCTTCGCCGAGGGCATTGAATAATCTTACAGAGAAGGGGCGCTTAACGCCATCGACAGCAAAACTCGCCTTGCAAGGATTCGGGTAAACAACAGCTCCTAATTTCGAGCTGCCGTGACCAGGCTGAGGAATAGTATTCCAATAAACAGGGACATTCACGGAAACTACACAACCATTTGAATCAATTGCCTCAACTAAATAGTTGCCCTCCGACAGGAAATTTGGGTCAGCGACTTCGCCCGCCTCATCATACCATGTGATTTCAATATTACCGGTTCCACCGGAGGCGGTTGCGGAACCAACGCCTAATGATTCATCGGAAGCCTCTGTGGATGTGGCGAATAGTTCAATTTCGTCAGGGATTTGAGGCATAGAAACCTCGAGGGTGTCAGAGCAGAGCCCCTCAGACATTTGAACGATCACATGAAAGCTTCCAGGGCCGAGGAGAAACTCCCCGACTGAGTTGGAATACGCTACTGAATCAATACTAAATATTAAGCTTGAGGATGAGCTGGTTGTTATTTGCAAGACCCCTAATTCTCCAAAACAGAGAGCGGGAAAAACATCAAACCCTAATTCCCCCAAATAGCAGCAACTTTCATCATCAAATTCAGCGAGCTCATTATAATTATCGGCTTCGGGATCCATACATCCACCATCGCCAACAATAACACTTCCTACCATACCTGCTTGGGCATGACCAAAATTTGAGCAGTCATAATGATAGACACCGGGAATGTTGAATGAGTGATAGCCGATGCAAGCACCATCAGAATTACCTGCGACAGAGGGAAAAAAGAATTCTTCTGGGTTATTAAAGGATTCTCCGGAAATAGAACTCGCCTCCCCGTTAACATTGTGTAGTCCTTGAAGATTTATCCAAGACAGGGTATCTCCGGTGTCAATAAAGACAGTGGAGGGCGAGTACTGAAACATTGTTGTTTCAATTGTGACACCACTGACGCCACAAGGATTTAGCCCCTGGGATATCATAAATAAAGCGCAGTGCAAAAGGGCGAAAACAAGAACTATACGCATCTTACATATTTGGTTACCAGCAAATTAACTAAAAAAAACATTGGAGCGACTTTAAGAAATAGGCAACAATAGCTTTTTCCTAGGACTTCCAAGTCATTTGCAAGACAGAAAAAAGCCTCGCTTTTGGCGAGGCTTTCAGAGCAAAGTCCTTTTGGCTCGAGATTTTTATTGCTCACTGCGGGCGGCACGTTGTGCAATGCGGGCAGCGACGTCAGGGTTTTCAGCTAGAAGCGCACCAAACGTGGCTGTCCAGTCAGCATAATGAGCGAAGTTTCTAATTTCACCTGAATCATTGAACTCCATAGTTCCATATGCCATTAATTTTTGGGTTGCATCGCCCATAGTCATATTCCACTGACCATAGTAGCGGACGCTACCATCTAAAGACATAGTCAACGTGTCGATTCCAGGCAGATAGACTGCATTTACAAGTTCAGCATCCATGAGAGCTGTCATCATCTTCCATTGTTGCATGGACTCGTCTTTCGTTCGGTCCTCTTCTTGAAATCCGGTTCCTACCTCGATAAAATCGTCGGCAAAAAGATCAGGGTTAATTGTTTTGCTCTGGAACCCATCGAACATTGCTTTCATGGAAGCGAGATTTGCATCATAATTTGGGTTTTGCTCTTCTGAGCCGGAATTGCATGCGAAAATGACGCAAAGCGAGAGAGCAGCGAAAAAGAAGGGATAGTTTTTCATCGAAATTAGAGGTTGTTGAGAGTGGAAAGCTAAGTCGTTTTTGCCCAAAAAAAAACAAGCCTCGAAGAATCGAGACTTGTCTTGTTTGGCTCCCCCACCTGGACTTATCTCGAACCAAGCGCATGAGGGATTTGCGAAACTGTACGAATTACGTGGATTGCTTGGCATAAGTAGAGTTGATGGAGCTAATGTCTAACACCGATGCGACAAGGAGACTTATCCCAATCCGTCACTAAACCAGAACAAAAAAGAAGGAGTTACGTCACACACAAAAGGATCGCTGAACCACACCACGCGGGACACAAAGGAGTTCTTGAACGCAGGCGTCAAAAATGGGCACCCACGAATCGAGGCGGCGCTTTTGGATCTGTTCGAGACTAACAAAGCTAGTTACCTGAATGCAATCACCAAGCTGCTACCATTTATTACGCCCAAAGCGAGTGAGATGCATTTGCTTACGCCCGATACGCTATCCAAAATGCCATCTTGGTTTGATGACATACCAATAGAGTACGCAGCACCGAGAAAAAAACGAAGGCAAAAAACCCCAATTAAAGCTGTACATTGGTCGACGAACATTTAAACTAAAGCCATGAAGACAAGAAAACTTATTGCGCTTTTCTGCGCGAGTTTTGTGCTAACCACGATTACCTCTGGACAGGACACACTGAAGTTTGAACGGACAACAACCATCCAAACGCTGGAGAACGGGAACATAAACATTGCAACAAACCCGATCGTGCTTCAGCAGACGCTGGATAGTATTTATACGCTGCACGCGAGGATGGCTGATAGCCTGCAATCCGGAACGGTTACAGGGACGTCCAAGTTTTTACGCTTACTCGAGACCTTGGAAACAGGCGGGGACGTGTTAGTTGGCGGCGATTTAGAAGTCATAGGTTCTGCTACGATTGGCGGAACCACTTTCGCTAACGGCGGCCTTGAGACAACAAACCTCGAAACCGACAACATAACCGTGTCTGAAAATGGAAGTTTTGGACAGGATGTGTCAGTAGGCGGCACGCTGACTGTTACCGGTGCGACGACGTTAAATTCGACCTTGAGCGCTCAAACTTCCACGCTTTCCTCTGCGACGATTACTGGCGACGCTTCTATTGGAGGAAATACATCGATGACTGGTGCGCTTGACGTTGATGGCTCGTCGGAGTTAGACGGCTTAAATGTGGACGGCGCGACAACATTAGATGCATTTACAGCTGACGGAAATGCGGACATCAATGGCAACGCGGATGTGAGCGGCACCCTCAATGCAGGGGCGTCGACGCTTTCCTCTGCGACAGTCACGGGTAATACTACCGTCGGTGGAGACTTTACGGTTGATGGTTCAGCCTCTTTAAGTAGCTTGCAAATTAATGTTGCCTCCCCAACCGCATTACCTGCTGACGCTGACAATGCCACGGATCAAAAGAATTCCCACGCCTTCTCAGTTGATGGTGGTTACCAGGGCATTTATGTAAATCTTAAAACAACAGACGATGACACTGAGGTCGATGACGACCAACACTTTCTCACTTTCGCAAAGGATAACGAAGCTATTCTAGGTACGATTGAAGGGAATCAGAGTGTGTCATCTATTGCTGATTTACTTTCTAACATAGGCTCTGCGCTCGCTAGTTCTGACTCATCTGCATCTGGAGGAGGGGCATCGTGCTATTGGTCGTTTGACGCATGGGAACTGAATCCAAATTCACCTCATGCAATAAATGACGCACATCATAATAAATACCTACTCTTTTTTGTTGAAGGGGCGCCGTTGAACGTATTCAGCACAAGCGCAGACATCACCTGGTTTGGCACTTATGGTTACGAGGGCGCTCCAATCAGCTCATCAGCAGTCAAAGACAATGGAGATTGTAAGACGGGTGGTGCGAATTGCTACCAAGCTGGATATTTTCAAGTTTATGATACGCTTCAAACACATCAGTTTATTACATCAACTACTAATGAATTTCCAGTCTTCTCCAATTACGATGTTAGCATACAGTATTTAGAACAATTCAAGTCGACCCGAAGTGCAAATTCGTGGGGGCATAGTGCAATGGAGTTCACTTGGTCGCTTTTTGGTGGAAACGGTTCAAAGCAATTTAAAACTACCGATGACCCTGCCCTAGGATACCACATGGCTTGGCATTTTGCGCACTGGGGAAATTGGGCAACGGGCAATGACAATCGCAATCCTGATCCCCTGCCTAACTTCATTGGTTCAGATGAGTCAGTAACTACATCTAAGCATTATTATCTGTCTGGAACGAATTGCCCAGATCCCGAAGGACAGGAGGGTAATGAGGGCATAGATGGTGCAAACGCGACCCAGGAAGCGGAAGCACAGGCTGTAGCTGACAATGTTGATGCAAATGATATAGGCATTGGAGCGGGTGATGTTATAGATGCAGTAGATGAACTGATCATGATTTTATCATGGTGCAAGTCCATTCAAGAATTGATCTTTGTTTTTTTTCCACCGGGAACGCCATTTGACTTCTGGGATATTTTCGATGCGATTTTTGGAGTGTTCACAGAGTCATGGGGGGTAGGCATGAACTACTGGGCAGCAAGCCAAGCCGTTGGGGTTGCTTTTGCCTCCGGTGGAGCAGATTATGCGGAATGGCTCGAGCGCGCATATCCAAATGAGGTGCTCTTGGTAGGAGATGTAGTCGGCGTGAAAGCAGGGAGAATCTCCAAGACTTTTATCAATGCTGATGAATTCATGGTTGTCTCAGGACAGCCAATCATTCTTGGAAATACACCTCCTGCTGGCCGTGAAAATTTTTACGAGAAGGTTGCTTTTCTGGGTCAGGTTCCAGTCAAAGTTATTGGTCCAGTCAAGGAAGGCGACTATATACTATTCAGTGGAGAAGCCGACGGTGTTGCGATAGCTAAAGACAAGTCAGAAATCCGTTTGGACGACTACAAACATATTATTGGTGTTGCATGGGAGGGGACTGAGTCAGTTGCTGGAGGTCTACCAACGTTTGTAAATGTTGCCATTGGGTTGAATCATAATGAATTAGCTGAGGAAGTGAAAAAGCTGAAAAACGCCCTCCTCGAGGTGCAGTCAGTTTTGGTTGAGGCTGGTTTTGAGTTGGACCTCGCTTTTGATTCTGAGGAATCTTCTACGGCTAACAATCAGAATCAACTTTCTGGAAAGCCAGGCCAATCGCAATCAATTAATACCAACATGGCGCATTCAATGCTTGACGATTTGAATATTAATGAGGCGATGCTTCTGTCAGGACTTTCTGAAAATGAGGAAGCGTTTTTGCAAGGTATCATTAAAGACGGGCTATCCACAAACGTACAAGAGCGTCATCAATTCGCTCGAATTGCAGATAAAATTGTCAGGGAACGTTTTGGCACTGGCTTCATTGATAATGAAGACTTTAGATTCATTCACACCATTATGACCGATCCGAATCGATCCAATGAGATTTCAAAAGAATTGGGTTCGATCACGGCTGCTATTGAAGCCCTCTTGATGGAAGTGAATCCAAATCCTATGGAATTTGGCAATGAGCCAAATAAAACATTGACGAGGAAGAAATAGGACTTTTGCTGGCATATCAATTTTCCGGGAGATTGCAGTGATGCGGTCTCCCGTTTTTGGTTTTATCCGCCCGGAAAAAAATATCTAACCGATGATTTGAACCTTGCGGTTGAGCCGATGCCCAACAGTATCAAACCTCTTGAAAAGGTACAAAAAAACCGCGCAGTTACGCGCGGTTTTCGTTTTCCTTGCTCCCCCACCTGGACTTGAACCAGGGACCCTCTGATTAACAGTCAGATGCTCTAACCAACTGAGCTATGGAGGAATATTCGGACGGCAAAGATAATCCTTTCTTTTCGTTCGTGGACGAATTGCGAAGATTTTTTGCGTCTGCGGCCTATACGGCGGTACCTGTAAGAATGTTGCATCATCCCGGATGACTCGATGAAGAACCGGTACCTTTGCGGCAGATTTCTAGAAACATGAGTTTAGTAACCGTTGGTACCGTGGCCTTTGATGCCATCCAAACCCCATTCGCTTCTTCTGGTAAAATCGTAGGTGGCGCCGCCTCTTACATCGGCCTCAGCGCGAGTCAATTTGCGAAGGAGCAGCACATCATCTCGGTCATTGGGGACGACTTTCCCCAATCCTTCATCACTGAACTCGAGTCGCGCGGGGTCAACACAGAAGGCCTCGAATGCCGCAAAGGCGAAAAGAGCTTCTTCTGGGAAGGGAAGTACCACATGGACATGAATTCCCGGGACACCCTTACCACCGACTTGAATGTGTTGGCGGATTTCAAGCCGGTCGTTCCAGAATCCGCAAAGCAGTCGGATTACGTCATGCTTGGCAACCTGGACCCCAATGTGCAGGCCAGCGTGTTGGATCAGATGGCTAAGCGCCCCAAGCTCGTCGTGTTGGACACTATGAATTTTTGGATGGACATCGCACTGGAGCCACTAAAAGCGGTATTGCAGCGCATCGATGTACTCACGATCAACGATGAAGAAGCGCGCCAGCTTTCAGGCGAATACTCCCTAGTGAAAGCCGCCCAAAAAATCCTCGCTATGGGCCCATCCACCCTGGTCATCAAAAAGGGCGAACACGGTGCACTGCTCTTCAATCAGGATGAGGTTTTCTTTGCTCCCGCGCTGCCGCTGGAGGAGGTGCTGGATCCTACCGGTGCTGGCGACTCTTTTGCCGGAGGTTTCATTGGCTACTTGGCGCACACCGACGACACGTCGTTTGCGAACATGAAGCGTGCGGTGGTCTTGGGTTCAGCATTGGCGTCATTTACGTGCGAGCAATTCGGCACCGAGCGCCTACTGAGTTTGACCCAAGGGGAGCTGGACGAGCGCATTCAGCGGTTCGTCGACCTCGTCGATTTCGACATTGTATTGAAGGGCTAAGCCTCGATTATTCGGGCCGCTCAGGGGCGTATTCCGGGAGCCATTGCACCGGGTCGAGCGCTGTTCCATCCACCCACCATTCGAAGTGGGAATGTGGACCTGTAGAATGGGTTCCTGTTCCACCCAAAACCGCAATGGGGTCACCGGCTTGAACCCGGTCGCCCTCCTCGACGAGCAAGCTTTGGTTGTGCTTGTACACGGAAATGCGGTTGCCAGGGTGCTGAATGTTGACCACGTATCCGCCGTCTGAAGTGTATGAGGCGAGCATCACGGTACCATCGTCCACCGCGTGAATCACGGATCCAACTGGCGCAACAAAATCGACCCCGAAATGCCCGATGGCCGGGTCGAACTCCGAGGAGATTTCACCTTGCAGTGGCGCGAATGGAATACTCTTTGAGGCCCACTCATTGGATTGCGCACGTTGCAAAGCAAACCGGTCTTCATCTTCAACGCGCTCGCGCAATGCCAAATCTTCTTCGGTCAACCCCCAATCGTTCAACCCCTCTTCTGTGTCGGCCATGGCTGCGCTGTCCAGCACCGCGGGCTCGACATCATCCACCACCACCTGGCCCGTCAGCACTGTGCGCAGGTCGTTCATGTAGCGCTCTTGAACTGCCAATGCGTGGAGAGCACTGTCCGCGCGCAATTCCGCATCGATGGCACGCATGCGGCTAGCCTCGCTGACGTAACCCGGCACGATGTATTCGCGCAGCGGCGTCCATGCGACGATGAGGTAAGTGAGCCCGGCAATGGTGACCAACAGCGCTCCGGATGTAGCGGCCAATCCCCACCGGTTGACCGTCATCTGCCACCGTTCCTTGTAGGATTGTTCCTCGTGCAGGACCAAGCGGTAGCGCTTGAACCAGCGTTCGCGAAAGTCGTTGAGTTGTGCCATTGCTGGGAACAAATATCGCGGAATACACAAAAAGGCATCGTTTGGTCGCCGCGTTTGGAATAATTTAGCGGATTCTGCGTTGAGCACCTGTCCATGGGACCAAATAAGATGAGCAAAAACGGGATGTTGGGATGGGGGATGGTTATCCTCCTCATGGTAACGGGATGTTCTACAACACGGGACGGTTTCGCTTACCGGCTCTACCACAACACGAATGCCAAATACAACGGCTTCTTCTACGCGACCGAAGCAATGAAGGAAGCTGAGCAAGTGCTCTATGAAGGGTACGAGGAAAATTGGGATGAGATCCTCCCCATCTTCCGCCCGGTCGACGAGGCAACCGCTCAGCAAGTTTACCCGCTGATGGAGCGCGCCATCGAGAAGTGCACAAAGGTGGTCGACAAGCACACTATGTCGCCGTCTCGCCGACAGCAAAAAGACTTGAAGCGCCCGGAGTTGAATAAGTGGATTGACGACAACTACGATGTGATTGCCCGCGCGCATTTGATCAAAGGCGAAAAGGAGAAAGCCCTCGAGGTGTTCCAGTACCTCGTTCGGACGTTGGATTACCCCGACGCGCAAGCGTGGTCAAATGCTTGGATGGCCCGCACGTACATGGCCTTTGACGACCGAGTACGGGCCAGCAACACCCTCATCAAAGCGGCGCAAACCAAGCGCGTGGACGACCCAGAGGTGATGGTGTATGTGCACGAGGTGTACGCGGCGTTTTACTTAATGTACGATGAGGTAGAGGCGGCCATCGAACAACTGGAAGAGGCGTTTGACTATGTGGAGAAGCGAAAAGACCACGCGCGCTTACTCTTCATTTTGGCCCAGTGCTACGAGGCAGCCGGACAATCCGAAAAAGCCATCGAGCGTTACAACGAGGTCGTGGATTTGCGCACACCTTACGAGCTGGAGTTTTACGCTAAAATCAAGCAGGCCATGGCGTTCGATCGCCGTGAAACCGATAGCCAACCCATTATTGAGTTGTTGGAGGAGATGCTTGACGACGATAAGAACGATATCTACAAGGATCAAATTTTCTACGCGTTGGCCACCTTAGCGCTGGAAGAACGTCGCCGGGAAGATGCGGTGGATTTGCTGAAGGAGTCCCTCTTGGTGAACGACGAGAACACCCGCCAACGCATGAAGAGCTACTTGATGCTCGGCGACCTCTACATGGAGGACCTGGACTACACCAATGCTCAAGCGTACTACGATAGCGCGCGCACCTTCATGGAAGATGAAAACGAACGCTTCGATGACGTGGACGCGATGGCAGACAACCTCACAGAGTTGGTCACCAACTTGAACACCATCACCGAGCAGGACAGCCTCTTGGAGATCTGTGACCTGCCTGAGAATGAGCGCAACGACCGCATCGCGGAAATCATCGCTCAACTGGAAGCAGAAGAGGAAGCCCGCAAGCGAGCGGCAGAGGCAGCAGCAGAGGCAGAGCTGGCGTATGCAGGCGACCAAGGCGCAGGCATGTTCTGGCCGTACAATGCCCAACTCAAGGTCGCGGGACGCCGAAACTTCCGAGACTATTGGGGTGATCGGCCACTGGAAGACAATTGGCGGCGCGCGATGAAGATGGACGTGGCCTTCTCGAATGAAGTGGGAGTCGGAGAAGACGAGGCGGGGGCCATTGAATTGGTAGAAGACGGTTTGGTCCCAGGCGAGATTCCAAGCTTCGATGAGCTCCTGGCGGGGCTGCCGTGCGACAGCGCCGAGCGAGAAAACGCCGTGGCAATGATCGCAGAAGCGTATTACAACGCAGGGTTGGTGTACAAGGAAAAGCTTTCCGACCTAGAGAACGCCATCGATACATGGACGGAACTGACGGAGCGCATGGACGAAAGCGAATTCCATCCGACGACTTACTACCAACTGTACCGAACCTACCTGCAGCGCGAGGTGGAGGAGAACTACCAAAGTCCTTTCTGTGCCACGTGCAATTCGGAGTACTGGAGCGCCCAAGTGATGGAGCGTTATCCCGATTCGGAGTGGGCCATTTTGATTGAAAACCCCGACTTCGCGGACCAAGAAGAGGTACGCCGAGAGGAAGAGCGGTTGGCATACGAGGAGCTGCTGCAACGGTATTATTCAAAAGCGTATCAAGAGGTGTTGCTCGCAGCCGATGAAATCATCAATTACCACCCCACGAACAACTACATCTGCAAGTACCGATTGCTGCGTGCGCAGAGCATCGGTGGACTCAGCGCACGGACCGGCGGGGATCGCCGGGCGTATTTTGAGTCGCTTCAGCTGATCATTCGAGACTGTCCGGACACGGAAGAGGCGGAATTTGCCCAAGCGTTGCTGACAGCGCTGAACGGCAGCGCTCGCGACGCTGAGCAAACCGAAGAAACCGAAGAGGAAGAAGAAGAGGTGGTGGTATGGGAGCATAAACCTTACCTCACGCATTACTTCGGCATGTTGGTGCCAGTGGGCCGGGGCAATGTCGAGGAACTGCGAGCAACCATTGCGGACTTCAACACCGAATTTTTCGCTTCCAATGAATTGCGCGTGACCGCAAACTTGATCAACCGAAACTTCCAGATTGTCCTTGTCAAAGATTTCAAGCGGCAGGACTACAGCCTGGATTATTACGAGGTGTTCACCAACAACACCGGCGCGCTTGGGGCCATCAACACTTCCGGGTACGCTCTGTTTACCATTTCGACCGAGAACTACATCGAACTCTTCAAAAACAAGGAGACGGATAGCTACCAACGCTGGTTCGAAAAAGTGTACCTCGAAGGAGGTGAGTGACCCTTAGTACGTTAGCGGGTTTCGAATTACCTTTACGCCATGCTTGGAACCACCAAAAAGTCAATGAAACCAGAAACGTCATCGGATAACGCGGTCAACCGAATCGCGAAAGGCACCACCTTCGAAGGGGTGCTCCGCAGTGAAAACAACGTCCGCATCGATGGAACGTTCGAAGGAGAACTTGTTACAAAGGGCCGTTTGGTCATTGGAAACTCAGGTCGAATCAAAGGCTCTGTGTCATGCGCTCATTGCGAGACAGAGGGGGAAATGGAAGGAAACATCCTCGTCCAGGAACTCTTCGTTTTGAAAGCCTCATCGAAGGTTCACGGTGACATCCAATACGGACAGCTTTCGGTTGAAAATGGCGCGCAAGCCACCGGTAACCTGCACTTGACTTCCAAAGTCAAGGACATCAAGGACGCTGGCCGCGATAAGCACCCCGTGGCTCAGAAGGCAAACGCCCAGCAGCCAGCCGCGGTATAACCCCGCAGCTTTTGACACCACAAACCCCCAAGCGGCCCTCAAAATCCGGCTCTTTCTTGCGGTTTTCCGGCATGGCATTCACCATGGCGGGATCCATTGGTGTGGCCGTTTGGTTGGGGCGCAAATGGGACCTCAACACCGGTCACGAGTTCCCCCTCGGAACCCTCCTTGGAGGCGTTTTTGGAACGGCCGCTGCCATTTGGATGGTGATCAAAGAGCTGTCGAAATAACCGAATCCACATGCGCTTTTCGATGAAATTGACCGTGGCCAACGCCGTGTTGCTGGGAGCGGGGATGGTTATTCCCCCGTTTGCACCCTTTGCCTCGACGTGGGTGTGGTTGGCTGTTGTGTGTTGGTATTTTGGCTTGACGCTGCTGTTGAATCGTTGGATCCAATCAGCTATGCGCCGGTCTTCGATGCAGTTCATCACGGCTGTAAATGGTTCGACGGCGGTCAAGATGTTTTCGAGTCTCGCGCTCATCACAGCCTACCTCGTTTTGGTGGGTGGAATGTACCGGGTGCATTTCGTCTTGGGGTTGTTTGTGGTATTCGCTGTGAACTCGGTTTTGCTCGTTGTTGAATCGCAAAATCACGCACCTCGCGACCCGAATTGAAGATTTCCACTTCTGCAGGTAAAGAAATTAGCAAAACTTCAATGCTGCCTGTGTCCTGTGAGTTACTTTTGCGCCGAATTCAGCCCTACCGCCAAAAATGAATCGTCTTTTTAGTTCATTCAAGGCCCTGCTTGCCGCCTTGCTCCTCCTAACTGGAACAGCGCTTTTGGCTCAAGACCACGGCCACGCTGATGAGCACGCTGCACATGCCGAGCACAATGCGCACGCTCACGGCGATGAACATGGCGATGCGGATGCCGACCACAGCCACGAGGGTGATCACAGCGAGGAAGCGCACGACCACGAATCACACGCGGGTCACGATCACGACGATCACGACGACCACGCCCACGATGAAGAGTTTGTAGCGGGCACGTTCATCATTCACCACATTGCAGACGCTCATGATATCCACCTCTTCGGTGATGTCCATATTCCACTGCCGGTCATTCTTTACATCGAGGGCCAGGGAGTGAAGATCTTCGTGAGCAGCACATTCGAAGGATACGGTCACGGCAACAAGACATGTGAATTGGATGGCATCGCCTACACCATGCATGCTGAAGACGGCACGACTGCGGACGGCACTCCTGTCGTTTCGGGCCAAATCACGGCCGCTGCAGACGGTTCCGCCCTCACGGTTTACGATTTCTCCATCACCAAGTCGGTATTCGGGATGCTGCTCATCCTCGCGGCGATGGTGTGGATGTTCTTGAGCATCGCCGGTCACTACAAAAAGAACCCAGGTCAAGCGCCGAAGGGAATGGCCAACGCGCTCGAGCCGTTGATCATTTTCGTTCGGGACGAGATTGCCAGGCCCTCAATTGGAGACAAGGCGGATAAGTTCATGCCGTTTTTGTTGACGGTCTTCTTCTTCATTTTCTTCTGCAACCTCCTGGGATTGGTTCCTTTCTTGGGTGGGTTCAACATTACCGGCACGATCGGTGTAACAGTCGTCTTGGCGACGCTGGTCTTCTTCCTGACTAACCTGAACGGCAACAAGCATTACTGGGGCCACATCTTCTGGCCTCCCGGTGTACCGCTTCCCGTAAAATTCATTTTGGTGCCGATCGAGGTGTTCAGCATCATCATGAAGCCTGCGGTATTGATGATTCGTTTGACCGCGAACATTAGCGCGGGACACATCATCATCCTCGCATTCACGAGCTTGATTTTCATTTTCGGTGACGGCGGTCAAGCCATCGGAGCCGGATCGGGCATGGGGATCTTCTCCACGGCCTTCATGATTTTCATGTACTTCTTGGAGTTGCTGGTGGCTTTCTTGCAAGCCTTTGTATTCACCTTGCTTGCCGCGATTTACTTCGGCGACGCCACCCACGACCCCGCACACCACTGAATTAAAATCCATCCACAATAAAAACCAACATTATGGAATTGTTGAGCATTCTTTTTGAAATCGGAGTAGGTCAAGGCCTTGCAGGTCTTGGCGCAGGTGCAGCAGCGATTGGCGCTGGTATCGGTGTAGGCCGCATTGGCGGATCTGCATTGGAAGCAATGGCACGTCAGCCAGAAGCAACCAGTGACTTGCGTTCTAACATGATCGTTGCCGCGGCACTTGTTGAGGGTGTTGCTCTTTTCGGCATCATCATCTGCTTGCTCGTAGCCCTCGGATAATAAACGATGGGAGCGCTACTTACACCGGCCCTCGGGACCGTCGTTTGGGCATCCATTGCATTCCTTGTGGTGCTTTTCGTACTCCGCCGTTTTGCGTGGGGTCCGATTCTGTCTGCGCTGAACGAGCGTGAAGAATCCATTGCGGGCGCCTTGAACGAGGCGGAAAAGGTCCGCAAGGAAATGGAAGAACTGGCCGCGAGCAATGAAAACCAATTGAAGGAAGCCCGCGCGGAACGCGACCGCATGTTGCGCGAAGCCCGCGAGATGGCCGACCAGTTGGTAGCCGATGCCAAAAACACAGCGCGCGAAGCAGCCGACAAGGAAGTAGCTGCCGCCAAAGACGCCATCGCTATTGAGCGCAAAGCCGCGGTTGCGGAATTGAAGGCGGAGGTAGGCAACTTGTCCTTGGAAATTGCAGAGCGTTTGCTGCGAGAAAAGTTGGAGTCAAACGACGAGCAAAAAGCCCTCGTCAACCGACTCATTGATGAATCTCCATTGAATTAATCCATGGCCACACCACGCGCAGCCATACGATACGCCAAATCCCTCTTCAGCCTTGCGGATGAAAAAGGGGCGATTGACAACATGGAAAAGGACATTCGGTTGTTGAACGATGCCGTTCAAGAATCCGATGACCTGGAACTCCTGTTGAAGAGCCCCGTCATCAAGGCCGACGCCAAGGAAAGCATCCTGGTGAAAATCTTCGAGGGCAAGATCGAATCGCTCACGTTGGAGTTCATCAAGATTTTGGTCCGCAAGGGACGAGAGTCCATTTTGCCCGCCATTGTTGATGAGGCGCTGAACTTGGTTCGCCAGCAACGCAATGTGCGTGTGGCGGAAGTGAAGACAGCGATACCTATGGACGACGAGCTGCGCAGCCGTGTGAGCGCAGCTTTGAAGAACCTTCACGACGGAGAGGTTGAATTAAAGGAAACCGTAGCGCCTGAGTTGCTCGGCGGTTTTCAATTGCTCATGGACAACCGCATGATTGATGCCAGCATCAAGCGCGAGTTGGGGCTCCTTCGCCGTCAAATCACAGATCACGATTACGAACCGGAATTTTAATCCGGACACCAAAACCGAACACCAGCCGAAATCATGGCAGAAATCAATCCAGCAGAAGTCTCTTCCATTTTACGTGAACAGCTCGCAGGCGTCAAGTCAGCCGCTGAACTGGAAGAAGTAGGAACAGTTCTTCAAGTCGGGGATGGCATTGCGCGCATCTACGGTTTGACCAATGTGGAATCCGGCGAATTGATCGAATTCGAAAACGGTGCCCGCGGCATCGCGTTGAACCTCGAGGAGGACAACGTAGGTGCGGTATTGTTGGACCCTTCAGGTGACCTCAAGGAAGGCTCATCGGTTAAGCGTACAGGACGCATCGCTTCCGTTCGCGCCGGCGAGGGCATGTTGGGCCGCGTGGTCAACACCCTCGGTGAGCCCATCGACGGTAAGGGACCCATCCAAGGCGATTTGTACGAAATGCCGATGGAGCGTAAGGCGCCCGGTGTTATCTACCGCCAGCCAGTAAGCGAGCCATTGCAAACCGGCATCAAGGCGATCGACGCGATGATTCCAATTGGCCGTGGCCAGCGTGAGTTGATCATCGGTGACCGCCAGACCGGTAAGACCACTGTTGCGATTGATACAATCATCAACCAGCGCGAGTTCTACGAGGCGGGCGAACCTGTCTTCTGCATCTACGTTGCTGTAGGCCAGAAAGGCTCGACGGTTGCTGGAATCGTGAAGACCTTGGAAGAAAACGGCGCCTTGCCCTACACGGTTGTGGTAGCGGCAACTGCATCAGACCCTGCACCGCTTCAGTTCTACGCACCGTTCACGGGTGCGGCGATTGGTGAATTCTTCCGCGACACAGGCCGCGCGGCATTGGTGGTATACGATGACTTGTCAAAACAAGCTGTTGCGTACCGTGAGGTATCCCTGTTGTTGCGTCGTCCTCCAGGACGTGAGGCCTACCCCGGTGACGTATTCTACTTGCACAGCCGCCTGTTGGAGCGTGCAGCGAAGGTCATTGGCGAACAGGAAATCGCCTCTCAGATGAACGATTTGCCCGCTTCCTTGAAGGACAAGGTGAAGGGCGGTGGATCATTGACGGCACTGCCGATCATTGAGACCCAAGCGGGTGACGTATCGGCGTACATCCCGACCAACGTAATCTCCATTACGGACGGCCAGATTTTCCTCGAGTCCAACCTCTTCTTGAGCGGCATCCGCCCAGCGATTAACGTGGGGATCTCGGTAAGCCGTGTAGGGGGTAACGCCCAGATCAAGTCCATGAAGAAGGTATCGGGCACACTCAAGCTCGACCAGGCGCAGTACCGCGAGCTGGAGGCCTTCGCTAAGTTCGGTTCGGATTTGGACGAAGCGACCAAGGCGGTTTTGGACAAAGGTGAGCGCAACGTGGAAATCCTCAAGCAGGACTTGAACAGCCCGATGCGTGTGGAGGACCAGATCGCCATCATTTACTGCGGTGTTGAAGGCCTCTTGAAGGATGTGCCCGTGAACCGAGTGAAGGACTTTGAGGTGGCTTACCTCGACTACCTCCGCTCAAAGCACGCGGACATGATGGAGGAGTTGAAGAACGGCAAGTACGGCGACGAGCAGAAGAGCGTCCTCGCTGCTGCTGCTAAAGAAATGACGGCTCAATACGCATAACCCATGGCTGGCGGACTCAAGGAAGTACGGGAACGAATTACATCGGTTCAAAACACGATGCAGATCACTTCTGCCATGAAAATGGTGGCAGCGGCGAAATTGCGACGTGCTCAGGATGCAATCACCCGGATGCGTCCGTACGCTGAAAAGCTCCAAGCGGTGCTCTCCAACGTGAGTGCTTCTTTGGACAGTGGAGAAGGAGTCTACTCAGAAAAGCGCGATGTGAAGCGCGTGTTGCTCGTAGCCATCACCTCGAACCGCGGTTTGTGCGGAGGCTTCAACAACAACATTATCAAGCAGGTGAACAACGCCATCAAGCAAGGTGGTGCGGAATACCATGTGCTCCCATTGGGCAAGAAGGCCAACGACGCCTTCAAGAAGGATGCATCCTTGGCACCGCAAGGCTTCGGTGAAGACACGTGGAAGATTTTTGACGATCTGAACTTCGACGCAGCCCAAGAAGTAGCAGAAGCCATCATGGAGCAATTCCGTGCAGGCACCTACGATGCGGTCAAAATCGTCTACAACAAGTTCGTGAACGCAGCCGTCCAGGAGCCGACCATGGAAGACTACCTTCCGTTGGAACCGTTTGAGACAGGTGAAGAGGGACCGAGTGGTGTCGACATCGAATACATTTTTGAGCCGAATCAAGCTGAAATTGTCGAGCGCATCATCCCGAACTCATTGAAAGTTCAGTTGTACAAGGGACTGCTCGACAGCCACGCGGCGGAACACGGTGCCCGAATGACCGCGATGCACCAAGCGACCGAGAACGGCGGCGAGCTGTTGCGGGAGTTGCGCATCTCGTACAACAAAGCGCGTCAAGCGGCCATTACGACGGAGATCCTCGAGATCGTCGCAGGTTCAGAAGCGCTCGACGCATAAAAACCAGCTGGCACAGTCCTTGTGTTTGCTCGACCCGTATTAGCTTCGGGGAATGGGCTTTCAGACACGAATACTGCTTTCTATGTTGCTAGTCATCGTGCTGGCATTGGCCGGAACGATGTACGTGGCGTGGGACTTCGCGGGCGATCAGGAAGAGGCGTACAATGCCCGGCGCCTCGTCCGCAAAGAGGCTTCAGTGGAGCGAAGCCTGAACTATACCCTCGACCGTTTGTCAGATTCTCTCGGAACGGAAGACATTCCCAACGCCTTCACGGATCGCATTTGTGAGTTGGCAGACATCCACGGCATGGATATAGCGCTGTACCGTCCAAATGGTCAACTATTGACGCAATCCACGTTGACGGATGATACAGGGGCCAAGATACAGTTGCCAGTGGATGTCCTTGCGGCGCTGGACGCGTCAGACGAGCGCCTCCAAGGGGAATCGGACAGCGATGTGGTGAATGTGTACTGGAACGTTCGGGACCGGAACGAAGTTGCGCTTGGAATCGTGGGTGTCCGGTATGAAAAACGGGCGCTTGAGGCAGGGGATTTCAAGGCATTCTGGTCGCAGTTGGCGCCCCTGTACATCGTTCTGTTTTTGGGCGGAGCCATATTGGCGGCAATCCTTTCCAACGGACTGGTGAGGAACCTGAGGTTGATCCGCGACCGCATGCGCGAGCTTGAGCCAGGTGTGGAGCAGAACCCGATTCAGTACGACCGGGCCGACGCAATTGGCGAGTTGGTGGATGAATACAACGCCCTACTCGAGCAGTTGCATGCGGCCATTCAAGAATTGGCCAAGCAGGAGCGCGAGGGTGCCTGGCGCATAATGGCCATGCAGGTGGCCCATGAAATCAAGAATCCGCTCACGCCCATCAAGCTTGGCGCCCAGCAGTTGGAACGTGCGTGGCTGGATCAGAAAGAAGATTTCGATGAGCGATTGCGGCGTTACACGCGCGTTGTGGTGGAGCAAATTGACATCCTCGCGGAGATTTCGCTCGACTTTTCCATGCTCGCAGCGGTTGGATTGGAAACCCTCGAGGAGGTGAACTGGGCACAAGCAACAAAAGAGGTTGTGGCACTGTATGAACAGTCAACCCCCCAAATTGAATGGTGCAGTTCCATTCCGGATGTGCCTGTGGTGATCGATGGGTCGAAGGCGCACCTAACGCGTGCCATGAATAATTTGATTACTAATGCGATTGACGCAGTGGCCAATGAACGCCATCCATCGATTGCGATAGGATTGGAGGTGGGCCCAGAGGGGAAGGCGCTCCTGACCGTGGAGGACAACGGAATAGGCATTCCGGCAGACAAACAGAAAGAGATCTTTCAGCCGCACTTTACATCGAAAGAAAAGGGCACAGGGCTGGGCTTATTCATTACCGACTCCATTGTCCGCCAATTGAACGGACGAATAATGCTGCGCTCGTTCCCGGGTCAAGGGTCGGTCTTTTGTTTGGAGTTTTTCGTGAAATAAAAAAGGGCCCCACGCTGAGGCCCTTTTCGAATTCACATTTGGTTTTTAGAATCTTGCTCCGAATCCAATAGTTAAACCAAGATTGTCGCTCGCGTCTTCAGGCACGCCGAAACGATATTCAATTCCCGGGGCAACAAAAAGTGGCCCCATAAATGGAATAATCTTCGCTCCGCCGATTCCGAGATCAAAGTCACCAGCTATATCATAGGCTCTAGCACCTACGTAGTAGTCATCGATGAAGTAAGCTACTCCCAAATTCATTTGGAGGTCATCTGTTGGCCCGCCTAAGGCTAATTGGACGCCTATGTTGTCTACAGGGCAATAGCTGACAGTAGGCAAAATCAATCCTACGCCATTGTCAGAAAAAATGTTGAGCAACTGCGTTGCATCTCCTGAGCCCAGAAAGAAAGTACCTTCAGCTCCCATTGACGAACCGTCGTCCTGAGCGCTGAGTGTTAAGGTGCACAACGCAAATGCACACAGAGTAAGTAAATTTTTCATAAAGAAAATTTTTGGTGATGATGCAAGTTGTGACTTTTCGACGTGTACACGATACACACTTTGTGGAGTTTTCAAAAGCGCATTGTTAGCGCTCTAGAGATGAATTAATGAATTTGGCGGCCGAATTGACCGGATTCTACGACGTGTTTGGGCGCCCCCATTACACAAGTGAATTCGAGGGCACTGCCAACAGGGAAACAATGATAAGTTCAGGTTAAGAAATTATAAACCACCGGGTCTTTTCACTTCCTTCGATGACCCAAGAAAGCCCCGCAACCGTGGGGCTTTTTTTGCTTGCTTCAAATTTGGTTGCAGGGAATCACTATGGGCCGGCTCGGCGTCGCGTCCATATCAAACGCGGCAGTTTGCAGGTTGAGCAGGTGACGGCCATCCTGAAGCGATTCCGGGACGAAAATGAGCTCCGTAATTGTCGATTGGTGCCGGGGGCTGTCTGGATAAACCCAAAAGGCGTGATGGGCCGCCAGCGCGCCACCATCGACTTCCCGATCAACAGAAGGCAAGTCGACCATCAGATGGTCGACGTCGCGTTCGACAAGCCAGGTCATTGCCTCTGCATCGAAGTAGGGCGGATTCGTGTTGGACCAGTTGCGCCCAACCTTGGATTTGTCGTTGGGCAGCGTGCGAACGATGATTGCGGGGGGAAGGTTGGATTGCACGTTCCAATGCTGGGAAATGGACAGCGCCAATTCCCGTTCGGTGATGATCTGATCTCCGTCGTGCGCCTCAGGGAAAACACTGACTACGAGGCACGGGATAAGGACTGGGAAGGTCAATTCGTTGATGGAATGCGCCTCGGGCGAAATGTGCCCCAAGCATTCCGTGTGCGTTCCGTTGCCGTGCGGATTGAATTGCACGTCGCGGAAATTCACCGCACCGCCCTCAGCGACAGAGCCCAAGAATCCGTTGGCCCGCACCACCTGAAGCTTCATGAAATCGACGTACCACGCACGCGAACCGTGCCCGTCGCCCATCGTGATGCTCAGGTCCTCATTGGCAGCGCCGCTGGCTTTGAAAGCCACTCCTTGAAATTCCAATTCCATGGAAACAAGGTACAACGGCCGGAATCATCCGGACAAAAAAAAGGCGGCACCAATGGCGCCGCCCTTTTCAAATGCTGTTGGCTATAGATCAGTCAAACAAGAAACCTACACGCAATGCACCTTGGAAAACGTTTCCAATGGTGGTGTTGCTGATGTGGTTAGGCCATGGATAGTAGATGTCATCAGAGCCGGCACCGTCAGGCCAGTACTCGTTGTAAATCAAACCATCCAATGCGCTGAAAGGCAATTGGCCAACGAATTCACCTGCAACTTCAGCACCCGCAGCTTCTGTTGAGAAGGCGTTGTTGAAGTACATGTTGAATGCCGTCAAGTTGTCTGTAGTGATGCTGTGGTTGCCAAAGGTGGTGCGGCCGAAACCGATTCCTGCCTCAAAACCGAGGTAAATGGCATCCGAGAAGTAGTAGTCAGCACCGAACAAGATGTTGAACCCTAAACGGGTAAAACCTTGCTCGTTGCCCAAGTTCCATACGATGTATTGGTCAGGCTGACCGGCATCGTTGATGTCTTGAGGCCCCCAGAACTCCTGCGTATCCGCGCGGTTGCCAATGGTGATAGGCAATTCGAACGCGATGTAGGGAGAGAGGTTGTCCATTCCGTCGAAGTGCATTTCGTAACCGGGAGCGATTCCGTAGGTTGAGCTCTTCGTGTTGATGTTCAACTGTGGGCTGACCGGATCAGCTTCGTTGATTTCACCGTCTTGGTACCAAGCGTGCAGGTCGTTGGAATTGGATACGGTGAGGGACAAACGGAAGGCACGGTTGTCTTCCAAGAAGTTACGGTACTTAAGCGTTGAACCGTCGATGGGGCTACCTCCGAATGGAGTGAATGCCACCTCGATGTTGTGCTCATCACCCATTTGCTTTTGGGCCTGAACGCCCATCGTGACCAGCGCTGAGAGCGCTAGGGTAAACATGAGTTTCTTCATGGTGTTGTGTTGTGTTTCAGGAAATTTCCGAACGCAAGAAAAGCAAAAAACGTTCAAGTATGCACCAATCGCCCGAACTTTCGCACATGAAAGCCTGTTCAAAACCGAACGTTCCGCACCATTGGGCGAACTTTTACACGGTTGATGCCTTCCGAACAAGCGGGGGTGAAATGGTCGAACAGCTGGCGAATTACTTGGCCGAATCGCAGGACAAACGCCATGATCAAGTGTTGCCTTTCACCCCGCCAAACACGCGTCTAACACACTGGAAATCAAGGCTTAAAAATAAATCCGATGTAGAATCGGGCCGGCTTTGGAAGGAGAGTTTGCTCGAGGAGGCGCTGGCTCAATCCAATCGGCTGCACGATCCACGCTATGCAGGCCATCAGGTAGCGGTTCCGCTTCCGCAATTGGCGTGGTTACAGGCTGCAACGGCATTGCTCAATAACGGCATGGCCATTGATGAAATGGGACCGGCAAGCAGCCCGATGGAAGAGGCGGTGATGCAGGAGCTTGCCCGATTCATGGGCTTGGGGAGCGCTTCCAGCGGCATTTTGTGCCACGGCGGCACGCTGGCCAACTTGACCGCCTTGCTCGCCGCTCGCCAACGCAAAGCTTCGGGCAATGCGTGGAAGAATGGATCCGCGCGACCGTGCGCGGTCTTGGTCAGCGAGCAAGCGCACTACTGCGTGGACCGGGCGGTTCGTGTCATGGGTTGGGGCGCGGCGGGTACCGTGAAGGTTCGGACCTTAGGCAACCATCAAATCGACCCAGAAGCGGTGCAGGAAGCGCACGCAGAAGCAACCGACCAAGGAATGGAAGTCATCGCAGTGGTTGGCAATGCCTGCACGACTTCGACAGGGACGTTCGACGATTTGGAGATGTTGGCCTCGTTTGCGCAGCAAAACGAACTGTGGTTCCACGTCGACGGCGCACACGGCGCGGCGCACATCTTCTCAGAACGCAACAAGGTTCCGCTGAAAGGGATGGAGCGGGCGGATTCGGTGGCGATGGATTTCCACAAGATGCTCGGCGTGCCAGCCTTGTGCACAGGCCTTTTCTACCGCGACAGCTCGGATGCCTACGCGGCGTTTAGTCAGGAGGCAGCGTACTTGTACGAAAATGAGCAGGAGGAGTGGTGGAACCTGAGCAAACGAACATTTGAATGCACCAAACGCATGCTGAGCGTGGCGGTGTTTGGTATTTGGGAGGCCCACGGCCATAAATTATGGGAGAGCTTGGTGGACCGACTGGTGGATCGGGCACAAACAGCGGCTCGTGCGATTGCGCAGCGGCCGCAGTGGGAGCTGTTCGCACAGCCCCAGTCCAACATTGTGTGCTTTCGATTGAAGGGAGCGGACAATGCGGCCCTCCGGCACGCCATGTTGGAACACGGTCCGCACTACATCGTCAAAACGGTTTTGAACGGTGAAACGTGGCTTCGGTGCACCTTCCAAAACCCCTTGACGGAGGACAGCGATATCGAAGCGCTGCTCGATCGGTTGGAAGAACTTAACGCGAAGCTTTCGTACCACCAGTGAATTCGAACCAGGTGTTTTCAAACACCACCCCATTGCGCTTTTTGCGATTGGGCGCTACCGGCTCCCACCCTCTCGATTGAAGTAAGCGGGCAGAAAAGGCATTGCAATCGCAACGCATTCCAGGTTGCTCCACCTCACTCACCAAAAAATGGGCAACTCCCTGGCGCTGGTAGTTGGGATGGACATACAAATAGCCCAATTCGGAAGGTGTAGCGACACAGAATCCCACGATGTTGTCATCCACCTGCACCAAAAGCGTGTCATGGACGAGCGTCGACCAATTTGGTTCAGCAGCTAACCAGACCTGTCGCTGCGCAGCATCATAACCGGGGCAGGCCGCAATAGCCGCATGGCGACACGCTTCTAAACGATCAATGTCCTGAGGGGTGGCCCTGCGGGATGTGCCAACAGGGCAGCCGGATTTACTCAACAGTTACGCTCTTAGCGAGGTTGCGGGGCTGGTCCACGTTGCAGTCGCGCATCACGGCGATGTGGTAGCTCAGCAACTGCAGTGGCACCACGGTGAGCAGCGGCGCGAGGGCTTGGTCCGTCTTCGGCACTTCGATGACGAATTCAGCCAACTGCTTCAAGTCCTGGTTACCAGCGGAGACAAGGGCGACGAGGCGACCACCACGTGCTTTGACCTCCTGGATGTTCGAAACGATTTTCTCGTAGACGTCGTCGGCAGTTGCGATGCAGAATACCGGCATTTCCTCGTCAATGAGGGCAATCGGGCCGTGCTTCATTTCCGCAGAGGGGTAGCCTTCCGCGTGGATGTAGCTGATCTCCTTGAGCTTCAGGGCGCCTTCTAGCGCTACCGGGAAATTCACGCCGCGACCGAGGTACAGAGCGTTTTCGTTGTTCACGAAGTGGCGCGCGATTTCCTTGATGCGTGTATCCTGCTTCAGCAGCTTTTGGACTTTGTCCGGAATGGCGTTGAGCTCGACAAGCAAACGGCTGAACCGTTGAGCGGAGAGCTGTCCCTTTTTCTTGCCGACGAGCATGGCAATCAAGGTGAGGACGGTCAACTGTGCGGTAAATGCTTTCGTCGAAGCGACACCAATCTCTGGTCCGGCGTGGGTGTACGCGCCGCTGTCCGTTTCGCGGGCGATGCTCGATCCGACAACGTTGCACACACCGAAAACGTGGGCGCCCTGCTGCTTTGCCAATTGAATGGCGGCGAGCGTATCGGCCGTCTCTCCCGACTGGGAAATGGCAATGACCACGTCATCTGGACGGATGATGGGGTTGCGGTAACGGAATTCCGAGGCGTATTCCACTTCAACCGGGATGCGGGCAAAATCCTCAAACAGGTATTCAGCCACCAGCCCTGCGTGCCAGCTGGTCCCGCATGCGATGATCAGGATGCGTTGTGCGGCGTCCCATTTTTCCCAGTGGTCGTCGATACCGGACATCTTGATTTCCGAACGCGACACGCTCATGCGACCGCGGATGGAGTCGCGGATGGAATTCGGTTGCTCGAAGATTTCCTTGAGCATGAAGTGATCGAAACCGCCCTTTTCGATGGCTTCAATCTGCATTTCGAGCTCGTGAATCTCTGGTGTGATCACGGTGTTTTGGAGGTTGCGAATCGTCAGGCCGTCTTGGCGGTGCATTACTGCCACCTCTTCGTCGTCCAAGTAGATGACGTTTTGCGTGTGCTCGATGATGGGCGTCGCGTCGGAAGCGATGTAGAACTCATTCTCTTCGCCCACTCCGATCACGAGGGGACTTGATTTGCGGGCGGCAATGAGCAAGTCCGGTTCGTTGGCGTCCATGATGGCAATGGCATAGGCGCCCTCCACTTCCTTGAGGGCCATCTGTACCGCATCTGTGATGGATGTGTTCGTTCGGCTTTGGACTTCGTCGATGAGGTGGATGAGTACCTCGGTATCGGTGTCGCTGACGAAGGCGTGGCCATTCGCCTCGAGGCTGGTGCGAAGTGATTCGTAATTCTCGATGATGCCGTTGTGGATCATGGCGAGGCGTCCAAAACGCGCGGTATGTGGGTGGGCATTTACGTCGTTGGGCGGCCCGTGCGTGGCCCAGCGGGTGTGCCCGATGCCCATGGATCCGGTGGGAAGGTCGTCGCCAACAAAGGCCAACAGGTCCTCGACCTTTCCTTTTTTCTTTCTTACTTGGATGGCATCCTTGCCGTCAAAAACAGCAACACCGGCGCTGTCGTATCCGCGGTATTCCAGTCGCTGCAGGCCCTTGATGAGAATTGGGAAGCAGTCTTTATCGCCTATGTATCCAACTATACCGCACATCGCAACATGAGTTTAAATCAACACTTATTCGCTCCACGTAATCACGAGGCGGGCATTGGGCTTCCAGCCCGTGGTGTCGCCTTCAATCGGAGGAACCGCAGGCCCATTGAGCATTACCCCCTGAAGGGAAATTCCCGCCCGTGATGACACAACGTAGAGCTTGTCGGATTCGTATGTTCCATTCAGCATTCGCTGAAAGGTCTGCGAAATGTTGAATCGGTAGGCGTTTTCTGCGGAGTCGTAGTTTCCGTTGATGGCGAGCCCGATGGATGTTTGGTCTGGCGTCGGCACAGCCTCTCCGTCTTCATTTTCCGAAAGGATGAACAAATCGGACGGGATCGGGTAGCGTGTGTCGTTGTACTTCGGATCCACGGGCAACCACAATTCAGCCTTATGCACTGCGCGGTCGTCGTCGCGTTCAGCCTCCCAAGCGGCGAGCCCGGGGAATTGAATGCGGGTTTTGAGCCCGGCGCCGGAGAAGACACCGGATAGCAAGGAGCCATCCAACGCGGTGATGTAGGCTTCATCCAACGCTTGGAAAGGCGGGTACCATTGGTGCTCGAAGAAGTTGGTGCGCGGGCTGAGTGCGTTGATGATGAAATCGTACGTGGCGGCGCTGTCCGTGTCGCTGTGGTAGTGCATCCGCATGCGGCTCAAGCCTGTCGTGACATCGATGCCCACCGCACCTTGACCGGGTCCATTGGGGTCTGGGGCAATGAGCAAGCCGGGGAAATATTCCCGCCAATCTTGGTTGGAATCGTATACCGAGGAGTCAGCGTCGAGCAAGGATTGCCCAAATGTATTGTCGAGGTAGACCCGAACCTCCGGTGCAACGGTATCGCCATTGAAGTACAAGATTTCCCCTGGATTCAACACCACGGGCTGAAAGGCGGGGTCGGCAAGGTTGATTTCCGTGGTCGCAAAGGAAGCGTTGGAGTAGTAGTCCGAATCCAGGGAAAGCGTGTCGACCAGCGCCTCGACGTGGATGTTTTGGGGGCTGAGTTGTCCGTACTGATCGCCGCTGTAGTGCAAAGACAGGTAAATGCTGTCGACCACCGGATTGGGGCCAAAATCAATGTCCGGAGCGCTCAGCCGGAGCTGTGCGGCAAATGATCCCTGGTGCATCCCGAAAAATGGATGCTCCATGTTTCCCAAAACGGCTGTGCTTAGGTGGCTTGTTTCCAAGCTGTCTTCTCGAACTGTTTCGAAGCTCAACGCAAGGGTGTCGGTTTGGTTCAAGCTCAGCAAATCTTCCTGAGCGAACTCCAGCCCGATATCGGTGGTTGGTTTTTTGCAACCGGTCAGGACGGCGAACCCTAAGATACTCGCCACGACTGCCCCGTACTGACTTGCGGTGATCTTTATCATGCCGCGAAGTTCAACAATTACGAGACAGCCTCAGCCTTTCCCTCCAAAATCGTATCGTAAAAATTGTTGATGTCGGTGACGTAGCCTTCCTCACCGTGGTATCCGAGGACTGGAACCCCTGCATTTTCAATGGCTTGGGCGGTTTCGGGAGCGAGGTCTTCCGAACCAATAATCAGTCCATCCGAGTGCTGAATTGAAAGGGCGTTCAACGCGTCAAATGTGGGCGTCTCGATGCAAGCGATGGAATCTGCAGTGATGCCGTCTTGCTGCATTTTTTCCGCCATGCGGCTGTCCAATGCGCCTTCGAATCCCTCGTCGTAGATGCTCGTGATGAGCTTACTGTCTGCGAAGTACGGATCGCTGGCGAAGAGTTGCTTCAGGTAAACCGGAACAGCAGCGGTCATCCAACCGTTGCAGTGGATGATGTCTGGCGCCCAGCCCAACTTCTTCACGGTCTCAAGGACGCCTCGTGCGAAGAAAATGGTGCGCTCGTCGTTGTCTTCGAATAGGTTGTCGTTGTCATCGTGCAACACTGCCTTGCGCTTGAAGTACTCGTCGTTATCGATGAAGTAGACCTGCATGCGCGCCGTTGGAATGGACGCTACCTTGATGACGAGCGGATGATCCGTGTCGTCAATCAGGAGATTCATGCCGGAAAGACGAATCACCTCGTGGAGCTGGTGACGGCGCTCGTTAATTTTACCAAAACGAGGAGTGAAAACGCGAATCTCTCTTCCCTTCTCATGCACCGCCTGCGGGAGATTTCGGCTCACAGAGCTCATCTGGGTCGCGGGCAAGAATGGTACAATGTGTTGGGATATGTAGAGGATTCTTGCTTTCTCCATGACGGCCAGTGGTTTGTTTGGTTCGAACGAATATCAAATGTACGTAATTTTCGGCCGAAATCCAAGGAAAACCGGGTAAAACAAGGGGTTCAGGCGATGAACACGTGCACGACAATCGAGGAGCTAAAAAGCACCATCCACGCATCTAAAACGAAGGGCAAACGGGTGGGCTTCGTGCCGACCATGGGCGCGCTGCATCCGGGGCATGCTTCGCTCATTGAACAGGCAGCACAGGCCTGTGAGGAAGTGGTGGTGAGCATTTTTGTCAATCCAACCCAATTCAACAACCGAGAAGACTTTGAGACCTACCCTCTGACGATCGATAAGGACTTAGAAGTCGCGCAGCGAGCGGGTGCCACGGTGGTTTTTGCCCCCCATGTGGAGGAGCTCTATGGAGGTGATCTCGCAGTTGCACCGGTGGATTACGGGCGATTGACTTCGTCTTACGAAGGACAGAAACGCACGGGCCATTTTGATGGTGTGGTCGCTGTGGTACGCAAACTGTTTTCAGCGGTGGAGGCAGATTCGGCATTCTTCGGAAAAAAAGACCTGCAGCAGCTGGCGGTGATCCGGAGGCTGGCTGAAGAGGAGTTCGTGGGCCTTGAAATCATAGGTTGCACGCTGATTCGCGAATCCGACGGATTGGCCATGAGTAGCCGAAATGTTCGACTGGTTGGAGAATCCCGACAGACAGCCCTCGTCCTTCACGGCTGGCTGAACCAAATCAAAAAAGAGGCGTGTAACCAGGGCGACATCCAAACTGCGCTTCGGGCGATTGAGTCGGAAGCTGCTGAGATGGAGGGTGTGGAGTTGGAATACATCGATGTGGTGAATGGCGCGTCATTTGAGCCGCTGCATGATGGGCCTGTCGATCCCGAGGCGTTTGCCATTGTCGCCGCTGAAGTGGGCGGGGTTCGCCTGATTGACAATTGCGCTTTGGCCTGTTCGTAACCCCGTGCCCCGCAGCGTGCGGGATTGGTAATTTCTTCAGACCTTCGAAAAAATTTTTGGCCATGTTCAATGCAATGAATCCCGGTTCTATTCTGCTCATCGCCCTTGTGGTGCTCTTGTTGTTTGGCGGAAAGAAAATTCCTGAGTTGATGAAAGGACTTGGGCGAGGCGTGAAAGAATTCAAAGACGCGACCAACAACGACGAGAAGGAACAAGACGGTTCCGAAGGCTAATGGGGCGAATGACGGCGCACTTCTGTGCATGTGCATTCAGCTTGGCTGCGGCCATGGGTTGGGGCCAGGCCTCGACTCTGACGGCTGAACAGGCTGCCATTTCCGATACGCTCGCATCCGACACCATCGCATTAAGTGCAGAGGAGTCATTGCACCCCGAGCTGTCTTCGTTGGAATTGGCGTGGCTCGGCTACTTGGATGAGAACTGGTGCTTTTCTTCGGACACCAGTCTGCTGAACATCCACAATTTCGAAGAGGGCGAAACCCCGGCACTGGATACGGCCGTCCTCCGTACCCGCATGGATTGGCTCGACAGCCGATCGCCGTTGGACCTCGCTTGGAATCCGGTGGTTCATTCGCGCATCGCCTTTTACGCCAGCAAACGCAAAAAGCACCTAGGCACCATGCTCGGTCGCGCTCCGGGCTACTTTCCCCTTTTTGAAGAAACCCTCGATCGCTACGGCCTCCCCTTGGAACTGAAGTACCTCGCAGTGGTGGAGTCCGGCCTGAATCCGATGGCCCGCTCCCATGCCGGGGCCCGCGGTCTGTGGCAGTTCATGTATGCGACGGCCAAGTACCAAGGCCTGCGCATCGATTCGTACATCGATGAGCGGCGGGACCCGGTGCGCAGCACGGAGGCGGCCTGCAAATACCTCAGTCGATTGTACTCCCTGTACGACGATTGGTACCTCGCGTTGGCCGCGTACAATGCCGGTCCCGGCAACGTGAACCGCGCGATTCGCCGCAGCGGGGGCAAACGAAACTTCTGGGAGATCCGGTTTTTCCTGCCGCGTGAAACCCGCAATTACGTCCCGGCTTTCATGGCGGTGGCCTACCTGATGGCGTTCCCCGCTGAACACAACATTTTCCCCCGCGATGTGGCGCCGCCGTTTGCGTTTCTGGACACCGTGATGGTGGACGAGGTGATGCGTTTTGACCAAATTGCCCCGTTGTTGGACCTCGATGAATCGACGCTCGCGCGGCTGAACCCCATGTACCGCATGGACATTGTTCCTGCCACAGAGGAACACTGGCCACTCGTGTTGCCCCAAATGGAGATTCCGGCATTCATGGCCTTCCAAGACAGCATGCGGCTCATCGACCCCGAACGCACACCCGAAATCGTATTCGTTCCGGAGCCAGTAACCTACCGCGTAAAGAGCGGCGACGTACTAGGAAAGATTGCTAACCGTTATGGAGTAAGCGTCCGGCAACTCAGAGAGTGGAACGACCTCTCCGGGTCCATGATCCGAATCGGGCAAAAGTTGATCATCCATGCAGACCCCAGCAAGCTTTAAATCCGTCGTTCTTGCCCTTTGCGTTGTGCTCGCTTCATGCGGAAGCCAGGAAGGCGCGCGTTCAGCTTTGACGGGGAAAGTCGGTGCAGCGGGTGAAATTGTCGTCGTGTGCGATGAAGCGGTGTGGAGCGGAGCAGCGGGCGACACGTTGCGGGCGATTTTTGACCAGCCCTTTCCGGTCTTGCCGCAATACGAGCCGTGGTTCGACCTCGTGCACCTCGAGCCGGAATCGTTTGACCGGTTTTGGAAACCGCATCGCAACATCATTGTCCTCGAGTTGGCGGATCGCGTGGATACCCAGACCCCAGAAGTCAAGATTTTCAAGGAAAAATACGCCCGCGAACAGCTGTACGTCGTCGGCAAAGCCCGCGACGCGGCAGGCCTGGCAACAGCTTTGGATGCGCGTGGGTTGGAATTGCTGAGCGCATTTCATCGGATTGAGGTGGATCGCTACGCGGGGCTGATTGGCTTGAGTGAAAACGAGTTGATACGCGACGAATTGGGCCAACGAGCAGGGCTTCAACTCACCGTCCCGCGCGATGCCCGATGGGCCAAAAAGTCGGAGGACTTTCTGTGGATTGATCGCCAGTTGACCCGAATGAAAGGCGGGGACAACCACGACGTGCAGCAGGGTTTTTTCATTTACCGCGAGCCGTACATAAGTGACGAGCAGTTTTCGATGCAAGCCCGGTTGAGCAAGCGAAACGAAGTGCTCAAAGACCATGTGCCCGGTCCGACGCCTCGCTCGTTTATGACTACCGAAATGCGCTACACCCCTTCGTACGAGGAAGTGGTGTTCAATGGCGGTTTTGCCTCCGAATTGCGCGGACTGTGGCGCATCGAAGGCGACTACATGGGTGGGCCGTTTTACAGCCTCACCGCCTACGATGAGCGCAGTGGAGAATTGGTGACGGTGGAGGGCTACGCTTACGCCCCCTTCTTCGACAAACGCGAATACATGCGCGAAGTGGAGGCCATCGTGCGCTCCCTCGTTTGGTACGAAGCCCCAACGCCTGCACCGACGCCATGAGGAATGCCGGGTTGTGGTTGGTGGTGTTGGCGTGGTCGGCCGTTGGTTGCGCACCGGAAACCACGCCTGCGCAATGGGAGTTTGATTCCAGCATTCGCGCCTTGACTATGGCGCCCAATGGCGACGTCTGGTGGGCGGGTTCGGCAGGGCTGGTCGGGCACCATGCAGACGGAGCGTGGACTGTTGATACGCTGCGAAGCCCAGGCGGGGATACGCCGGCTTTCCGTTCCGTCGCAGTGACCGATGAGGCAGCGTTCGTTTTGAGCATTGCTTCGCCGGCGCTGCTCTACCGCAAAATGCACACCGAAGCCACATGGAGCGTGGTGTACACCAACACGGATTCCCTGGCCTTTTTTGACAGCATGCACTTCTGGGACAACCGGGAGGGCATTGCCATGGGCGACCCGCTGGGGGGATGCTTGAGCGTGATCATCACCCGGGACGGCGGGGCGACGTGGTCGGCAGTGTCGTGCGAGGACTTGCCACTGGCTGAGGAAGCTGCATTTGCCGCTTCCAATGGCAACATCGCCTTGCTCGGGGATGAGGTGTGGATTGCTTCAGGCGGGGTGGCTTCACGGATTTTTCGCTCGCCGGATCGGGGGCGAACTTGGGAAGTGGTCGAGACGCCCATTGTGCAGGGAGGATCTATGACGGGAATGTTCAGCGTGGCCCGTTGCGATGAGGCGAACGGGATGGGCTGGGGCGGAAATTGGGAGGCGATGGACGACAACGCGGCCAACAAAATTGCCACGGCGGATGGCGGCGAGACCTGGGAATTGCTTACGCCCGGCGCCGGCCCGGGCTACCGGTCGTGCGTGCAGTACGTGCCGAACACCGACTGCCAATCCATTTGGGCTGTGGGCATTCCAGGAATCAGCCGTTCAAGCGATGGCGGTTCAACCTGGACCACCGAGGCCGACAGTAATTTTTACACGGTACGGTTCACCCCAGACGGCCAAACCGCCTGGCTCGCGGGGCGCGGCAAGGTTGCCCGCCGTCCGGTCCAACACTGATCACTTCACTACGACAGTCTGTCCCGGCTGGTTGTTGACGCCGATGACGTACGTCCCGGCGCTCCAAGTGGAGGCGTCGAATTGCCATTGGGTCGTGCCCGCAGGAGGGCGCACCGATGCGGTCAATTGGCCGGCGACGTTCCACACGTTCAACCGATGGATTTCGGTGTTGCTGCGCACGGTGAGCTGGTCTACAACGGGATTCGGCCAAACGTTGGCGAGCGCGTCTGCAGGCTCAGGCTCGAGTCCAACAGAGACGTCGCCTTTGGCAAAGGCATATTGCCCTTTCTTCAAGTCCAACACCCGAAAGAGGCCGGCGCCGTTGGCAAGCGATCCGGGCTGCCATTCGTAGGATTCGCATTCTTGCCAAGGCTCGCTGGCATCGGGACGCCAGGCGAGAAAACCGTTGGCCTCAGTGCCGCCGTAAAGCTCATAATCCAACGCGTCGGAATCGTTGCCGTAGTACTGCAGCCGCGCATCGAGGTGGGTGCCTTCGGGCCAAATGCCGTCGACGACCCAGAAGTGGGTGGTGCTGAGCTCGTCCACGTACGGCGCAACGGGCCCTTGGTCGGGCGCCGCCCAATGGTGCTCAACCCGCACCAGCGCAGAGTCCCCTTCCGGCATTGCGTCGCATCCCACCCGCATTTGCACCCAGGGCAAGTTTTGGATGCCTTCGGTGTCGTCGATGGTGTACATGAAGTCCATGCGGCCTTGGTTCAGGCGCCCGTTCGGGTTGAGGGCGATGAGCGCTGGTTCCTCGATGCCGGGGTGGTCAATCACGATCTCATCGTACTGGCCACTTGCGACGATTTCGGTGTCGTACCGGTTCCAGTTGGCGTCCCACACGGCCACATCCAACGGCTCTGACATGTGGAAGTTGTCGCAGGCGCGGAGTTTTTGCTGCAAGTGCAACGAGGACTGCTGCGCCCCCGCCGTCACCGCGGAATCCAGTACCCAGGTGGAGAACCCCGGCTGCAGCACCTGGGCTTCAAACCACGGTGTCATGTCCACACCGGTGACCTCCTCCAAGGTTGCCTCGAACAGGGCAGCATCCATGTAACTGTCGTACAGCTCGGCCAACACCGATTGCATCCCCGATCGGAACAGTTCATCGCCGAGGTAGGCCCGCAGGTTGTGCACGATCGAGGCGCCTTTGTAGTAGGTGTGGCGTCCGTAGATTTCCTCATCGGGCATGGGCGAAAGCGGGTGGAATCCGTTGTCCTGGATGTGGCATTCTTCCAACACAAACAGCTGGTTGTCTTTGACCACATCAATGAAGGTTTCTTGACCGTCTTTCCACTCCACAAACAGGTGCGAGCTGTACTCCGCAGGCCCTTCCTTCAGCCACATGTGGTTGTGGATGCGCGGCGCAACGATGTCGCCCCACCAATGGTGGCCGAGTTCGTGGCTGAACAGGTCGCCGTTGGCCACGAGTCCTTCGCCGACCATGAATTGCGGGTAAGCGATGTTGGTGGGGATCTCGAGGGCGCCGTCGGTGGTCAACACGTACCCGACGCGTTCCCAGGCGTAAGGCCCCCACCAGTATTCCAAGGCGTCGATGGCAAAACCCAACTCCTGAAATTTGGTGACCATGGGCCCGATGTGTTCGGGCTTGCCAGTGAGGCGCACGGGCACGTCCCCATACGCTCCGGTATGCACGTAATTTGAGTCCACGTAAGGCGCCACTGCGATGGCGGATTGGTGGGTTGTGATGGGGTGAGTCAGCTCGAAGCTGCGCTGAATGGTGTCGCCGGCCAACACTTGTTCGCCGATGAGGTGGCCTTGGCAATGGGCCGTACGTCCGCCGGCACTGGTGACGTGGTAGGTGTAGGTGGCGCGCTCGACAAAGTTGTCAAAACACGGGTACCACACCTTGCCAAAATTGGGTGGGATGGTGGTCAACCCGATGCCCAAATTGTAGATGTAGTCGCTCACGAAATAAAACCCGCCCCAGTACGGATCTTGGTAGGGCGAGCCTTGGTACCATACATCGATGGCGTAGACCTGCTCGGTGGCCCAGCCGCCTTCCGGCGCATCGATGTGCACCTCTGATTCTCCTTGATCAAAAGCCACCGCAGCTCCATCGATATGGATGCTGTCCACAGTCAATTCTACGAGGTCAAACCACAGGTCCGTGGCCGCCGCATCCACCACTTCCAGCTCAATGGCTGCGTGGGCGTCGAGGAGCTGGTAACTGTAATCGGTCACGTCCAACGTCAACTCGTACGTGTGCACATCGAATGAATCGCTCCGCGCAATGGAGGGTTCCATGTCGTAGTTCATCATCCACCGAGGCGCAGGCGTGGGTTCGACGTCCCGACGCTCCTCAGCCTGGTGGCGGTAGTGGTGGCACTGCACCGGGTTGAACACGCGCGGCGTGCGCAAGGGCCGATGGTCGGCGGATTCTTGTGACAGGGCGGGCAGGGCCAACAAAAGGGCCAAGGCGCCCAGCCCAACGATTCGCATAAGATGTGAGTGCTGCATGTGGCCAATTTACATCAACCGCCTACTTTCGTGGCATGAACAACGCATCCATTGCCCCCGGGAAATTCGTCGAAATCAGCTACATCCTTCGTGAAGCCAACGGTGATTCAGAGGAGTTGGAAATTTGTCCAGCGGACGAGCCGTTTGGATTCATGGCGGGAGAAGAGCAAGTCCTTCCGGCGTTTGAAGCGGCATTGATTGGCCTGAAACCGTGTGACTCGTTTGACTTCAAGCTTTCGGTCGAAGACGCGTACGGCGAAGAGGACGAAGAGGCGTACGTCGAAGTGCCCAAATCCGCCTTCATCGTGGACGGTGAATTGGACGAAAGTGTGCTGGAAATCGGAGAGGTAGTACCCATGCAAACGGAAGACGGCGACGAAGTTATCGGCGTGGTAGCGGAGCTGCGGTTGAATTCTGTTGTGGTGGATTTTAATCACCCCTTTGCAGGCTTGGAGCTGCATTTTGTCGGTGAGGTGTTGCGGGTTCTGGACGCGCCTCCAGCCCGTTGATTGGCAAAAACATTCGGCGGTACCTTTGAGGCATGCAACGCACGGAAATTGAGTCTTTGGGTGAGTTCGGATTGATCCGCCGATTGACGGAACAAACGGTGCTCCGCCAGCCGTCATCATTGTTGGGCATTGGCGATGACGCAGCGGTCATCAACCCCGAAGGCAGACGCGTGGTGGTATCCACCGACATGATCGTTGAAGGGGTTCATTTCGACCTTTCCTATGCCCCCCTTAAGCACCTTGGCTACAAAGCCGTCGCGGTCAACCTTTCTGACATCTGTGCGATGAATGCGTTGCCCACACAGGTCACGGTTTCCATTGCGGTGAGCAGCCGTTTCTCGGTTGAAGCGCTCGATGAACTGTACACGGGTGTGCACAAAGCGTGCGCTGTGTACGGGGTGGACCTCGTTGGCGGCGACACCTCATCCTCTACGTCCGGTTTGATGATCACCGTCACGGCCTTGGGACTGGTCGATGGTGACCAAGCGGTTTCACGCTCGGGAGCCAAGGCAGGCGATTTGTTGGTGGTGACCGGTGACCTCGGCGGTGCTTACATGGGGCTGCAGGTATTGGAACGCGAGAAGGTTGTTTTCCAATCCGCTCCTACTGCCCAGCCAGACCTCAGCGGACACGAGGGCATCCTCGAGCGTCAGTTGAAGCCCGAGGCGCGCACCGACGTCATCCGCGAGTTGGCCGACCTCGGCCTGAAGCCGACGGCGATGATCGACATTTCCGACGGGCTCGCATCGGAGGTTTTCCACCTGTGCGCCTCCTCCGGATTGGGCGTCAAACTCTACGAGGAAAAACTGCCCATCGACCCCCACACATACAAAACCGCCCGTGACTTCAACCTCGACCCTACGCTTTGCGTGCTCAGCGGTGGCGAGGATTACGAACTGCTCTTCACGATTTCCCAGGACGATTACGACAAGGTGCGCAACCACCCCAAATTATCCGTCATCGGTCACATGCTGGAAGACATCGAGGAGAAGACCCTGGTCACCAAAAACGGCCTCGAAACGCCGCTCAAGGCCCAGGGTTGGGACGGCATCCAGAAGTCAAACGAAAGAGAGGAGTAGTAAGCGATGTGTGGAATCGCAGGCGTATACGGCATCAATGATCGGTCGCGATTCCCAGAGGCCTGCGGCGCTGTAGGGCGCATGGTAGAGGCCATTGCGCACCGAGGACCTGACTCGTCTGGGGTATGGATGGAGGAAGACGAGGTGGTTTTGGGCCACCGACGCCTGAGCATCATCGATACGCGTACAGTTTCCAACCAGCCGTTTATTGACAGCACAACGGGCGATGTGATTGTCTTCAACGGTGAAGTCTACAACTATCGAGAATTAAGAACCAAGCTTAGTGGCGATTACGCGTTTCAAACCGATAGCGATACCGAGGTCGTTCTCGCTGCCATGCAGGTTTGGGGCCGTGCGGCGCTCACCGAATTCAACGGGATGTTTGCGTTTGCGTATTGGAACCAAGCGCGCCGAGAATTGACGTTGGCCCGCGACCGCATGGGCATTAAGCCGTTGTATTTCGCCCACGCCGACAACATGGTGGTGTTTTCGAGTGAGGTACGCAGTTTGCTGGCATCGGATTGGATTGAGCGCAAACACGATGCGGTGGGCTTGGCCGATTACCTTCGTTACCAGACGGCACACGCGCCTCGCACCATCGTGAAGGGGGTGAGCTTATTACCGGCTGGCCATTGGATGCGGTTGCAGGGCGAGGAAACAGAAACCGGTCGTTGGTGGGACCCCGCCGCGTCGGCTACGCCATCGGGACGCTCACGGAAGGAGGAGTTGGCGCGGATCCATGAGGCCCTTTCTCGGTCCGTGGAATTGCGGTTGCGTTCGGATGTGCCGTTGGGCGCCTTTTTGTCCGGCGGGATCGATTCGAGCGCCATCGTCGGCTTGATGAAACAAGCGACTGAGCAGCGCATCTCGACGTTCAGCGTGACGTTTAACGAAGGAGAATTTGATGAGAGTCCCTATTCGCGCCTCATTGCTGAACGATTTGACACCGATCACCACGAAATCCGCTTGACTCCGGATGCATTTCTCGAGGATGTCCCCTCGGCGTTGGAAGCCATGGACCATCCGAGTGGTGACGGACCCAACACCTATGTGGTGAGCAAAGCGACCAAGGCCGCCGGAATCACCGTCGCCTTGAGCGGGTTGGGGGGCGACGAGTTGTTTGCGGGTTACCCGGTGTTTCAGCGGACGAAAGCGTTGTGGGACCAGCGGTGGCTGGGCTCTTGGCCGAAAGGCCTCCGCAAGCTTGCTGGGCGCGCGTATGCCGCATACAAAAAGGACATCACGGCGTACAAGAAAGCCGAGGCGCTGGCCGGGGATTACTTTGATCTCCTGCACACTTATCCATTGTCCCGTCAGGTCTTCCTTGAGCGGGACATACGCCGATTGGCGCCGGGATTGGCGGACCATCCGAATGCGGTGTACAACCAACTGCTGGAAGAGTTGGGCCCCAAGAGCCGTGGCGAGAAGCTTCCCATGCTGGGCCAGGTGAGCATCGCGGAAATGGGCACGTACATGCAGCACACCTTGTTGCGCGATACGGACCAGATGTCCATGGCTCACGCCTTGGAGGTGCGTGTCCCATTCCTCGACCACAATGTGGTAGCGGCAGCGCTCTCCATATCAGACGAGGACAAGTGGCCGCACTCGCCCAAGCAACTGCTCACGGATGCGTTGCCAGAGTTGCTTCCGCGCAAAGTAATCGACCGCCCGAAGATGGGCTTCACCTTGCCTTGGGAAGTTTGGATGCGAACCGCGCTGAAACCCATGTGTGAGGAAGGATTGGAGGTGCTGTCAGAATTGGGGGCTTTTGCCGAACAAGAGGTACAATCTATTTGGAATGCCTTCATACAAGGAAGCCCACGCTGGTCGTTCTCGCGGGTGTGGTCGTTGGTGGTGCTTGGGCATTGGATGAAACAAAATCGAATTGCCTGACGTGAAAAAGCGCGTACTGATAGCGGTCGATTGGTTCCCACCGGCATTCAAAGCAGGCGGTCCGATTCGAAGCGCCTACAACCTGGCAGCCTTTCTTTCTCAAGCGCATGAGGTTTGGGTGGTTACAAGCAACCGTGATTTGGACGACGAGCGACCCCTTGACGTACGAGCCGATCGATGGAATACGGTCGAAACGGGCGCCACTACAATCCAGGTTTGCTACACATCAGGCATCGATAAGGGCCAGTGGCGGGATATTTTGGATGAGGTAAAGCCGGAGGTCGTTCACTTGAACAGCTTGTTTTCGAGCGGCTTCACCTTGTTGCCATTGCGCGTTCTTCGGCAACGACCCGACGTGCGGGTTGTTATGGCGCCGCGGGGCATGCTCGGTGAAGCAGCGCTCTCCATCAAACCCCTGAAAAAGCGGCTATTTCTGGCTTTGGCCAGGGGCATGGGATGGATGAATCGCGTCCGATGGCACGCCTCCTCTGAGCAAGAAGCCATAGAGGTCCTACAGGCTTTTCCCCGCGCACAAACTGCAGTTGCACAAAATCTCCCTTCCCCGGCTCCCTCCGAGATCGCCTCACGCCCAGCCGACCGCTGGAACATTGCTGTCATCGGCCGCATTCACCGGGTGAAAAACCTGCATTTCGGTTTGCAAGCAGTCCTCGGTGCGAAAGCGTCTCGCCCCGTCACCGTCAATTTCATCGGACCGGTAGAAGATCCTGCCTACAAGGTGGAACTGGAGCGCCTGGCCAGCAAAAACTCGGCGGTCGAAGTGGTGTTTCACGGGGGCATGCCGCCTTCGGAATTGCCCCCCCATTTTCACGCCGCGCACTACCTGCTCTCTTCGACGACCCAGGAAAACTTCGGCCACTCGATTGTGGAAGCGTGGGCCCATGGGTGCCCGGTGCTCATCAGCGACCGAACCCCGTGGCGCGGCCTTGAGGCGCACAATGTCGGTTGGGATTGGCCGCTCGATGAATCGGAATGGCACACCGGACTGAATACGGCGTTGACCTTGAATCATGCGGAGTGGGAGGCCAAGTCGCGTGCGGCCCGGGCATATTTTTCGGAGCGCGTTCAAAGCGCCGAAGCAGAACGGGCTAACTTGGCCTTATTCGAGCTATGAACCGCATCAAGGAACTTTTTGGAATCCAATACCCGATTATCCAGGCGGGGATGATTTGGTGCAGCGGCTGGGAACTCGCGAGCGCGGTCTCCAACGCCGGCGGGCTCGGCATCATTGGCGCGGGATCCATGTACCCCGAAGTACTGCGCGATCAAATCCTGAAATGCAAAGCGGCGACCGATCGTCCCTTCGCGGTGAACGTCCCGTTGCTGTATCCGTCGATTGAAGAACACATGGCCACGATTGTGGAATTGGGTGTGCCGATTGTGTTCACCAGTGCGGGCAACCCCAAAACCTGGACGGAGCACTTGAAATCGCATGGCATCCGAGTGGTGCACGTTGTCAGCAGCGTGAAGTTTGCATTGAAAGCGCAAGCGGCAGGCGTCGACGCGGTGGTGGCCGAAGGATTTGAGGCAGGGGGCCACAACGGAAGGGAGGAGACGACAACGCTTTGCTTGGTGCCTTCTGTGGCGGATGCCCTGGATGTGCCGGTGATTGCGGCCGGAGGCATCGGCGATGCGCGGGCCATTGTGGCGGCTTTTGCATTGGGTGCTGAAGGCGTTCAAATTGGCAGCCGGTTCGTGGCCACGCCGGAATCTTCCGCGCACCAAGCGTTTAAGGATGAGGTGGTGGCAGCGGGCGAGGGGGCGACGCGATTGAGCTTGAAGGCGTTGACGCCGGTGCGGTTGCTGGACAATACGTTTGCCCGGGAGGTGGTAGAGGCGGAAAACGCCGGTCAATCTCCAGAGGAATTGAAAGCTTTGCTGGGCCGGGGCCGAGCCAAAAAGGGCATGTTCGAGGGCGACCTCGACAACGGCGAGCTGGAAATCGGCCAAGTGAGCAGCCTCATTCAAGCGGTCAAACCGGCGGCCGAAGTCATTACAGAACTGGTTGAAGGGTATTCGGCCCTGACGCGAGGCATGGAAGACCCCCGGTTCCTTTGGGCGTGATCGTGTTTTTTGACGGGGCCTGCGGACTGTGCGACCGGGCTGTTCGATGGCTGTGGAACCGTACCGATGCGGATGTACGTTTTGCGCCGCTCCAAGGAGAGACGGCCAAGCGACGTGTTCCTGAAAAATTCCGAACCCCACCGTTGAGCACGCTGGTGGTTTGGGAAGAAGGCGTCATTAGCGTTGAATCGGACGGCCTCGCAGTGATTGCCCGGCGCATTCCTGGATTACTCGGACGCATGGCTTGCGCATTGACGCTGCCCTTCGCACGGCCGTTGTTGAATGTAGGCTACCGGTTCATTGCCGGGAATCGCCATCACTGGTTTGGCACCACCTGCCGCTTGGCGCCGGACCCTGAACGCTTACTTCCCTGAAGCTTCTGCGAAATGGGCCTGGATGGCCTTGGCGACCTTCAGGTTCACGACGTCCAATAGCGCTGTTTCATCCGCTTGGCGGATGGCGTCGACGGTCTTGAAGTGGGCCAATAGCGCATGTCGGGTTTTGGGTCCCACGCCTGCGATGTCGTCCAACTCCGAACGGAGCGCGGCCTTGCTGCGGCGCTTGCGGTGATGCTCCAATGAAAACCGGTGAGCTTCGTTGCGCAGGTGCTGAATGAGCTTCAACGTCGAAGAACGCTTGTCCAAGTACAGCGGGTGTTGGTCGCCGGGGTAGTAGATCTCCTCGAGGCGCTTGGCGATGCCGATGATGGCGATTTTTCCCCGCAGCCCCAACCCTTCGAGGGCTTCCAATGCGTGCGAGAGTTGCCCTTTTCCGCCGTCGATGACGATGAGCTGAGGCAGGGGTTCGCCTTCGGTGAGCAACCGGTGGTAGCGCCGGTGCACCACTTCCGTCATGGAGGCAAAGTCATCGGGACCGTCTACGGTGCGGATGTTGAATTTGCGGTAGTCCGATTTGGCGGGTTTGCCGTTTTTAAAAACGACGCAGGCAGAGGCGGGGTTGGTGCCTTGGATGTTCGAGTTGTCGAAGCACTCAATGTGCACGGGCAATTCGGTGAGGCGCAGGTCTTCCTTGGCGGTTTCCAACAGGCGTTGGGTAGCGGCCTCGGGATGGGTCTGCTCCATTTGCTTTTGCCGGTCGCGCATGAAAAAGCGCGCGTTCCGTTCCGACATTTCCACCAAGCGCAACTTGTCCCCGCGCTGCGGCACATGCAGCTGGACCCCCTCGAGCGGCAAATCGATTTCGAACGGCGTGTAGATGGTGTTGGCGTCGCTGCCAAACTTGTCACGCATCTGCACGATGGCGGCTTCAAGGATTTCCTTGGTGTCCTCGCCGAGTTTGCGCCGCACCTCCGAGGTGTGGCCCTTGGTGATGGTGCCGTTCTGGATCTTCAAGAAGTTGACGTAGGCGCACCGTGCGTCTTGCACGATGGAGTACACCTCGACTTCCGTGATGCCGGTGTGGACGATGGTGTTTTTGGCCTGGTACTTTTTGATAGCGGTCAGCTTGCGTTTGTACTGCTCGGCCTCCTCAAATTGAAAGGCTTCGGCGGCTTCTGCCATCTGGCTTTGGAGGGTGCGCACGACTTCGCCCAAGTGTCCGCGCAAGACGTGGCGGATGGCCGCGATGCTGGCGGCGTAGGCTTCCTCCGACTGCTTGCCCACGCAGGGCCCTTTGCAGTTGCCGATGTGGTATTCCAAGCACACCCGGAACTTGCCGTTGGCGATGTTTTCCTCAGTCAGGGCAAGGGCGCAGGTGCGAATGGGGTAGAGTTTGCGGCACAGGTCTAAAACGGTATGCATGACCTTGACGCTGGGGAAGGGGCCGAAGTATTCGCTGCCATCGCGGATGAGCTGACGGGTGGCGAAAATGCGGGGGAAGCGCTCCTTCTTGATGACAATAAACGGATAGGTCTTGTCGTCTTTGAGCTGGATGTTGTAGAACGGCTTGTGTTCCTTGATGAGGCTGTTCTCCAGCAGCAACGCGTCGGCTTCGGATGGCGCGATGAGCCACTGGATTTCGTGGATCTTGGAAACGAGAAGCCGGGTTTTGCCGTTGTCGTGGTGCTTGGTGAAGTAGCTCGAGACGCGCTTCTTCAGGTTTTTGGCCTTGCCCACGTACAGAAGACGACGGTCCACATCGAAGTATTGGTAGACGCCTGGCTGCTGGGGAAGGCGCGCCAATGTCTGTTCGATGTGTTCGGATTTTGCCATAGCTAACGCGAAGTTCGGGCGGATTCTCCAACTACCTTCGAAGCATGGTATTTGTTACGGGTGCAACGGGTTTGGTCGGCCGGTATTTGGTGGATGAATTGCTCCGAAACGGGGAGCACGTGCGCGCCCTTTGCCGTCCGCAATCGGACCGCCAAGCTGTTCACGCTTTCCTCGCTAAAGCAGGTACCGATGATGCCCGACTCGAATGGGTGGAAGGCAGCTTGCACGACGGACTGTTCCTCGAGGAGGCCATGGCGGGTTGCCAGCGGGTGTTCCATTGCGCGGCCATGGTGTCGTTCCATCCGAAAGACGCCGAAACCATGATGCGCATCAACCGCGATGCGGCGGGCTTGGTGGTTAATGCCATGCTTCATACCGGCGTGGAGGAGTTGGTGCATGTGAGCAGCGTTGCAGCGTTGGGCCGCAAGCCCGGCGAACCCGTTCACGAAGATGTGCCGTTTGAGGACAGTCGGGATGTGAGTCAGTATGCCCGCTCCAAATTTGCGGCTGAGCTAGAGGCATGGCGAGGCCAAGAAGAGGGCTTGCGCGTACTCGCGGTGAACCCGGTGATCGTACTCGGCGAGGGGGATTTTTCGCGCAGTTCTTCCATGCTTTTTACCCTGGTGCACCGCGGGCTCAGTTGGTATCCAATCGGGACGAACGGATTTGTAGCGGCACGGGATGTTGCACGGGCCTGCACGGTCTTATCCAACCAGGGATGCTGGGGAGAACGGTTTGTTCTGTGTGCGGAAAACGCCTCGTATCAGCAGCTTATGGTGTGGATGGCGGAGGCCCTCGGCGTGCCTGCGCCGAGCCGCCCGTTGAAGGCGTGGATGTTGGGCGCCGCATGGCGTTTGAGTGCACTGTGGGAGCGCTTGACTGGGCGTCGGGCGCCCATTTCAAAGGAGTCGGTGGAGAACACTAGCAAAGACCACCGCTATGCAACCACCAAGCTCGAAGATGTGCTGAAGGCAAAAGGGGTGGATTGGGCATACGAGCCCGTTCAGACGACCATTCAAACTACTGTTCCCGCCGTCTTGAACGCATTGGGTCCAGTGAAGAAGTAGGGGCGACCGAGTCCTTTTCCGATTCGGTGAGTTGGCGCTCCAATTCTGTCAGGTTTTCGGCCACCTCTTCCAGCAAGGCATCCATTTCAACCGGCCGCTGGTACCACCACGTGTACGTGGTTTTGAAACGCTCTTCATCGATGCCCCATCGGTCGTACAATTCGGCGTAGTGGGATAGGGCGCGCTCTTGTCCGTCGTCGTTGCGGAACAAGCGTTGCTTCAACGCCCCCTCAATCAAGTGGACTTCCGTCAAGACTTGGACAAAGGTGTCCCGCGCGATGACGCCTTTCGGTGCGGGCGGTCCGTCGAAAGTAACACCGGTTCCGCATCCTGCAAAGAGGAAGAGCGCAACGATTGCTGTGCCGAACCGTTTCATCGGTTGAAGGCGAGGCGTTCGCCGGCGTGGTTGCCATGTTCGGTAAGGACGCGTTCACCGTTGTATATCTGGACGCCGTTGACCCAGGTGCCGCTGATGCGGGATTTGAAGGTGCTGCCCTCAAACGGCGACCATCCGCATTTGTACAGGATGTTGGATTTGGTCACTTTCCAAGGGTCATTGGGGTCGACCAACACGAGGTCGGCTTTGTGCCCGGCGCGGATGTACCCACGGTCCGTAATATCAAACAAGTCAGCTACCCGGTGCGCCATCAAATTGACGACTTCTTCCACGGGCAGAACCCCTTGGTGCACCATCTCAAGCATCGCCGGCAAGGCGTGCTGAACGAGCGGCCCGCCGGAAGGTGCTTGGAAGTATGAGCCGGATTTTTCTTCTGCGGTGTGCGGAGCGTGGTCCGTGGCGACGACGTCGATGCGCCCATTCAGGATGCCGGCCCGGATGGCTTCGCGATCCTCTGCTGTTTTGACGGCAGGGTTCCACTTGATGTGGGTGCCTTTCGAGGCGTAATCGGCATCGGTGAACCAGAGGTGGTGGATGCACGCCTCAGCGGTGATGCGCTTTTCGGTGGATGGGATGTCGTTGCGGAACAGCCCGACTTCTTTGGCCGTTGAGATGTGCAAAATGTGCAGGCGCGTGTTGGACTTTTCGGCCAATTCCACCGCCATGGAAGACGAGCGGTAACACGCTTCGGCGCTTCGGATGAGCGGGTGCTGGTCGATGGGAATGAACTCACCGTAGCGCTCGCGTGCAGCCGCAGAGTTGCGACGGATGGTGGCTTCGTCTTCGCAGTGGGTGGCGACGAGGGTGGGGCTTTCCTTGAATACGGCTTCCAGCGCGGCGCGGTTGTCGACGAGCATGTTTCCGGTGGACGAACCCATGAAGACCTTGACGCCGCAGATCCGGCGCGGATCGGTCTTGAGCACTTCATCGAGGTTGTCATTGGAAGCCCCCATGAAGAAGGAGTAGTTCACGGCGCTGACTTCAGCGGCGCGTTCGTACTTGTCTTCGAGGAGTTGCTGCGTCAATGCCTGAGGGACCGTGTTGGGCATCTCCATGAACGAGGTGATGCCTCCGGCCGCTGCTGCAGCGGATTCGGTAGCGATTTCCCCTTTGTGGGTCAACCCGGGTTCCCGGAAGTGGACTTGATCGTCGATGGCGCCTGGCATCAGCCAAAGCCCTTGGGCATCGATTTGGATGGCCTTGGATGCTTCGGGGTGTTGGTCGCAGGCTGCGCCCACGGCGCCAATAGTGCCGTCCCGTGCAATGAGCACGTCGCCGACCTCTACTTTTCCTTCGTTGACAATGGATGCGCGAATGAAACGGGTCGGCGTGGCGGTCATGGATCTAGTTTTTGTTGGCCGGGCGGATGGGGCGGAATCGCATTTGGAGCACGCCCAGGAAGGCTTCCTGGAAGATGTTCATGCTCATTTTGCTCGTGCCCAATTCCCGATCGACAAAGGTAATGGGCACCTCGTCGATGCGAAAGCCCAACCTCCGTGCGTTGTATTTCATTTCGATTTGGAAGGCATAACCGATGAAACGGATGCGGTCCAAATCAATGGTGCGCAGCACCTCCGCGCGGTAGCACTTGAAGCCAGCAGTGGAATCGCGGACTCCCAGCCACAGCACCGTGTTGACGTAGACGGAAGCGAAGTAGCTCATGAGGATGCGGCCGACGGGCCAGTTGCTCACCTTTCCGCCGCGGGTGTAACGCGAACCTACGGTAACATCCGCCCCGTCGACGCAGGCTTGGCGCAAGCGTGGAAGGTCTTGGGGGTTGTGTGAGAAGTCGCAATCCATTTCGTAGACCAATTCGTAGCTGTGTTCCAATGCCCACTTAAACCCGGCGATGTAGGCGGTACCCAACCCCAATTTTCCCGAGCGTTCGAGCAAGTGAATGCGGCCTGCGTGCTCCGTTTGCTTCGCTTTGACGGCTGCGGCGGTGCCGTCGGGAGACCCGTCGTCTACAATGAGGACGTGAAAGGTGGGGGTCAAACCGAGAACCGTATCGAGCATGCGCTCGATGTTTTCGATCTCATTGTAAGTGGGTATGATGACAACGCTTTCAGCCATGACTAACAGCTCATCCGGAGCAGGTTGATTTCGGCGTCCGACAAATGCCGGAAACTGCCTCGTGGAACGTCTTTTTTCGTGAGCGGCCCGAGCGTAACCCGGTCCACTTTGATCACGTGGTAGCCGAGTTGCTCCAACATGCGCCGGGCAATGCGGCTGCGGCTAGATACGAGTTTCAACCCGATTTGGTTGCGTTCCTCATTGGCAAATTCTGCTTCCTCAGCCCGCACAAATCCCTTGTCAACCACAAACCCTTTCTTCAATTCTTCCAAATGGCTCGATTGGACGCGTTCGCCCAATACAATGTGGTACAGCCGTGACGCGCCGGATTGTGGGTTGTTCATGCGGACCATTAGCTCTTCGTCGTTGGTGAACAACATGAGGCCGGTGCTCTCACGGTCTAGCTTGTCGATGGAGCGGATGGTCTCTTTGCAGGCTTTCTGCACCAGTTCCGCTACTCCTCGGCGTGCCCGTGCATCCCCGATGGATGTTCCAAAGCCCTTTGGTTTGTTCAGTAAGACGTAGCGTTTGGTTTCGGGGCGGATGGAGGTGCCGCCGACCTGCACGGTGTCACCGACGTTGACCTTGAAGCCCATTTGGACCACGATCTCCCCGTTCACCGTGACCACACCGGATTCGATCAGCGCATCGGCTTCCCGTCGCGAACAGACCCCGGCATTGGCGATGTACCGGTTCAGTCGCATCGGCCCTCCAGAGGGGCCCAGCGGTTTCCGGGCGCGGGGCTTTGTGCTGCGGCCTCCTGGACGCCCCCCTGGGCCGGATTTGGCGCCGGGACGAAAATCACTTCGTCCAGAGCGGGATGCGTTGGCGCGGTTGTTTGAACGCCCGCCGGAACGCCCTGAGGATGCAGGCTTCTTCATGGCACAAAGATACCTCAAGTGGGCAGGCAAATAAACGCGTCCGGAATATGGTTGATGCGGCGCATATGGCGGTTGTATTCGATGGAGATAATGTCGAAACGGATTTGCGATGCGTTGATGTCGTGAATGCGCAGGAAATGATGCGCAGCTTGGATGATGCGTTCTTGCTTCTGGCTGTTGACCGCCTCGACCCCCGATGCTCCAAAGCCCCACTTGCGCACCTTGACTTCTACAAAGACCCAAACTTTACCCGCTCGGCCGATGAGGTCAATCTCGTATCGATTCCACCGCCAATTGCGGAGTAGGACTTGGGTGTTGTTTTTTTCGAGGTGAATGACGGCAAGCGTCTCACCCCAGCGGCCTCGTTCGGTTGTATTCATAGCCCAATGATGGGCGATGTCTGCTTCGTTATGCGGGACGTTTTCTCAACGCCTTTCAGCAGTTGATTTTCGAGTTAATTCAATACCAGCTGAGTTGAACCAATCGCCTCGTTGCCTTCGAGGAGCGTGACGACATAGGCTCCTGTGGGCAAGGCGCCGGGAGGGATGTAAAAAATGCAGGCCTCCACGCGTTCGTTGTTGTAGTCCACCTCCCGGGTGGCGCTAACGGGCGCCCCCGAAGCATTGACGCCTGTTGTTTGTTCACCCGCAAGGACTTCACCGGCTTCGTTGACGACTTGCAAATGCAGGGTCTTGGTGCCCGCTTCCGCGATTCGGTTTTCCAATAGAGTGAAGCAGACCTTGACCATACTGGTTCGAGAAGCGCGTAATGTTTCCCGCTGCCGACCATTGGAAAGAAGACGAATTCCCGTGGCGGAGGCTTCAGCTGCCTGCAGCGTTTGGCCGGCGACAATCATTTCTTCCATGTTCTGCTGCCGCTCGACCAGGTTGGCGTTGCGCTCTTGAATGGCCTCTACCCGCGCGCGCATTTGGTCGTTTTCATCAATGAGCGCGAGGTTCAGCTGGTTCAAAGAATCAATGGTTGCCACGTAGCCTTTCATAATGGAACGCAAGGTTTCGGCTTCTTTTTTGACTTTGCCGAGCTCCCAATTTCCATTTTTGACGCGGGTCATGAGCCGGTCAATCTGACCGCGTTGATCGGCGATTTCTGCCAGCATGAGCGCGTTTTCGGTGGAGAGGGTGTCGTAGCTGAAACGCAATTTTTCAAGGTCAAAAAGAACTTGGTCGCGCTCCAGGGTGAGGGTCGCGTTGTCCCCTTCGATGGTTTCGATGGTTTCGCTTTTCTGGTACAGTTGAAGCCCGAGAAACAGGCATATAAACGCCAGAACAGCGGATACAGCAATCAGGATGCGTTGTGAATCCATGAATCGGGACGTGGGGAATTAGTCGTCGGAAAGGGCGAAACGAATGGGCAAAACCAGCGCTACATTCACGGGCTTCCCTTTGTGCAATCCAGGGGTGAACCCGGGCAACGAGCGGACCACCTGTTGCGCAGCCTTGGAGAGTTCTTCGGGACCCTTGAGCACCAAGGTTTTGTCCACCTGGCCTGCCTTGTTGATGATGAATTTGACAACGACCGTGCCCTCAATGCCTGCGCTTTGGGCTGCTGGGGGGTATTCCAATTTGCCGATGATGTGCTCCATGATGCCTTGGTTGGAGCAGGTTTCACGCTCGGTGCGGTCTTCGATGAGGGCGCAAGAATTCAGCACAGGCATGACTTCGGGCGCATTCATCACCGCGTCTTGAGCTTGCCCGCTGACGGACAGGGTGATAGCGCAGATCAGGACAAGTGCAAAACGCACGGGGGCGAGGGTTTCAAGGGTTCGCATTGTATAAAGAAACAACATTCCCCTTACAAACGCGAGCATCACCGGGTTTAGTTCATGCCAAGGGCACAAGGCACAAATTGTTGATAACCATCGTTCATAGCTTTTTGAAATGCGGCCATTCGCTCGCCTGCTCCCACACTAATTTGGGTTTATAAATCAATACCTAAACCGCATGAAGCCAATCTTTATCTTATTGCTTTTGTCGTTGGCTTTTGGCCTGAATGCACAAGAGCGCTATTTGGATGAAATTTTTGATGAGGTGCAAGTCACGGAGGACGTGCAGTACGCCGCGAACATCACGGTGATCACGGCGCTGCAAGGGCTGCCTCCCATGCAAATGCCTCAGCTTATGGACGTGTACGAGCCCGTAGGCGATACCCTCACCAGCCGTCCACTTATTCTCTTGTTCCACACGGGTAATTTCTTGCCGCAGTATGCCAACGGGTCGCCGCTCGGTACGCGCAAAGACAGTTCCATTGTGGAATTGGCCCACCGCTTCGCACGGATGGGGTATGTCACGGCATCTGTGGATTACCGACTCGGCTGGAACCCACTCGCGGGCACCCAGGTGGAGCGCACGTACCAATTGATCAACGCGGCGTACCGCGGGGTTCAGGACGCGCGTACCGCCGTTCGTTACTTCCGCATGAACGCGGCCGAGATGGACAACGAATACGGCATTGACCCGGATAAAATCGCCATGTTCGGCGACGGTACGGGCGGTTATGTCACCCTGGCATCGGCGACGCTGCAGGACTACAATGACATCATCTTGAACAATTCCGGCGAAGCTATCGAGAGCTTCTGGTACGATCCAGGCGACGGGTCGGTCATTCCGATGGTAATTGAAGCCATCAACGGCGACCCAGAGGGCAAGCAGGACGGTTTTGCTCCCGACAGCACCCAACTTTGTATCGGTCACTATCCCGACTACAGCTCGGAATTCAACTTCCAGATGAATACGGGCGGCGCTATGGGATCAGCCGAATGGCTGGACGCGGGTGACGTTCCGATGGTCAGTTTCCACTGCCCGCACGATCAATTTGCCCCCTATACCACAGGCGTAGTGGTTGTACCTACCACCAACGAGCCGGTCATTGAGGCCACCGGCGCGTACGACTTCCATGCGATTATCAACGCCCAAGAGGCGCCCAACAACAACGACGTATTCCAGAGCTTGGAATTGGCGGACGATGTTTCGCTTGCGGCCAATGCGTTGAACGACGGCATGGACGGGTTGTACCCGGTTTTGAACAACTATGTGGACGGTGCGCCGTCTGAGCCATTCGATAGCTCGCCGTGGCAGTGGTGGGATGTGGCTGTTGTGCAGGCCGTTGATACCGCTCAGGGGACTGACATCGCTGCTACGCAGTTGATGATGAACCCCACGATGGGGCCGGACGAAGCATTGCCCTGGATCGACATCATTCAGGGGTACACGGCTCCGCGTATGGCTGTGGCCATGGGCTTGGTTGAAATCAGCAGCGGCGTCGAGGATGTCGTCAAAGGGGAGACCTTCACCGTCTATCCAAATCCGACCAGCGGGTATACGACCATTGCGTTCAGTGAGCCGGCACCGTTCTGTTCGTTGTACACGATGGATGGCCGCATCGTACGCCAGTGGCCATTGATTGGCGTTGAGGGCAGCTTCTCTGTTGACTTGAGCAACTTGACTGCTGGCACCTACGTGGTCCAGATTGGCAGCGAATCCCAATTGGTATCCATCGTCCGTTGATGGGTCGCCTTTCGATGAATCAAAACCCCGGGTGCATGTGCATTCGGGGTTTTTTCATGCCCTGAATCAACGGGTGGTTGCCCGTGCCGGCAGTCATAGGTGAAAGGGACAGCCGTTTGCCGGTTTGGGCTCCTGCCAAGGCGGTGCTTGGTAGAAAAAATTGGTGTGTGTGCACACCGCATTGTTAAACTCCCGGTGAAACTGCGGCGTCTGTGGACCTGACATAGGCGGATTGAGCCAAGACCAATCCCCGTTTACCTGTCGTTTTCGGCCGGCTTCGTGGGTACAAAAGGCCTCAAACTGCGCACCGAGGTTGTGGTGGTCTCCGACCGAAATGCCCGCTTTGTCGAAGCTATAGAGCACAGCGCGGTTCAGCTCGACCAACGCCCGGTCTCGCCACAGCGTCCTTTCGTTCGAGGTGTCGAGGCCGAAGCATTCGGCCACAGCAGGAAGTTGGTTGTACCGATCGGCGTCGGCGAGGTTGCGTGCGCCGATTTCGGTTCCCATGTAGTATCCGTTGAAGGGTGCAAACGGGTAAACGATGCCTCCGATTTTGAGCGCCATGTCTGCCAAAACGGGCAAGGCGTACCATTTGAGTCCGAGTTCCGCAAACGACGCGTGATCGGGGTGCTCGAGCAAGACCTCCTTGGCCAAATGAGGTTGTTTCGCGAACACATCGTGGGTGTGGCCTGGCCATTCATCCCAATAGAATTGCCATGGCAAAAGCGTGAACGCGCCCTGTTTTTCTGGTTTCCATCCAATTTGGAGAAAATGTGCCGTGATGGCACGGGAGTCGGGGTCACCTTCGCCTTCGAATCCGGCGTAACGGATCAATTGGTGATTGGCCATGCGCAAGCGGTCCGGCTGCCCAGGTGTACGCGGAGCAAAAATACTGATGATGCTTTTGATTTTTCCGTCGCGAAAGGCGTCGCTCACATGGGATTTGAGCGCTTCCGCGGCGCACTCCTCGCGGTCTGGTTCGTTGTGCAACATTCGCAAGTCGCGAACTTCGAGGGAGCGCCAGAGGTGCCTGCCGATGCACCGGTTGCTGTTCTTCCAAGCCAAGCGCGCCCCAAACTCGAGTTCCCGGGCAGTGTGGGTGTAGGTGCCCGTTGCCTTAATCTCCTCCGTAATTGCTTTCAATCTCGCCTCACAATCAGCCGCTGAGGGCGGTGCTGCCTCGGGATGGTCACACCACGTGTTCAGGAAGGCGGCAGCTTCAGATGCGAGGGTGGTATGATCGAGTTGAGTCTGTTGCATGCGGTTGTAATCCAAGCGGAGCTGCCTGCAAAATGTTCACGGTCAGTTGCTGCCAGGTTTGAATTTTCGGCTTCCAAAGTTATTCCCACTTTTTTTGCGGGCAGGGCGTTTGCCGCGTCCGCTTGCACTTCCTTGCCCAGCCCTTGATTGTCCGCCATGGGACCCGCCCTTTTTGAAGGGACGCTTTTTGCGCGGTTTTTTCTTAAACGACTGATTACCGCCTTGTGATCGGTTGCCGCCGCTGCCTTTATTGCCCTCATTGGAGCGCGTACCTCGACCTCGGTGAAGCGGAATGTCTTCCATGCCGTTGTGCCAGGGGTGGCCTTCGATCACGGGCACTTCTCGGTCCATCAAGCGTTGGATGTCTTCCATGTATTTGCGCTCGTCGGCTTCGTTGACCAGTGACCAGGCGACGCCGCTGGCGCCGGCGCGTCCAGTCCGGCCGATGCGGTGTACGTACGTCTCCGAAATGTTGGGAACCTCGAAGTTGATGACGTGGCTCACGCCCGTGACGTCAATGCCGCGTGAGGCAATGTCCGTAGCAATCAGGATGTTCAAGTCACCAGCTCGGAAGGCCTTCATGGCGCGGTCGCGCTGAGGCTGGGTCTTGTTGCCGTGGATGGCTTCGGACTTGATTTTGTTGCGCTTCAGGTAGCGGACGACTTTGTCTGCGCCGTACTTGGTGCGGGTAAAGACCAAGGCGGTTTCGACCTCATCTTGCTTCAACAGGTGCACCAAGAGGTCGCGTTTGTCATTTTGGTTGACAAACAGCATGTGCTGGTCCACCGTATCAGCCGCAGTGCTTTCCTGTGCCACCTCCACGCGCTCGGGGTCCTTGAGCATGGTACTGGCGAACTGCAAAATATTCGGCGGCATCGTTGCTGAGAAGAAGAGGGATTGCCGCTTCTGCGGGAGGTGCTTGACCACGCGTCGCAGGTCGTGGATGAACCCCATGTCCATCATGGTATCCGCTTCATCGAGCACGAAGTAGTCCAAGTGCTGAAGGTTGACAAACCCCTGGTCCATGAGGTCGAGCAAACGACCGGGCGTGGCGACCACAATGTCAACGCCACGTCGAAGCTTTTGAACTTGCCGGTGCTGGCTGACCCCGCCAAAAAGCGTTACCGAGAACAGCTTCATGCCCTTCGTATAGCCGAGGATATTGTCCTCGATCTGCATCGCCAGCTCCCGAGTCGGAGTGAGGATAAGTCCTCGAATAGGGCGGAATTGACCACTATACCGCTCAAGGTGGAGGCGGTGGATCATGGGCAGGCTGAAGGCCGCGGTTTTTCCGGTTCCGGTTTGTGCGACCCCGAGGACGTCATGACCGGCGAGCACTTTGGGAATGGCTTGGGCTTGAATGGGGGTTGGGGTTTCATAGCCCAACGCTTGGATGGCCTTCAATACCGGAGAGCAGAGGCCCAGATCGTCAAATGAATTCAAAAGGATATCGCATCGTGAAAGGAACAGTTTCGCTCAAATCATGCAACAAAGGTCGGTGAAGAGCGAAGACGGGAAACCCTGCTTTTGATTTCTTTTCACTATGTTGTGATGACAATCACCAATACAATAAATGCGATGCCAAAATTAACCCTGCGAAACCGGTTTTTCGGCCTCATTCTGCTGGCGATATCCATCGTTGCCGTGGCCTGTAATGGCCAGTATTTTACGGCGACCAAATACTATTCAGCACAGATTGAGGAGGCCCTCGAAAGCATCAAGACCCCGGCGTTTTACAATGTGTTTGTAACGCTGAAAGAGCGGGAGATCTTCCAATTAGACTACTTTTTTTATGACCGTGAAGCGCGTTCAGTTGTGGGTGTTTACAAGGAGGTAAATCCTGAGCTAGCGGAGCGAAACTATCGGTATGCACCCAAGATGAACCGGTATACGCGGAATAAAAATGGAAGCATTGACGGGCCGGGAGGTTTGGTGTATGAAATTCGGATTCAAGCAAATGAAGTGATTTTCGATGGAGGAATCGCTTCGGAGGGTGCACGCATAAAGATTCCCATCGAGAATATCTACCAGCTTGACTTGCTGGAGCACAATTATGCCGCAGGTATTTTAAGGAAATTAGGGGGAGGAGTTGCCGCTGTGGGGGCGACTGTATGGACCTTCTTTGCATTTATCTGGTCTTGCCCCTTCATTTACATCCAGGACGGCGACACGGAACGGTTCATGGGCGAGTTGTTCAGTGGTTCTGTAACGGAAAACATGGGCCGTCACGATTTCATGCCGCTCCCCGGCTTTGAGCCCGTAGACGGCATCTATGAATTGCGCATTGCCAATGAGATGAAAGAGCGCCAATACACGGACTTAGCGGTACTCGAGGCGGTAGAGCATCCGGCGGGGATGGAAGTATTGATGACGCCCGAAGGGACTCCCATCCTGTTCGCGGCACCCCAACTGCCAGTGGAGGCAGTGACGGACCAAGGAACCAATTGCGCTACACTAATGGCTGAGCGCGACGGCATAGCGTACGACTTCACCGATGAAAGCGCCCACAACGAAGACTTTAGCTCGCTGTCCCTTGCCTTTGACAACCCCACAGGCTCGAACCAGGCTCATGTGATCTTGCACGTGAAGAACACAATGTGGTCGGGAATGATGTACGAGGCCTTCACGAGCATGTTCGGCGGTCGGTACGACGATTATGTTGAACACCAGCGCAACCGTTCGGCTGAACAGAAAACGCAATGGCTTAAAGACCAAGGCCAGATGTTGGAAGTTCAACTTCGCCGCGACGGACGGTGGGAAACGGTTCATTGGGTGAACCTTCCGGGGCCGTATGCATTCCGAAGCGAGGTGGTGCCTTTGGACCTGTCGAATACAAGCGAAGAGTCTGTTGAGCTCCGCCTGGTGGCCGGGTACCATTTCTGGGAATTGGATTACGCGGCCATCGACTACACCGAGCAGCCAGGGCTTTCCAAGACCCCGTTGGCCCTCTTGAGTGTAGAAGACGAACAAGGCCAGGACGTGGCTTCCCATCTCTTGGAAGTAGACGGTGATTACCTCGAGCGTTTGTTCATTGGGGCCGATGCGACCTTGAAATTTCAGGCCCTCCCCGCTCCTGAGCCCGGTAACGCGCGCAGCTTATTTATGCATGCATACGGCTACTATGAGCCTATTCGTGAATACGAGGGCATTCCCAACATGACCGAATTGCGCAAATTCAAGGAGCCCGGACACTTCGCCCGGTTCTCCAAAGAGCGGTTCAACGACATCGCGGGAATTACACCATGAGCGTCGACCCCACTCCTGCCAAGGTGATCCAGCCGCTGGACGTGGATTACGATGCCATTCGGTCCAGCAATCCGCATCGGATGGTGCATGGCGTAGAAGCGCGATTGATTCGGCTGCGCCAGCAGGCCATCAATGTGTGGACCGCCGTGCAAGCTTACCGTTCGCCCGCCGGAATTCGGGCGGTGATCGCTCGATTGAGAGAGCACCGTGCCCTTGCCTCCGGGGGAAAGCGGGTGGTGAAACTCGTCAACGCGTCCGGCCGCAACCATTGGCGGCTGTTTATCCCCGCTAACACTTCGCCCCTGCATGTTCCTTTCTTGAAAGGAGAGCTGAACCGCCTTGTGCCCCATAGCAGCGGTGGCCATGAGTTGGCCGTGGTGTTTTTGTCGGTGACCAAGAAATGCCCGCTCAAATGCGAGCATTGCTTCGAGTGGGACAACCTCAACCAGAAAGAGGTCATCGGCCCCGAAGACATCAACCGCATGATCGAAAACCTGCAGTCGATGGGGGCGACCAATATCGCTTTCACGGGCGGTGAACCGATGCTCCGGGTGCGGGAAATGGCGGAGTCCATCCGGCGCTACAAATCGAAGTCGCAGTTTTGGATCCTGACCTCGGGATTCAATTTTACCGCAGCCAATGCCGCTGAATTGCGCAGCGCTGGGGCGCACGGCGTGGTGGTGAGCATCGACCATTACGACCCACTGGCGCACGATCAATTCCGCGGAACACAAGGGTCTTTCCGAGATGCCATCACGGCGGTCAAGCACGCCCTCGACCAAGGGTACCTGACAGCGATTTCGACGTGCGTGACGCGCGAGAACGCCAACCGGGAATACATCGACGCGTTCATGGACTTAGCGAAAAGCCTCGGAGTCGGCTTCGTGCAATGGATTGAGCCCAAGGCTGTCGGCCACTACGCCATGCAAGATGTGCTCCTCAAACCAGAGCACCAAGCGGTTTTGGAGGAGGCGTTACTGGATTACACCTACACGGATGCTTACAAAGACCACCCCTTGGTTATCTACCATGAATACTACCAACGGAAGCTCGGCTGTTTTGCCGCCGGCAACAAAATGGTCTACGTAGATACCGATGGCGACTTGATGTCGTGCCCGTTCTGCCACCGGAAAGGGGGAAGCTTGCTCGGCGACGATTTTCGGCAATCCCTTGAAAACCTCCGTACGGCAGGCTGTTCAGATTATGGGCCGGTTATGGTGTGATGTGCAGCTTGACAGCGGCATCAGTTCCCCATTCCGGACAATTCAAGACGTAGAGCCCGGGGGGCAGGTTGAGGTCGTAGGAAGATTGCCGTGAGGCCGTGCTGATGGTGCGCACCAATTGACCTTGGAGGTCGTACACCTCGATTGTGGGGCGTTCACCTGTGGCGTTCCAAGCGAGGGTCACTCGTCCGTTAGTGGGGTTTGGATACACTGAAAAAGGCTGCTGGTCGGACAGGCCGGATGTACCCAGCCCCGTGCAATCCACCTCATTGGCCACAAACGCGCTGCGATCGGCCACGAAGGAGTGCAGGCCGTAGAGTGCACCGCCCGGCCCTCCACTTCCGCCCGGCCCTCCAGTGCCGAGGTTATTGTCGAAGTTGGCCGCGAAGTCGGCGTTGGAATACATCTTATTGGCGTCGCTGTACACCGCGCTTTGGATCAGCGCTTGGATGGCATCGAGGCGCGGGTCGAGGTATTCGGAATTGAAATAGAGCTCCCGGAGTTCACACATCTCCGCCAAGTAGGCATTTTTCAAGTTGTCGTTCGCTAGGATGCGCTCGAGCAAGGGCCGGTCGAAATTGCCACCATCGAATTCCACATCGAGCTCAGTCATATCTCCCGGAACGCCAAAAGCATAGCTTCCAAACGTCTCATTGCAGTCCCACTTAATCCATTGCCAGCGCCCGAGGGTGGTATTCTGATAGAGGTAGTAATTGCGTGCGGAGAGGGTATAGCTGTCCAAGTTGGCGAACAGGTTGTCCAACGCCGCCGAACGCAGATATGCCTGTAAATCGAGGTGCTCACCGAGTTCGTTTTCGAATTGCTCGTCTGAGGCCGTATTGATGAATTCGATGAACCCAATGAAATCCGACCAATCGTCCGATTCGTTCATTTTGAGTTCGTAGGCATCGCCATAGTCCGAGGCGTCAGGGCCTTCGTAGATGAGGCTCGCTTCGTCGCTGCCCGGCCCGAAATTGGATCCGGCCTTGAAGAGCATGCCGTCGTCGTCGCCGATGCTGTGGTCGAGGAATTGGTCGTCAATCTGTTCCACGACCGTATAAAAGCCCCACGCTTCGCCGTTGTACCGTACTTCCGCAAACGTGGCCCGTGGCGCCAATACGCCATCGTCTTCACACAGGTCCAAGAAGACCTTTTCCCGGGCAAACGTCGGGTCCTTGAAGCCGTTGTTGAAATTTAGCTTCTTGAGCAAATCATAGGCTTGGCCCGCAATGAAGCGGTTGAAGTCCACCTTGAATGGCTTCTTGTTGCCGGGGTGGTTCATGCTTGAATTGCCCTTCAACCGGATGCCCACCGAATCCAGGGTGGTGGTGTCAACTTCGGTAGCGATGGTGATGGCTGCGGGGATGTAATTCTGTTCGCCATAGTACTCGGTTAGCAGCTCATTCCAATAGGATGGGCTGTAAAAATCAATGTCGACCTGGAGGATGTGATCCGGGCCAAAGACGTTGTTTCCCTCGGTTTGAGCGGCACACGGCGAACATAAAATTAGAGCAAAAAACCAATTGGTTATGCGAAGTCCGTTCATGATATCTAGTTGAATTGAAATTGGTCACAGCTGAATTGCCTCCGAATTCGCCGAAATACCAAGGTAAGAAAGTAAAAACCTCGTGACGATTTCGAGTCACGAGGTTTTTAAGGACTGGTAGTCTAGCGTTTCGCGGTCCAGAACCACTATTTCAAGGAAATCCTTTGGTCCATTTGTTGACCGATTACCATGAAGCTAAAGCCACACGGTTCCATGCGCCGTTATTGTAAGCATAAAAGTAACTTTCATCAAAAGCGATAGCTCCCTCTGATCCAACATCATTGGAATAAAGTGGCGCTGATGCCCACGTTGGAAACTGAGACAATTCTTCTTGTTGCGCTGAGGATACTGGCTTTAAGATATCAGGAGTGTTATCAATGTTGTGTGCATTGAAGTCAACAAGACTCCATTCAGGAAACTGGCCGCTAAAAATAGGGTGAATGATTATCGGATTTTGGTAAATATCAGCCTCTGAAAAATTTGCAATGGTATAGGACTCTTGGCTTTGATTTGGTTGTGGTGGTGTGCCAATGGAGCTAACGCCGTTTGGAGGCAAAAAAGCAGTTGTCGGCTCATCGTTATTGTAGTCCGAAACATCCTCATTGTTTACAGATGCTTCAATGGGAAATGGCTCACCATTGTCAGCCAAAATCATCCCTCCAAATAAGCCGCCAATACCACCAATAACGTCTCCAACGACATCCCCAACACCATCAACAACATCTCCAACGACATCCCCAACACCATCAACAACATCTCCAGCGACATCGGCTACCCATTCTCCTGCATCGTTCACAAAACCGCCAACTCCGTTGAGGACATCATCCAACCAGCCCCCAACTGTGTCAGCAAGCCCTTGAACAAAAGCAACTAAATCTTCAACCGCAGATACAGTGGATTCGAAGACATCAATGGCTCCATTAAGAATACCCCAATCATCAACTAGATCAGTGAAAGAGTTACCTAGATCATTGAATGCAGATGATACGGAGGTGTAAACACTTTCAACCGCAGATACAGTGGATTCGAAGAAATCAATGGCTCCATCAAGAATACCCCAATCATCAACTAGTTCAGTGAAAGAGTTACCTAGATCATCGAATGTAGACGATACGAGGGTGTAACCACTTTCGACCGTATTACTTAATGTCTCAAGATCAAACCAGTTGGCAATCATATCGAAGGCTGACCCAAATGCCTCGAGAATAGATTGTTCAGAGGAGGTCAAACCGAAGTTATCATCGTCCGTGGACTCCTGCGCACGGCAGTCCAGTCCGAAGCACGTTAGAAAAGCCATGCAAAGCACGAAAATTAAATTTTTCATCACCAAGCGGAATCTAAATTGGTACGCTTCCACGTGTTCTCAGCGACGCAGACATAGAAGTATTCAGCGCTGCTGTAAACCTCTCCTATTTGGCAGGGGGAATTGCTTGTAACAGGAGTATCGTCAACTAATTGAATCTTTTGAAGCAGCGCTTGCTCTAGAGCAAGCGAAATAGGTTTGTCGAGATCTGCAGTGTTGTCGACCTGGTCCAATCCAAAACTTCCGGGAGTTAGGCCATTTACCTGACCCTCAAAAACAGGATCAATAATGGTCGGGTTTACCCACAGCTCTCCCCAAGCATTACCCTCTGAGGCTGACGAATAATAGTCGCTGGCCTCGTCAGTGAGCGTCGCATTTGGGTTTGTCAAAATAATCAGAGAGCCATTGGCCTCAGATTCGTTTCCTTGAGGGTTTAAAAGAAAAACATCAAACCCATCGGTATTAAGTGGCGAAGTGTAGGTGTCCTCTCCATCTTCGTACGTGTCCTCTCCATCTTCTTCGGCATTAACGAAGTCGTTGTTGATATATTCACCTTCTTCCGAAAAGGTAGAGAGGTCCGCATCGTCATTATCACTGAGAATCATGCCGAATGGATTTAAGCCTTCCAGAAAATTCACGGTATCTTCCAGGCCTTGAACGAGGGTTTCCAAGCCGTCTACTATGGCTTGAAAGTTTAATACCTCGGATATTGTGCTAGCTACATCAGACAGTGTGTCACCGACGTCACTCACCCAATCCCCTACAGTACTTTGCAGGCCGCCTACGATGTCGTCCAGGCCGTCTACTATGCCTTGAAAGTCTAATACCTCGGATATTGTGCTAGCTACATCAGACAGTGTGTCACCGACGTCACTCACCCAATCCCCTACAGTAGATGCCAGTGTATTAATTGTAGATTCGAGAGCATTTACCACTCCCTCGAACGTATCCCAAATTGCTGCAAAGTCAATCAAATCACCGAAGTTAATAAGGATATCCTGTTCGCTCTGACTGAGCCCAAAGCCGTCATCATTGACATTATCCTGACCAAAAACTCCAGGACTATTCGGCAAAACACTCAGTAAACTGGCGATAAGAATTATGGATATTAAATGTCTCATAATTGGTACTATTACTTTTGCGGTTGAAGGAGAATGAACGGGTCGGCAGCCTCGACGGTTTCATCCCTTCCTTCTGATTTCTCGCTGGATTTTACATTTCGCTTGAGTTCTTTTTGGATGAATTGGAGCTGCGCTTGTCTTTCATTCAACCGAGCGATTGCGTTTTCGCGTACACTCACATTCAATGGGTCCTCAAAAACTTCTGCTAGGTATGGCAAGCTGTTTAGATCAACGCCGGCGTCTTGGGCTAATTTTTGAGCGTTATTAAAAATTGCTTTAATCTGAGCTTCTTTCTTTTTGTCTCCACCTTGCATCTTCATGTTAGCTGCAATGGCGCCAACCTTTTGCGACTGTAGCGTGTTCGCAGCAATTCGTGGTGTAGAGTTGCTTTGAGTGACTGAGGGAGTATAAGTAGGGTCGAGACGTGCTAGAGCGTTTTCAATTTTCACCACTGAAGCTTCAATTTTTTCAACTTGTCGTGTCACTTCGTTTTCGTTCAAGCCGACAGCGACATTTACAACGGATGTCATTGCTCCTGGCTGACTTTCACTCCATGCAGTTCCTATGATCCACTTGTAATCACTTGTCTGCATTTCTGAGGGGTGAACGCCAACTCCGTAACCGTCGTTGTTGCCAGATGGCAAAATGAAGTCACCACGCTCAACTTCACCCAGAACTTTCGTTGGAACCTGACCCATGAATGCAATCTGGGAGTATGCTGACGTTGCTTCTTGACCAGGCATCGCCCCAATTACTGTTGGATTAGTAGAAACGACCATGTAACGCTCTGGATTTTCTATTTCTTTCCCGACTTCCCCCGCTGAAACTCCAAGCACGTCGCCGGGAGTATAAATAGCAGTCGGATCGGCTTTTTGCAGCCATTCGGCATAGTCGGCTCCACAGCTTTCGAATGCAACACCCCCATTTCCAACTCCACTTCCAGTCCATCCGTATGATCCGTAAACATGGAGCCCAAGACTAGCAGCGTCATCAATTACATCAACTAAAGTGGTAGCCAAATCATCTGCACCAGCTCCTAAGTAGAAGCAACCCCAAATTTCTACTATGGCACTGATGATGTCTTTAACCAACGTAATTGACCCGTCGACTAATCCTATTCCAAAGTCCGTCGTAAATACACCGAGCAAGTCACTCAAAGCATCGCCTGGTGCTTGGCCGCTGGAGTATACATCGTAGGCGGCATTGTTGTCATTAACGTCTGTGGCGCCTTCAATCATACCCATACCTGAATTCACGACTGGTCCAATCAATGCTCCGGCGCTACTAGTGAGTACGTTTAGGAACGCCGTCCCATAAGAAGCCCATTCTTGTGTCATATTCATACCCTCAATTCGACCGTGCACAATGTCACCAGCCTCAAATTGAATGTAATTTGAATTTCTGTGGGGCGCGCTACCAGCTAGGTCTATTATGAGAGCGGGCGATTGGTCAGACGCGCCGTACGAACTGGCTGCATTACCGTTAATCGTTACCTGACCGTTTAATGTTGCTGCCCCCGTCACGTCCATGGTGCCGCCGACAGCGGTGTTACCAGAAACAGCATTTACGGTGAATTTATTGGTCGCCACATCAAAATTTCCATCAACACCTGTTGCTCCGCTGACGTCGAGTGTGCTACTCAACGTTGTTGCCCCCGTCACAGCCATGGTGCCGCTGGCAGTTGTCGCTCCGCTAACGTTGAGTGTACTACCTAACGTTGTTGCTCCCGTCACAGCCATGGTGCCGCTGGCAGTTGTCGCTCCGCTAACGTTGAGTGTGCTACCTAACGTCGCTGCCCCCGTCACAGCCATGGTGCCTCCGACAGCTGTGTTACCAGAAACAGCACTTACGGTGAATTTATTGGTCGCCACATCAAAATCTCCATCAACACCTGTTGCCCCGCTGACGTCGAGTGTGCTACCTAACGCCGCTGCCCCCGTCACATCCATGGTACCGCCGACAGCTGTATTACCAGAAAC